>JAISXR010000148.1 GCA_031270375.1 Synergistaceae bacterium | reverse complement strand
ATCAGCCTGTCCGGGAGGGTGGTGTCGGGAGGGACTTGCAGGATGGACATCACATGCTCCCGTTCCTCCGGCGTCATTTTCTTGATTCTGCCCATATTCGTCGCCTCACTCGAAAAAGCGGATCGTTTCGTCTAGCGGCTTTCTTGAGCTGACGAAGTTGTTTATCCCGTTTCCCTTGTCCGCGTAACCGACCGCGATGCCGATGGTGATTTTGAGGTTGTCCGGGATTTTCAGTTCGCGCCGCAGGATATCGGGATAGAGGGTGAGGGTTATCGCAGGGATGGCGGAAAGCCCCTGTTCGAGAGCGGCGAGCATGAACGTCTGAGAATACGCGCCGATGTCGTACAACGACCATTCGGACAGGGCTTTGTCCATGCAGACGTAGACAACCGCGGGAGCGCCAAACATCGTCTGGTTCAATTCGGCGAACTGTTCGACGGATGCGCCGCACATGCGCTCCATATCCGGGCGAAGCTGCTGGATGCGTTTCTGCGCCGCTTCCGGCCACTCGATGGGGTGGGGCGTTTCCGGCGCGGTCGGCGCTTTGTCAGCGTATTTCTGCCGGTAGCCTGCTCTGATTCGCTTCAAAGTATCGCTGGCAGCGGCGAATATCTCCCAGGGCTGCGTGTTCGCCCAAGATGGAGCGCGGACGGACGCGGCGAGAACAGCGTCCAGCTTTTCCCTCTCCACGGGTTTGGTCAGAAACGCCCGAATTGAATGACGCCAGGTTATTGCCTCTGTTACGTTCATCGGAAATCCCCCCCATTAGTTTGCCTGGTTCATTTTACCGCGAAAATCAGATTATCTAAAGTGATGATTCCGACCGGGTTATTTGATATACTGAAACGACAACGGGGGTGAATGTCAGATGAGTAAGACCAAGAATTTCCTGTTTGCCGCGTTGCTTTTCATTGTGGTTTTATCCTCACAAACTGCGGCTGTAGCGGATATCGGCGAAAACGAGGCGAAGTCCATTGCATTTCAACACGCCGGTCTATCGGAAAAAGAAACATCCGCCTTATCGGTTAAACAATATGAAAAGCACGGGGTTAAATTATATGACATAATGTTTTCGAGCGGCGGCGTAAAATATAATTACGAAATTGGCGCCATCTCCGGCGAAATAATGGAATATAAACGCAGGAACACCGGCAAGGCGATACAGAAACCTGATGACGGCACTCAGGATTACATCGGTTTCGAGAAGGCAAAATCAATCGCCCTTGTTCACGCGAACGTTCCTGAAAGCGAAATTCGTAAGTATGAAGCCGAACTCGACCGCAACAGAGGGCGTGTGGTGTACGAAATTGAATTTGATCACGCCTGGGCAGAATATGAATACGAAATCGACGCCGAAACGGGCGAGATTGTGCGCTGGGAATCAGAATACGACTGAGCCCGTCTTAACTTAAAATAGCTCCGGCAGGAAAGAGAGGCCATGAAAACACCAGTCGCCGTGCATTTTGGGAAAGATACTGAACTTGCTATACATGAGCTTGACCTCGAATATCCTCGGCCTGACGAAGTTCTGATAAAAACCGTCGCTTGCGGAGTCTGTCACACGGACATCTGGGTTCAGCAAAATTACACAGACACGATGGTTCTGGGGCATGAAGCGAGCGGAATCGTGGAACGCGTCGGATCGAACGTCGAAGCGCTTGCGCCTGGCGATCACGTAGTCACTGCTTACAACTGGTGCGGCGAGTGCGAAGCGTGCCGGCAAGGCCGGACTTGGGAATGCGATCGTTTCGACGAAAACTTCGATGGTCTGCGGCCGGACGGGACCACGCCCTTTTCGTTGAAGGGGAATCCGGTTATTCCCCTTATGAGAGAAGGCGGCTTTTCCGCGAAAATGGTCTGCCACAAAAACTCCGTGATCAAAATTGATCCCGCTCTCGACTTGCGCCTCATGGGGCCATTAGGATGCGGGATCATGACAGGAGCCGGCTCCGTCCTCAACTATCTGAACCCCGAAGCGAGGCGCCCGATAGCTGTTTTTGGAACCGGGTGTGTCGGTTTGTCCGCAATCATGGCGGCGCATATTGCCGGCTGCGATCCCATCATCGGCGTTGACCGCGTTCCCTCCAGATTGGCCCTGGCCGCGGAATTGGGAGTAACGCACCGCGTTAACGGGGAGAAGGCGAACGTTGCGAAAGCCATAAAAAACATCTGCGGAGGCGTCGATTACGCGTTCGACACCTCCGGCAGCTCCCGTCTCCTGGAGGCCATGCGGCATGTTTTGAATCCTGGAGCTACGGCCTGCGGCGTAGGCATTGGCGGATCGCTTATGTTAAGCGAACGCGAGCGTCAGGAAGGCAAGAGATGGACGGTCACGAACACGGGATTTTCGTTTCCTCCTCTTTTTATCCCCAAACTCCTGGAATATTACAAGGCCGGGCAATTCCCTTTCGAGAAAATGTTTCGTTTTTACCGGTTCGAAGAGATCAACAAGGCTTTCGCGGCAAGCCGCGAATATGCCGCTGTTAAACCCATTGTGCTGATGGAATAGCGTCACTGTCTCTTTTCGTGAGATTGTTCGAGTTTTTCCAGGAAACCGCCGTAACCTTCCGCTTCCATCTTGTCTTTCGGCACAAAACGCAAAGACGCGCTGTTGATACAGTAACGCAGCCCTCCCAGTTCATCCGGGCCGTCCGTGAACACATGCCCGAGGTGCGAATCGCCGGTACGGGAGCGTACTTCCATGCGTTCCATCCCTTGGGAATGGTCAGCGCGCTCCACAACGGCGGAACCGGAAATCGGGCGCGAAAAACTGGGCCAGCCGCACCCGGACTCGAATTTATCCGTAGATAAAAACAGCGGTGTCCCGTCAATGACATCGACATATATACCCGGCTCGAACAGGCTATTGTATTCGTTGCGAAAGGGAGGCTCAGTTCCCGCGTTTTGAGTGACCTCATATTGCCGCGGGGTCAGTTTTTCCAGCAGTGCGTCGTGTCTGCTTTTTCGCGTCGCCTCGTCGCTCGCCGTTTCGGCATCGGCGAATCGCGAACGGGCAATATGGCAGTAGCCGTTCGGGTTCTTCTCCAGATATTTCTGATGATATTCTTCAGCCGGCCAAAAATTCTCCAGCGGCATAAATTCCACGACGACCGAATTCGCCATCCTCTCCTGCAGGCCGCGCAGCGATGTCTCTATGACCTCGCGATCCGCCTCGTCCGCATAATAGATTCCGCTGCGATACTGCTCGCCGATGTCGTTGCCCTGACGGTTCAGGGATGTCGGATCAATCACGTCGTAGAAACGCTCCAGCAGAAACTGCAGGCTGATCCGGCCGTCGTCGTAGTGGACGCGAACCGTTTCGGCATAACCGGTATCGCCCGAACAGACATCCTCGTA
>JAISXR010000114.1 GCA_031270375.1 Synergistaceae bacterium | reverse complement strand
TTTATGCGATTGCCCTGGCCGCGCCGCGGTTTCTATGTGCGAAAGATGAGTTATCTGGTACAATGACCGAGAAGAGGAAAAGAAACCCGAACCATCGCGATAAACAATACAACGGCTTCAGGGTGCGCGAAATGCTGACGCGGGCGCGGTGTGGATTTGGAATGGGATGGAGTGATGGGGCGTATGGTATCTGAAAGGCCGATTCTGGCCGTCGAATCCGTGGGTAAAGAGTTCTTCGGGAACAAGGTGCTCTCCGACGTCAGTTTCACACTCGGGAGGGGTGAAATCCTGGGGCTCGTCGGAGAAAACGGAGCGGGCAAATCCACGTTGATGAACATTCTCTTCGGGATGCCGCTAATAGCCTCGACGGGGGGATACGAGGGGCACGTGATGTACGACGGACAGGAGGCGAGGTTTCAGTCTCCTTTCGACGCGATCGACGCCGGCATCGGCATGGTGCACCAGGAATTCTCTCTGCTGCCAGGTTTTACCGTCACCGAAAATATTATGCTCAACAGGGAATCCACGAAATACAACCCGCTCGTCGAGATATTCGGCGACAGGATGCGCACGCTCGACCGGCAGGCCATGAGACGGCGAGCGGACGCCGCCATAGACGCGATAGGTTTCGCCATCGACCCCGAAACGCTCGCTTCCGAAATGCCGGTGGGACACAAGCAGTTCACCGAAATAGCCCGCGAGGTCGACCGAAAAAACACAAAACTTCTCATCCTCGACGAGCCGACCGCCGTTTTGGCGGAATCGGAGGCTGAAACGCTCATTCGGGCGCTGCGGAATCTGTCGGCGCGGGGAATTTCGATGATATTCATATCGCACAGGCTTCAGGAGGTCATCGACCTGTGCGATAAGATAGTGGTGCTGCGCGACGGCAGGGTGGCGCAGGAGGCGCGGGCCTCCGAGACCGACGTCTTCAAGATCGCGAGCGCCATGGTGGGGCGCAGTGTCGGCGCGGGCGCCACACGTGTGAGAGACGCCGCCGCGACGGAGACCGTGCTCGATGTCGAAAACCTGTGGGTCGATATGCCCGGGGAAACCGTCCGCAATGTCACTTTCTCGGTAAAAAAGGGCGAGATATTCGGCATCGGCGGACTCGCCGGGCAGGGCAAACTGGGCATCGCCAACGGGATAATGGGCCTGTTCACGGCGGGAGGCAACGTGCGCGTCCGGGGAGAGCGTTTGCGGCTCAACGACCCGGCCGTCTCCCTGTCGCGCGATATGGCTTTCGTGTCGGAGGACAGGAGAGGCGTCGGGTTGCTTCTCGACGAGTCGATAGACTGGAATATAGCCTTTACGGCCATGCAGGTGCGGGACAAATTCGTGCGGCGCGCGCTGGGTGGACTCGTAAAATGGCGCGACGACGAGGCGATGCGGGACGCCGCGATGGAATATATCAAACTGCTCGAGATAAAATGCACGTCCCATAAACAGAGGGCTGTGGAACTTTCGGGCGGCAACCAGCAAAAGGTGTGCCTGGCAAAGGCGTTCGTGGTGAACCCCACGCTGCTCTTCGTCTCGGAACCGACGAGGGGCATAGATATAGGAGCCAAGAGGCTCGTGCTCGACATTCTGAAGAAGGTCAACGAGGAGCAGGGGACGACGATAGTCGTCACGTCGTCGGAGCTGGAAGAATTGCGTTCCATATGCGACAGGATCGCCATAGTCGACAACGGCGTGATAAGCGGCGTAAGGCCCGCATCCGCGCCGGCCGAGGAATTCGGCCTGCTGATGACCGGCGCCGCGGAAGGAAGTGAAATCTGATGACAGGCTACATCAAAAGGTTCATCGAGAACGCCGGATGGCCCAGGGTGATAATCGGGCTCTTCCTGTTATCGCTTTACATCGCTGCCCCGTTCGTGAACGTGCGCGTGCTGTCGTCGCTCTCGGATACGCTCGTCCGCGTCGGGATGAACGGGGTGCTGGTGCTCGCCATGGTGCCGATGGTTCAGAGCGGGTGCGGGCTGAACTTCGGTCTTCCCCTGGGCATCATCGCCGGCCTTTTGGGGGCGACGATGTCGATTCAGTTCGAGGCGCGCGAGCTTCCCGGATTCGGATTCGCCATGCTGGTCGCGATTCCCATAGCCGCCGTTCTAGGATTCATATACGCTCAGATACTGAACCGCGTCAAGGGCGAGGAGATGATGATAGCCACGTACGTGGGCTTCTCGTCGGTCGCCGTTACCTGCATGGCGTGGCTGCTGCTTCCGTTCGACAGCCCAGTCATGATATGGGCTTACGGCGGTTCCGGGCTTCGCACCACGATAAGCACCGAGGGGTTCTGGAGGCATGTATTGAGCGATTTCCTCGCGTTCGGGAAGGAGGGCGGAAGGTTCTACTTCCCGACGGGGATGTTTATCTTCTTCTTCATAATGATATTCCTCGTGCGGGCGTTTTTCAGGACAAAGACCGGGACGGCGATAACGGCGGTGGGTTCGAATCCCGAATTCGCGCGCGCCTCCGGCATCAACGTGAACCGGATGAGGACCATATCGGTCATGCTTTCCACCGTCCTCGGCGCGCTCGGAATTTTGGTGTACGAACAGAGTTTCGGCTTCATACAACTGTACATGGGCCCCCTCTACATGGCTTTCCCCGCCGTGGCGGCGATACTGCTGGGCGGGGCATCGGTCAACAAGGCGACCATGGTGAACGTGGTAGTGGGAACTTTCCTCTTCCAGGGCATACTCACCATGACTCCTTCGGTCATCAACAGCCTCCTTCAGTCCGACATGTCAGAGGTGATAAGGATAATCGTCTCGAACGGCATGATACTTTACGCGCTCACGAGAAAGACGCAGGTGAAACGCTGATGAGAACGAACGACACAGCGGCCAGACGGTACGGATTTGGCGACGCGCTCAAGAATTTCCTGATATCCAACTCGGTCCCGATCATCTTCATCCTGCTCTCGGGGGCGGCGATCCCGCTCTCGGGATTTTCGGCGGCTTATCTGATACAGGAGATGTTCACGAGGCTCGCGCGAAACTCCTTCCTCGTGCTGTCCCTGTTGATACCGATAATGGCCGGAATGGGGCTGAACTTCGGCATGGTGCTGGGCGCGATGGCCGGGCAGATTGGGCTGATACTGGTGACCGACTGGTCGGTGGCGGGCATCCCGGGGTTGGTGCTGGCGTCACTCATAAGTATGCCAATAGCCGCCGCGCTCGGCTATGTCTGCGGTTCCGTCCTTAACCGCGCAAAGGGGCGCGAGATGGTGACCTCGTATATCCTGGGATTTTTCGTGAACGGCATTTACCAGTTCGTCGTGCTTTACGTGATTGGCATAAAGGGAATGTTGAAGATACCGTTCACTGACATCGAGATCAGGATTCCAGTCACGAACCCGCAATTGGTGCTGTCGCGGGGCTATGGGGTGCGGAACGCCATCAACCTCACCGGACTCAGGCACGCTCTCGACAACGCGCTGCAATACGATTTTCACGGAAGCACGGCGGCGGCGCCCTTCAGCATCAACGTGCCGGTCAGCACGTACATCGTGATAGCCGCGTTCTGCCTCTTCATAATATGGTTCCGCCGCACGAAACTGGGGCAGGATATGCGGGCTGTCGGGCAGGATATGGCGATAGCCGATTCGGCCGGCATAGCCGTCGAACGGACGCGCGTCATCGCGATAGTGATATCGACGATGCTGGCCGCTTTCGGGCAGATAATTTTTCTCCAGAACATCGGAACCATGAACACCTACAACAGCCACGAACAGACCGGCATGTTCTCCATAGCCGCGCTCCTCATCGGGGGAGCCACGGTCTCGAAAGCCTCGATCACGAACGTGTTCGTGGGAGTGGCGCTCTTTCACCTGATGTTCGTGGTGTCGCCGATGGCCGGAAAGGAACTCATCGGTCAGGCGCAGTTGGGAGAGTATTTCCGTGTGTTCGTCTCCTACGGGATAATAGCCGTGGCGCTCGTCCTGCACGCCTGGAAGAGGAATCAGGCGCGCGAACGCGAGAGGCGCGGGCTGAGAGGGGAGGCCTGAGGGGATGTCCGTTTCGTCAGTCAGGGCGCGGCGGCTGCTGATACGGCTGCTGACCGTCGCTTGTCTCGTGGGCGCGGGGTTTTTGATGTATCATCTCGGCAGGGAATTTGAGGTCATAATCGACAACGGCCCGGTCTCCGCCGGCGATGTTAGGTATGAGGCGATGCCCTATGGGACGGTCTATATAGACGA
>JAISXR010000107.1 GCA_031270375.1 Synergistaceae bacterium | reverse complement strand
ATTTGCGGGATGCTCGTCAGAATGACCGCAAGACCAATCCTTCCGAAAATCTCGACGATCCCGTTCGTCATGGAATATAACGAATCCCCGGCAGCGTTGAGCAGGTTCCGGAAAATCCTGCTCATGCCCATCGCAATAAAGAAAATACTTGTTATCCGTATGCCGGCCGCGGCGGTGGCGACTATGGAGTTGTCGTCTACAAAGATTCGCATTACGGCATTGCCCGCTATCCAAAAGATAGCGAGCAAAACAACGGAATAAATTGCCGCCGCTTTCACCGCGACATTCATACCCTGTTTTACGCGATCAAACTTCCCCGCGCCGATGTTTTGCCCCGTATAGGTTACGATGGCCGAACCGAGCCCGGCGAAAGGCTGTTCTACCAGTATTTCTATCCTGCTGGTGGCGGTGAACGCCCCGATGACGCTTTCCCCAAAACCGTTGATTACCCGCTGCAATACGCTGCCCGAAAGAAAAATCAGGGAGTATTGGAACCCCGAAGGCAGGCCGATTTTCAATATCTGCGAGATCAGGCGCTTTTGCGGTTTCAGATAGCGCGGAGTATTCTTGAAGTACGGTATTGTCTTGAAAGCATATACGATACAACAAACGGCCGCCGCCAGTTGGGATAATACAGTCGCGGCGGCGGCTCCAAATACGCCCATTCCAAGGGGAATCACAAACAGCAAATCCAGCCCTACGTTCAAAACATTCGCGCCGATCATGAAATATAAAGGCGTTTTGGAGTCGCCGAAAGCTCGGAGTGCGGAGAAGCCCGCGTGATAAGCGGTCACAGCGAAGAGGCCACCGGCGATGACCCGCATATAGGTTGCCGCGTCCCGCATGAGAGCGTCCGGCGTTTTAAGCAGGCTCAGAAACGGGCGGGTAAAAACAAGCGCGATAACCGTAATTGCTATGGCTACCGCGATGCAAACGTAAAACCCGTTCACAATGGCGGCCGATGTTTTTTCATAATCTTTCGCCCCAAAGTATTGCGCGACTACAACTCCAAGCCCAATCGTCGCCCCCCAGCACATTGCCATAAACGTATTCGTCAAGGCGTTTGTCGCCCCGACCGCTGAAAAAGCGTTCGCTCCGACCCACTGCCCAACAATGGCGCTGTCAACTACGCCATAAATCTGCTGGAATAAATTTGCGATGATAGTAGGCAGGGCAAATTTAAAAATAAGCGGCGCTGGTTTGCCCCGCGTCATATCAAGAATTTTGACCATAGTCCGTATTGGCTCCCTTTAAGTTAAGCCTACTGCTCCGCGTATCGCTTTTACTTCCCTTGCCTCATAGCTGAAACTCATTCAGCCATCTCACTACATCATTTTTCGCTTCCCTAACATTCCGGCCGCTGCCGACAAAGCCTTCCTTCACAACTGAATTTGGGCACAGTTTCCGAATATCTTGAACGCTGCTTCCGAAACCGCTGCCAAAATGCGTGCAGGACGCGACGATGGTCTTACCTGAAAAATCGTATTCCTCCAGAAAAGTCGCGACAGCCATCGGGATGGTTCCGCACCAATTGGGGTAGCACAGATAGACGGTCTTATAAACGCTCATGTCTTCTACGTGAACGCTCAGTTCCGGCCTCGCGTTGGCATTGAGTTCTTCATATCCCATAGCGTTCAACTCCTTAAAACCCACAGGGTATTTTTTTACCGTCTTTATCGCAAACATCGCGCCGCCGATCGTTTCATCGATATAACGGGCAATAAGCTCCATGTTGGGAATGACGACGCTTGCCTGCGAGGTCGCGTCTATTGATGGGTCTATCAGGCTTGCGTCAACGACGCCGCTCGTTGTGAAGTAGGCTATCAGCACATTGCCGGCATCCCCGCCTTGTTTTTGCGTTGAGGAGCTTTGCCCCCACGCTCCAGCGTTGTAAAAGACTGCGGACACGCTTAAAATAAGCGCGAAGCCTAAAGATGAAAGTTTTTTAACAGTCATAACTCAAACCCTCCGTTTCTTTCAGTTGCAAACAGCTCGGATGGCAAAGCCGTAATGCCTCGGTAAATCCTCGACGGCCTGTCGGCCGCCATAAAACCACATATAGTACGCCTCGTCGGTATTGCCGCTGAGCGTGCCGCTCCAGAAATCACCTCCCGAAACCTGATAATGCACTTCAGTACCGACGCGCCCACCCGATGCCGCAAGAAAAATGCTGTTTCCGTTTTTTCCAGTCACTCGATAACCCGCGACGCCTTTTAGCTCGGTTTTCTCCCAGACGCAGCCTTCAACTAATTCCAATTGTTCGTCTCTCGTGGGTAATCGCCATGCACCGCCCCACAGGACATGCGCGGCGTCGTACTCTGTGCCGGAAATATTTTTCGGCGGGTTAGCGTTTGGGTAATCGTCGTTGGATATTGAAGTTTTTTTGCCGGTCACATCCGCCCACCCAAACAGGACGCCGTATTCTTCCGGTTTTGACGCTCCGACATTGAAGCTGGCCCACTTTACGCTCAAACCGAGATCGACCGGTTCCACTATCATGTTTCCGGGATCGGCGTTTTCCATAGTTCCCCTATTTGCGCCCGCCGCCTCAACTTGCGCGGCGGTTGCGCTGAAAATCGTGAATACGCTCAACAGAAGCGCCATAATGACAGTACAAAATCGCTTCATAAGCAACCCTCTCTTCGTCATGCTTTAATAAGACATTTTGCCTCGTACACGTAATATCCGGCGTACCACCTCAAAGATGTTTACCAGACATCTATCAGCAATCCTGTCGCGAATGAAAACAAGATTGTAAACGCGAGGTAAAGCACGAAATGCCGGACGCCAAGCACCATTTTCACAGCGCCGAGATTCGTGATTTTGGTCGCGGGGCCGGTGAGCATGAACGCTGTCGCCGCGCCCATGCTCATACCGCGCGCCAGCCATTGCCGAAGGAGCGGAATCGTGCCCCCGCCGCAGGCATACAGCGGCACTCCTATCGTCGCGGCCATCAATACCCCGAAACCATTCTGTCTGCCGAACAAACCAGCGAAACTCTCTGAAGGGACGTACCGCTGGAACATCGCGGAGAGGAAAATCCCGAACAGAAAATAACCACCGGTCGCCTTGATGTTTCGGCCAATATTTTTCAGAAGCCGCATGAAAACGTTCGGATCAGTGTCTTTGCTTATGTATGCTCCAAAACCAGTGAAGTCGAAAAAATTCCCTCTCCGGCAAAACAGCCTCACGAAAACCCCGGCCGCGACGCCGCACAGGAAACAGGAGACCAGTCGGATCACTAGAGCTGTCTCCCCAAGCGCCGCGCTGTAGACGATCAATTGCGGGTTGAGCAGAATCGAACTCATCATGAACGCGGCGATCCAGTCTTCTTCCATGCCTTTTTCCGCGAAAGCGGCGGCAATGGGTACGGTTCCATACATGCAAAGCGGGGAAGCGATACCCGCGAGAGATGCGGGGATAATTCCCAGCGCGCCCAGCCTTTTTCCCCGTAGCGCGGCGAATAAACCGTATAGTTTTTCTTTTCCGAAAACGGAAATTACCGAACCGAGCGCCATACCCCAAATCCAGTACCCAGCGATTTGCCGGAACTGGATATTGAAGTAAGCCCAGATGTAGATAAATTCCCGTTCGGCTATTTCAGACATTTGACGCGCGCTGCCCTTTATGCGATTCCTATTGTCAATATCAGTTTCATAACGTGTTTCGCCCTTATAATTTGATCAATTCGTAGGAGAGGCTTCCCAAACCGATTCGCGCGGCGTGATCGAGAGTATGGATGCCATTGACCGATTCCATGCGCTCTATCAGCGAAGCGCCGTCGGGAGCCGCGTATACGAGATCGACGCAAGCCTTGTCCAGTGCCACTGGGTCGAGGGACGCCAGTATTCCGATGTCGTGCATATCAGGTTCCGCCGGATTGGGCATGCAATCGCATTGGATGGAAAGGCGGTTCATCACGTTGATATAGAGAATTTTTTCGCCACGGTCGTCGGCGACCGCTTTTGCCGCCTCCGCCATCGATTCGAGAAAATCATCTTGGGGCGTGCCCTCTCCGATTCCGCTCTCCGATTTCCCCGCGCTGTGAATCCACGACTTGCCTCTGGACGAGGCGATACCGATGGACATATTTTTGACGGCGCCGCCAAAGCCTCCCATACTATGCCCTTTGAAGTGCGAAAGAACGATGTAAAAATCGTAGTTCCTGAAATGCGAGCCCACAATATCTTCCGTGATGTGAGCGCCGCCCTTTACCGGCAGGCGTATGTCGCCGTCCTCATCTAGGATATCCACCGGCGCGATCGCGGTAAAACCGTGGTCGATTGCGACCTGCTTGTGCAGCGCGGTGATGTGCCTTCTCCCCATAGTGTACGCCGTGTTGCTTTCCACAATCGTACCCTTTACGGCTTGTACAAGGTCTTTAATCAACGCGGGTTGCAAAAAGTTTTTGCCTCCCGGTTCTCCGGTATGAATCTTGACGGCGACTCTGCCTTCGGCCCTTCTCTCCAGCGCGTTATAAACGCTTTGCAAGGCGGAGGAACTTATGTCGGAAGTGAAATATACCTTGGAGCCGGATATTCCCCCGCCTCCCGCCGCTTCCGGCTGCGGGTTCTTCCGCTCCGCCTCCGGCGTAGACGCGTATGCTTGCGCTATCTCCTTTCCAACGCGACCCACAATAAAAGCCGAGGCAAAAACAGTCGCCGCGATAAGAAGCAGAGTGAAACATACCCCGGCTTTCCCTGAAAAATACTTTTTGCTATTCATCGTACCTAACCCCTTTTTGTCAAGTAAGCGGCAAACTTATCCGCGTGGCTGTGTCAGTTCGCGCCATATCCCATTTCATAAGCCTGTTCCATTGCCGGATTGCCTTTGATGTCGCCGATTTCGTGAACGCCGTACCCAAATACGATGCCGCCTTCCCTGAC
>JAISXR010000090.1 GCA_031270375.1 Synergistaceae bacterium | reverse complement strand
CAATATGAGTCGGGGCTTTCCATTCACCATGGCAGCTAAAATCGGAAGGGCAGACAATGAAAACTATACTCTGTTTCGGGGACTCGAATACTTGGGGATATGACGCTGAAACATACGATCGTAAAACCGGAACGGCGAAAAGGATGCCGTTTGAGGTCCGTTGGCCGGGGGTAGCGCAATGTTTGTTGGGCAAAGAATATCGGCTGCTCGAAAACGCGCTGAACGCCAGGACGGTGATGCGGGAAGATCCGTATTTCCCTCACCGTCTCGGTATAGCTGCTCTGGAGGAGACATTGGACGCCAACGCGCCGCTGGATATAGTCATCATCCAGCTCGGTGTGAATGAACTGAAGCATATGTTCAATCTAACCGCGGGCATGATAGCGTTTGGTCTGGAAAAACTCGTTTTAGCGTCGCAAACGGCCTATTACGGTTACCCAGCTCCTGAAATTATCGTGATCGCCCCAGCGCCGGTGAAAAATGATATCGGAAACATGATATTCGGGTTCAGCTATGGGCCACTCGCCTACGGCAAAAGTTGTGAACTGGGTGCTTTATACAGGGATGTTGCCGAGCGTAACGGATGCGGTTTCATTGATTGCGCCGCATTGAACTTTTCTCTCAATGAACTGGACGGGTTGCATTACAGCCGCGATGATCATGCGAAACTGGGCAAGGCTGTCGCGGAATATGTGCGGGAGAATTTGGGATTTAAAAACTCCGCGGGCTGAAAAATCGAAGGAGAACCGGTGCTTATAATGAAGGGGAAATTTTCCATTTCCGCGTTTTATACGCAGAGAAGGGAGTGATAAATCTATGACGAACAGGGAGAGAATCTTGGCGTGTTTTTCGCACAAACAACCCGACAGAGTGCCGGTCAGCATCGGGACGACGATGGTCGACAGTATGACGTGCCACGCCTTGAACAACTACGAGGCGTTCTGCGGCAGGGAGGTGACAACTCCGGAAGTTACGAACCGCTTCATGCGGACGGCGGCGCTTCCCGAATGGATATGGGAGAAAATCGGCATGGAGTTCAGACCGGTGAGACACGCGGCTTCGCTGGCGGCAGACACCGTTTATCACGAAGACGGCTCGTTTACCGACAACTTCGGGATATACTGGAAGAAATCGGGGGCGTACTTCGATCCGGTCAAAGGCCCTTGGGAAAGTGAAAGTATCACGGCTGAGCAGGTGAGAGATTACCAGTGGCCTGACCCGCATAATTATAATTCGGACTTTTACGCAACGAGCGGGATAAGGGAGGAGTGCATACGGCTCAGGGAGGCGGGATATGTCGTAGTAGCCGACCTAGTTGCGTACGGCACATTCGAGCAGGCGTGCTGGATGCGCGGTTTCTCCAATCTGTTGGCGGATTTTTACGAGGACGAGAAACTCATTGAGGCGATATTCGAGAAGACGACGCAGACGGCGATGGACCAGTTCGATTGCCAGCTCTCCGTGATCGGCGACGTCATAGATGTCGTATGTCACGGCGATGACTTGGGAATGCAGGACAGGAGCTTTTTCTCCCCAGCGCTGTATCACAAATTCATAAAAAAACACCACAAGCGAGTTATAGATTTCGTAAAATCGAAGACAAAGGCAAAAGTTTTTCTGCACACGTGCGGCAGCGTCTATGAACTCATACCCGGGCTCATTGAGGCCGGCGTCGATATACTGAACCCGGTGCAGCCCAAGGCCTGGAACATGCAGATGGAGAAGCTGAAGAAAGAGTTCGGCAAGGACATGATATTCTGGGGCGGCATCGACACTCAGGATATGCTCCAGAATGGAACCGCCGCGCAGATTCGTGACGAAGTCAAAAAGCTTGCGGACAACTTCGGCAGGGACGGCGGATTTGTGCTTGCCCCTTCGCACAACATACAGAGTTCAGTCGACCCCGCCAAAATCGAGGCGATGCTTTGCGCGCTCGGCGAATGCAGATGACGGAGTGATGAGGGTGATCCCTTACGTAATCCGGCGTTCTCTGAGTGGGGGAGGTGAGGAAAAACGCAAGAGCTGTGAGAGCGATATTGTCAGGTTGGAAATTTGAGATTTAAAACTCTATGGGTTGAAAAATCGAAGGAGGATTGGCGTTCCAATGAAAAAATTTCTAGTCGTATTATCGGTATTGTTTGTTTTGGCGGCGTGCGCCGGACAGTCGCTGGCGGCTAAGACGGAGGACGGGCTTAGAATAGTGACGCACGTATTGCCTCGAACGGCTGAAGTATTGGAGGATACGCCGTTTTGGGTCGCGCAGAATTTGGGATATATGAGGCAAGAAGGTCTCGAATTGCGTCTCGAACAGTCGTTTGGCACGACGGATATTAAAATGGTAGCAACGGGCAACGCCGAGTTTTGCGCGCCAGGTCCGTCCTACATACTGGCGGCAATCGAAGAAGAGCTTCCCATCAAAGTCTGTTCCGCATACGACGCCATCAACATATGGGGTATGTGCGTTCTGAATTCGAGCAATATTAAAACTTGGGAAGACATGAAGGATGCCGAGCGGAAATACGGTAAAAAATTAACCGTAGCTCTTGGTGACGCGTCGTGGGAGATGCTGGTAAGCCCGACTTTGGTCGCGGCCGGAGTCGATCCCAAGAAAGACATTGAGTGGGTGGTAGCCGGTGAAAACCGTTACGTCCAAGTTGCCGAGGGCAGACTCGATATGTTGTTTACGTGGCCCGGAGAAGCGTGGCAGTTGATCGGGCAAAATTTTGACTTTCGCTACATAGACGGCAACGATGTCCTCACGACAAGCTCCAACCCGCTTGTGACGAGCCTAAAACTTATCAAAGAAGAACCTGAGGTGGTCAGAGGATTTGTCCGTGCCATGGCCAAAGGCATCTATTTCACAAAATATAATCCTGAAGCAGCCGCGGCAGTTGTTTGCAACAAATTCCCAAATATCGACGTGACCTGGAAAGCCGCTGTTTTCGTGCAGGAAGGGCGCGTCTATCAGATGTTCGGCAAAGAGGGCGGACCGGAAGAGCGGAAGCTCTTGGAGAATATCGGTATGAACTGGGAGGACAAGTGGCAATTGAACATCAAGGCGGCCATTGATTCCGGCGTCATCAAGAAGGAAATACCGCTGGAGTCTATTTACACGAACGAATTTGTGGATAATTCGTGGGATCACAAGGCAGTCGAAAAAGATGCCGACGCGTATGATATCGCGTCGGTAAAGGCGCGTTACAAGCCCGAATAAGCGATTTAAACGGGGGCTTCCCGAGGCGTTCTCAATGCCTAGGGAAGCCGGATTATGCTAAAATTGATGGCGAAATTGTTTTTTCTGTTATATGTGATGCTGTCCGCTGTCGCGGCAGCGGGCGCTGATGCCGTCTCCGAAGACGGGTCGGTCGTGGCGTTCGTCGATGGGGTTCCGATACGGCGGGAACAGGTGTACCGTCTTATGGCTACAGCGGATAAGATGTACGGAGCTTTAACGGTCTCGCTTGATCCAGAAGAAATTGAGGCAAAAAAAAGAGCGGCAAAGAGGCAGATACTTGACAATCTTATTGACGAACAAATTTTGCTCAATAAAATTAAAGAGGCCGGTATCGTGTTGACACCAGAACAACAAGCGTCGGCCGCGCGAGAGTATCTGAAAAAAATTGATACTCTCGCTCTAAATGTGCGTAAGAGTTACCCTGCGTTGTCGGAATCGGAACTCGATAAGACGATTGATTCGATACTGAAGATGAGTGGGGTTACTCGCGAACAGATCAGAAAAAACATCGAATCCGCAATTTTGAAAAACGCTTTGTTCGACAGGGTGAGACTCGGTATTACCGTTGCCGGCGAACAACTGGCGAGGGCGTATTATGATGAACTCGTCGATGAGCAGGTCTCGGAATTTGACGGGGACATTTCGCGGTACGAGCAGGCTCTACTGGAAGATCGCGTTATCGTTTATCGTCCCGCGGATTGCAGAGTTATAAAACAGATATACCTTCAATTCGACGAGGATATCATAGCGTTGATAAATCAGTTCTTGACGTACGATTTGACAACAGACGCCGAGGCGATTCGCGCCGATCAACACAAAAGACAGAACGCACGGGTTGAAGAAATATTGCGCCGTCTCCGGCAAGATCGTTTCGAGACGATTATGGAGGAAGAAAAACCGGGAAGCGGCGAGGAAAAGAATTATATTTGCGCCGGCTCCCGGCGCTTCCCTCCGGAGTACAAGGACGCGACGCTGAATATTGATGAAGTCGGAGGGTTGAGCGCGCCAATTAAATTGGAATACGGCACGGCGATTTTATATCTGTCGGACATTATAAAAAGCACGGGAAAAATCCAATTTTCGGACGTACGGGAACAGGTGGAAAAATGCGCCTTGGAGGAGCTTAGAGACCGAAAACTTGAAGAAGCAAAGACGCGATGGAAAAACGAGGCCAAAACCATAATATTTGAGGAAAATCTGCTTTAATACCAAGTGCAAAGGAATGAAATAATTCGTGAAAATCAAAGAAATATTGCGTGAATATATGCTGTTACCCGCTCCAAGCGGGTACGAAGCCGAAATGGCGTACCGCATGAAAGACGACCTCGCGCTGTATTGTGACGCAACCCGTTTGGATCGTGCGGGTAATTGTATCGGCAAAATAAACGGGAGAAGAGCGGGGCTTCCCGTCGTCATGGTGTTCGGTCACATGGATCAGTTGGGGTTTATAGTGCGCAGGATAGATGACAAAGGTTTTATCCAGGTGGATAGATTGGGGGGAATTCCCGAAAAAGTGCTCCCCGGGCTGTCGGTCATCCTGCGGGGGGAGAACGGCGTTTGGTATTCCGGCGTCTTTGGAACGAAGTCTCACCACGCGATGTCTCAGGAAGAGAAATATAATGTGGAACGCGTCACGGAGCTGTATATCGATATCGGTGCTAGAAGCAAGGAAGAGGTCGAAGGCCTTTCCATACATGTCGGATGTCCGGTAATATATAAGCCCTCTTTCTCTGAGCTTCACGGAGACCGGATAACGGGGACGGCGGTGGACAACAGGGGAGCTTGCGCGTGTTTGGTCGGAATTGCGAAACTTTTGAACCAGAAGCGTCCGGATTGCGACGTTTATATTGTCGGCACTGTTTGGGAGGAGTTCAATCTTCGCGGCGCCATGCTCGCGGCGCGTACTATCAAACCTGACATCGCCATTTCGCTGGACGTTACGTTGGCCGGAGATACGCACGATCTTTCCGCCCATTTCGAGGACACGTTGGGGGGAGGACCCTGCGTACAGCTTTACAGCTTCCACGGCCGGGGTACGCTCAACGGGACGTTGCCGCACGCGCCTCTGTTCAAAAGCGTCAAGGAAACGGCGGCGCGTTTGTGCTGTCCCCTTCAGCGTTTCGCGGCTTTAGGCATATTGACCGACACTGCCTATATTCAGCTTGAAGGAGAGGGCGTCGCTTGCCTCGAAATGGGTTTCCCCGCTCGTTATACCCACACGCCGAACGAGGTTTGCGACGTAAATGATATCGCCGCTCTTTCCGTTCTGGTCGCGGAAGTCGTTTTGGACATTGACGAAAATTTTCAGTTGAATCGCTTGTAGTTGTGCGTTGGAGGAAGGAGCAGCCATTGATATGAGCGGAAAATATTATGTGGGCATAGATATAGGCACTTACGAGAGCAAAGGCGCTCTCGTGGATGAAAACGCGAATCTGATTACATCTTATACCTGTCAGCATTTAATGGAATCACCGCGGCCCGGCTGGGCGGAACACGACGCGGAAAGCACCTGGTGGGCGGATTTTTGCGAAATATCGAACATGCTGATAGACAAGTCGAAAATTGATCCGCATGATATCGCGGCGGTGGGATGCAGCACGATCGCACCATGCTGTCTGCCGGTCGACGCGTCTTTGAAGCCCCTCCGCAAAGCTATTCTGTACGGAATAGACGTTCGAGCGACGGAAGAAATCGATTTTTTGGAGAAAAAATACGGAAAAAGAGAGCTGTTCGAACGCTACGGAACGCCGCTGACCACTCAGTCCGCCGGAGCCAAAGTATTGTGGATAAAGAACAAGGAGCCGGATGTGTTCGCGAAAGCGGATAAATTTATAACGGGCAGCACGTATCTTGTCGCGAAATTGACGGGCAATTTTGTAATCGACCATTATACCGCGGCGACGTGGGTGCCGCTTTATAATGTGGCCGCATGCGACTGGGAGGCCGATACGTCTTTGATTTGCGAGAGAAAGAAACTCGCCGAGTGCCGTTGGACGAACGAGATCGTGGGTACGGTGCGTGACGCCGCGTCGCGTGAAACCGGTCTCGCGGTGGGAACGAAGGTGATGTCGGGAACCGCCGACGCTTCCGCGGAAGCGATAAGCGTCGGCGTTACCGAACCGGGCGACATGATGTTGATGTACGGTTCGTCCATATTTATCATCCACGTCGTAAAAAAATTTACGCGGGATGAGCGATTGTGGGCAGGGCCATATCTTTTTCCGGGCACATACTCGGTAGCTGCCGGAATGAGCTGCGCCGGAACTCTTACGCGTTGGTTCCGGGACAATTTCTCTCCCGACATCGTCTCGATGGCGGAAAAAGACGGTCAAAACGTTTACGCGCTTTTAGCGGAGACCGCGCGGGATATTTCCCCCGGTTCGGACGGGCTCACCGTTTTACCCTATTTTTCCGGTGAACGCACGCCCATCAACGATCCTCTCGCAAAAGGATTGATATTCGGGCTGAATCTGCACCACACGCGCGAACACATTTACAACGCCATCCTTGAAGGTGTTGGTTACGGCATTGATCAGCATTTCGAGATCTTTGACAAAATCGGTCTCGGCACTTGTAAAGTGATGGCTGTGGGCGGCGGCGTAAAAAACGCGAAATGGCTTCAATGCGTCACGGATATCAGCGGGAAAACACAGCACGTGGCGGAAATAAACATGGGAGCCGCCTACGGAGATGCGCTTCTTGCGGCTTTGAGCGACGGAAGATACAATGACCAGAGGGAGCTGGCGCGGATAATAAAAATAAAGAGCAGCGTACACCCCGACGACTCAAGACACGGGATATACGGCCCATACAAAGAACGTTACAGGGCTCTTTATCTCGCTACAAGGGATATCATGCATTCGTATTGACACCGTGAGGAGGAGGAAGAGAGATGAAGTCAGCGATCAGGAAAAGCATCAACATATGGTCCTTCGATCAGTCGCGGAGCATCGAGGATTGTATGAAACTCGCGAAAGACGCCGGTTTCGAGGGCATTGAGCTTGCGCTCGCGAAAGACGGTCCTTTGGGGATGAATAGCTCCGAGAAAGAAATCCTCGATGTCAAGGAAGCGGCTTCACGTATAGGAATCGAGATCCACAGCATGGCCACAGGTTTGTTTTGGCAGTTCTCCCTGACAAGCGACAGAGAAGACATCAGAGAAAAGGCAAAATTGGTTGTGAAACGCGAATTGGACGTCGCCGCCCTTTTAGGGGCGGATTGTGTCCTTGTATGCCCCGGAGCTGTCGGTGTGGATTTCAAACCGGATGAAGTGGTTCCCGACGCAAACGACATCGAATTTTTCGCCGGGTCGGAAATAATTGATTACGACGTGGCCTATGAGAGGTCTCGGGACGCGTTTGTGGAACTCGCGCCATACGCGGAAAAAAAGGGCGTCATAATGGGGGTGGAAAACATCTGGAATAAATTCCTGCTGAGTCCTCTTGAAATGCGCAATTTTTTGGATGAAATAAACTCCCCCTTCGTAGCCGCGTTTCTCGATGTAGGCAACATGCTGCTCTTTGGATATCCGCAGCACTGGATAAAAATTTTGGGGAAGCGTATTAAAAAAGTTCATTTTAAGGATTACAGAAGGGATTGCAGAAGTCTCGCCGGGTTCGTCGACCTGCTCGCGGGCGATGTCGACTGGGGCAGGGTCATTGAGGCTTTTGAGTCGATTGGGTATACCGGATGGGCCAGCGCTGAGATGTGCCCGACGTACAAACAGTATACTGAACAGATGATCTATAACGCATCCGCGTCGATGGATCGTATTCTGGGGCGTAAATAATAAAAGGCGACCGTATGGAAAAAGAAATTTTTAAACTGAAAAATATAAGCAAAGTCTTCGGTTCGCATAAAACCGGCGATTATGCGGAAGTTTTGCGCAATATTGATATGGATGTTTTCGAGAAGGAATTCGTCGTGATATTGGGCAATTCCGGCTGCGGCAAATCGACATTTTTGAAGATCGTGGGGGGTATATTGCCGGCGACATCTGGAAATATTCTGTTGAATGAAAAGGATTACGGGTCGGAGGTCCCGCGAAATGTTCTCAAACGTTTCGGCTTCATATTCCAAAATAATAATTTGCTGCAATGGCGTACTGTCGAGGGCAACCTTCACTTTATTCTGGAGATGATGAAGCTGAAGGGAGAAAAATGGAGCGCTCGTGTCAATGAAATGCTCGATACAGTGGGTTTGTTGGAGTATAAAACGGTTTATCCCCACGAACTCTCCGGAGGAATGAAGCAGCGGGTGGGTATCGCCAGGGCGTTGGTACACGATCCGGATATTCTCATTCTGGATCAGCCGCTCGGGGCGTTGGACGCGATTACGCGAAAGATGCTCTCCTTTGAAATCCTGAATATATGGAAAAAAACGCAAAAGACGATGATCATGGTCACAAACAATGTTGATGAGGCATTGCTGCTTGCTAACAGGATATTTATTTTTTCTCCGGCGCCGGCGGTAATATCGCGATCTTTTAAAGTGGATATTCCTATGGATGAACGCACGGTGAAAATTACGCAAAATAAAATTTTCAACGAGCTGCGCAAGGAGATCGACGAATTGCTGCGTACTACGATGTAGGAAGGGGATGGTGTTTGTGAAAACAAAAACCGTCGAACAGGATAATGGAAATACAAGACGGGCAAACGGTTTTATGGCTCCTCTGGCCGTATTGGTGATCATTTTCGCGGGCCTGGAGCTGTTCACGAGAGGATTTGAAATCCCCTACTATGTTCTGCCGTCTCCCTCCCAAATACTTTACGAGACGATTACGCATTTTGGGGATATCTGGCCCCACTTTCTGTTTACCTTAAAGATAACGAGTATCGGTTTTTTGGTGTCGGTGCCCATCGGTATGCTGCTCGCCGCGTTGCTTTCCCAGTTTAACCTGCTTGTTATGATGGTAACGCCTGTGGTCATTCTTTTTGTCATAACGCCGATGATAACGCTCATCCCTCTGTTAATGCTGTGGATGGGAACAGTGCCGAATTTACGCGTCATCGTGGTCATTATTCAAGCCACTCCCATCATCACGCTGAATATGCTGAACGGATTTTCACACGTGGAGAATGAAAAACTCGAGTTAGCGAAGTCGGTCGGCGCAACCAGATTCCAAAGGTTCAGGGGCATCGTTTTCATGAACGCCATGCCGCAGGTGTTCACGGGTATCAAGCTCGGCTGTATATTCTCCACCATAGGCGCTGTCAGTGCCGATTTCGTGGCCGGCACCATCGGGCTGGGTTTTAGGATTCTGCAATACACAAAATATAATTTAACAGCGTTGTCCTATGGTTGTATAGTAATAATCGCGCTTATCGGAATCACGCTTTACACCGTAGTTGAAGTGATAGAGAAGCGCGTTGTCGTATGGAAAAATTGAGCGGAGGAAATTATTTTGCAGCCAAGGATTAGTTTTAACCGCGTTTCAAAGGTGTTTGACGCGCATGGACAAACAATTGTTGCCGTTGAAGATTTTTCGATGGACGTGATGCCTGGAGAGTTCGTATCGATACTGGGCCCGTCGGGTTGCGGAAAATCCACGTTGATACGTATGCTGGACGGGATCGTGGCGCCTACCTCCGGCGATATATATCTGGACGGGGAATCGGTTGTCGGAAAACGGCATATGCCGGCGACTATGCTGAGAAAGATAGGTTTTATCTTCCAACAGCCGAACTTGCTGCCCTGGTTCAGCGTACGTGAGAATGTCGCCCTGCCGCTTCGCGTTTTTGGGCTGAAAGGCGCGGAGTGGGAAAAACGTGTCGACGATTTAATCGGCATGGTAGGTCTTGACAAGTATGCCAAATCGAGCCCGATGGAAATTTCCGGCGGCATGCTTCAGCGTGTTGGAGTGATAAGAGCGATGGCGTACGATCCCGAAATATTGCTGATGGACGAACCCTTCGGCGCGCTCGATGAAATGATGCGTGAACAGCTCGACATGGAGCTGTTGCAGATTTGGACGGAAACACATAAGACGATAATCTTTATCACTCACAATATCGAGGAAGCGGTCTTGCTTTCCTCGCGTATTTACGTAATGGGCACCCAGCCGGGGCGTCTGGTTGAAACAGTGGAAATAGACCTGCCAAGGCCGCGTTCGCTTGAAATGATTGTGGAACCGCGTTTTAACGACTACGAGGACAGAATAATAAATTTAATTGGCGAAATAAGTCTTAGTAAAATCAAGTGAGGGGGGAAATTTTGTGAACGCGAAAAAGTTGGTTTCCGTTTTTGCGACCGTGGCTGGTTTTGCGATTCTATTTTCAGCTTGGGAACTTGCCGTGCGTTTATTTAAAGTGCCAAAGTGGCTTCTTCCAATGCCGTCCGCGATTTTTAGAACGATGATCGTCAACTTCTGGGATTTTTGGCCGCATATCCTTATCACGATCGAAACGATTTTGCTCGGTTTCGTGATCGCTGTCCCAATCGGTTTGGTGTTAGCGTCGATTATTACCCGATCTAAATTTTTGAGTTCCGCCCTGTCTCCATATATCACTTTTCTGGTTACGACACCGCTCATTACTCTTGTGCCGTTATTGATGCTGGTGATGGGATACGGCATGGAGGTGCGGGTGGTCACGGTTATTATTCAGTCCTTTGCCGTGGTCAATATGAACGCCTGTACGGGATTTCTCAACGTGCCCGTTATGCGTCAGGAACTGATGCAGTCGATGGGAGCCAACGCGAAGCAGATATACTTTAAAATGGCGCTGCCCAATGCCGCGACAGACATCTTTACAGGCGTCAGACTTTCGGCCATATTTGCCACGACGGCATGTATCAGCGCGGAATATGTCGGAGGAAATATGGGGCTTGGCAGTCAGATCATCAAAAATTCGCAATTTTTGAAAACCACGGAATCTTTTGCTTGTATATTCTACGTTGCCATCATTGGGTTGATACTGTACGCTTTGATTTCTTTAGCTCAGAAAAAAATTGTGAGCTGGAAAATATAAAAAAACAATATCTGGAGGGATAGCAATGGCGTATGACGTGCTCTACCTGTCGCAGGACGACGTAATTTCGCTCGGCATCAAGATGGAAGAAGTCATAAACGAAGTCAAGATTGGGCTTTCGTTCAAAGGGCAGGGGAAGGTGGAACTGCCTCCCAAGCCCGGCGTGCATCCCCGCGATGACTGTTACATACACGCCATGCCTTGCTGGGTGGGCGGCAGCGTCGATGCCGCCGGTGTCAAGTGGGTGGCCGGGTACCCGAAAAACTTGGAGGCGGGCCTGCCCTACAATAACGGCGTGTTCTGCTTGAACGACACAGAGACCGGCGTCATAAAATCAATAATGGACGCGAATTGGATGACCACGTGGCGTACGGGCGCCGCGGCGGCGCTTGGAGCCAAATATTTCGCCCCGCCCGACGCGAGCGCCGTCTCGGTGATCGGGCTCGGCACGATAGGCAAGATAGTCCTTCGCGCCGTCAAGACGCTTTTCCCTGCCGTGACTCAGGTAAAACTCTACGATCCACTGGAGGGGCAAGCCAATAAATATGTTCTCGAGATGAGCGCCCTGTTTCCCGACATCACGTTCGAGCGCGCCTCGACGATGCAGGAAGCGTGCGACGGCTCAGACATAGTGACAACGAACGCCCCGATCCTCGAAAAACCAAACCGCCAGTTGGTCCGTTCATGGCTGAAGAGAGATTGTCTTTGCATCTCGTCGGACTATGACTCCACGCTTCACGAGAACGTAGCGGGAGAGAGTGTGGCGTTTTGCTGCGATGACAGGGGGCAATACCTGTGGACGCAGGAGAAGGGGATATACTTCCAGAAGGGCTACCCCAAGGGAAGCGGCATATACGCGGATATGGGCGAAATTTGCGCCGGCAAGCGCGAGCCCATTCGCACGGGCCTCAGGGTATGCGTTTTCATGGGGATAGCGAGCCACGACGTCATGGTGGCGCGTCTAATTTACAGAAAGGCGACGGAAGCCAAAGCCGGCCAGTGGCTGAAACTATGACGCGCCCCTAACCGCGGTATCAGAATCCCGGGACGCTTCGCGGACGCCCCGGGATTCCGCATAATATGTCATCAGTTACGTCAAAGTGCTCAGCCCGTGGATTTTGGTGCCGCCTGGGAATTCTTGCGTATTGACTAAATTTGACATGGATAATAAACTTTTATCGTCAATATAATGCCGGACGCGTGAGAGACTTTCGTTCTTTCCCGCGAAGGCGCCGAAGGGGCAACCGCCGTGACGGAAATGATCGCGGCGCGGAAACTCTCAGGCGAAAGGAACGCGTCCCGGACGGATCTCTGAAGCGGTTGCACGGCACCCGACGCGACAGAGCGCATCGAAAACCTATGAAGTCAGGGGGACGGTATGATGCGCGATTCTGTCGCTTTTTTTGTTGTTCATCCCGCGTTCGCGGTGATGCCCCAAAAAACCGGTTTCACTTAAAACCGGCAAACCATTGAATCTTTGTGCTCGTATCTATGATTTCAAATCGGCGTTAACAGTTTCCCGAACTGTTAAGGAGGTTTTGTGTTGCTCAAAAAAACTGCTTTGAACGATGTACACTGGAAACTCGGCGGCGAAATGACAAATTTCGGCGGATGGGAGATGCCCCTCTGGTATCATACCGGGAGCGTGAAGGAACATATGGCTGTCATCGAGCGCAGCGGAGTGTTCGACATCGGACACATGGATCTGCTGCGCGTGCGGGGGAAGGGCGCGTTCGACCTGCTCCAGCTCTGTCTCACGCGCGATATAGCGCTTATGCGCGCCGGTGCCTGCGGTTACAGCGTCATCCTGGACGAGCGGGGACACACGGTCGACGACACCATCGTATACAACATGGGGAAAGACGGCTACATCCTGATAGTGAACGCCAATATGGGGCTCGCTGTCCGCGATCACCTGACGCGCAATAACACTTTCGAGGACGTCTCCGTGACCGACGAAAGCGGCAAATTCAGTAAAATCGACCTTCAGGGCCCGGTGTCGCCGAAAATAGTGAGAAAACTTCTGGCGCGGGGAAAGGATTTGCTCGACGGGCTCCGATATTTCCACTTCAGGGGCGATTACGCCGATCCCGAATCCGAGACCGCCTTCGCGGGCGGCGTACCGGTGCTGCTCTCGCGCACCGGCTACACGGGCGAGGTGGGTTTTGAGATCGTCATGCCTTATGACCGGGCTCACGACGTCTGGAACATGATAAACGACGCCGGAGGCGGCGAGACTACGCCGTGCGGACTGGCCGCCCGGGATTCGCTCCGCACGGGCGCGCTGCTGCCTCTCTCGCGTCAGGACATCGGAGACTGGCCGTTCGTCAGTACGCCGTGGAACTTCGCCCTGCCTCTCGGCCGTGACGGAAACTTCACCAAAAAATTCATCGGTTCCGAGATATACGGCCACGGAGCTTCGCCGCGGGACGGGGCGAATATTCGACACACGTATCCGTTCCGCGGTTTCGACCCTCGCAAGGTCGAGACGCGCGACGCCAGCGTGCTTCTGGACGGCGTCCCGATAGGTGTGGTTTCCACCTGCGCTATAGATATGGCGATAGGGCGGTCAGGCGGCAAAATATTCAGCGCGGCGAGCGGCGACAAGCCGGATTCGTTCAAGCCGAAAGGGCTCGTCTGCGGCTTCTTGCGGGTCGACCGTCCGCTCGAAACCGGGCGGCGGGTCACATTGAAGGACGCGCGCCGCTCGATAGAAGTCGAAATAGTGAACGATATCCGGCCCGACCGCACGGCGAGAATAAAAATTTAAAGAAAGGCTGATTTACTGACAGGGGTCTGAAGGGTAAAGATTTAAAACTTATACAGGAGGAGATGCACCGTGAAAACATTCGAAGAACTGGACATCAGAGCGGAGTTGCTCTACAGCGAGACGCACGAATGGGCGCGCGCCGGTGCCGGCGGCAACGTCGTGCGGGTCGGCGTCGACGACTACGCGCAGAGCGCGCTTGGGGATATCGTTTACGTCGAGCCGCCCTCGGTCGGAGATTCCGTCACGGCTGGCGCGGTCTGCGGTTCTCTGGAATCGACGAAGGCCGTCAGCGATATAAACTCGCCCGTCACCGGCCATGTCAGCGCGGTTAACGAAGCGCTCTCCGACAGCCCGGAACTGATAAATTCCTCGCCCTACGAGGACGGTTGGATTTTCGACGTTGAGATCGCCGGCCCGGTTTCCCTTCAAGGACTGATGACGGGCGGCGCGTACTCCAAATTCCTCGGAACCCTGAACCGAGACGATTGAGCCATGCGGTACCTATCACACACGGCGGACGATCTCCGCGAGATCAAGGAAACCATCGGCATCCGGGAAGTGGGAGAACTCTTCGAGTCCATTCCGCGAGACATCCGGCGATACACGGAGATAGCGATCGAGCCGAGAAGCGAGTGGAAGCTGTCGCGCGAATTCGGGGAAATGGCGGGCATGAACCGCTCGTGCGCGGCCTTCATCGGGGCGGGGTCGTATCCTCATCATATTCCGGCCCATATCCCATATCTCGCGTCGCGCTCGGAATTTCTGACGTCGTACACCCCTTATCAGCCGGAAGTGAGCCAAGGTACGCTTCAGGCCATATTCGAATTCCAGACCATGACCGCCAACCTGCTCGGCATGGAGGTCGCCAACGCGTCGATGTACGACGGCGCGAGCGCGTTCGCCGAAGCCGCGCTGATGGCGATCCGGGTGCGCAAAAAGCCGAAGATAGCCGTCTCGCGCCTCAACCACCCGCATTACCTCGCGACGCTTGAAACCTACCTCCGGCCTACCTCGTTCGAGATAGTCGAACTGGGCGCGGCGCCCGACGGCAGTACCGACTGCCGGAATATCCCGGACGGGATATCGGCCGTGATAATTCAATCGCCCAACTTCCTCGGCGTCATAGAGGATCTCGGCGCGGCCGCGAAAGCCGCGCACGGCGCATACGCGCTTCTGGTGGTCTCATTTACCGAGGCGATGACGTGGGGGCTCCTGAAAAATCCGGGCAGCGCCGGCGCCGATATCGTCTGCGGCGAAGGGCAGAGTTTCGGAATCCCGCAAAACTTCGGCGGCCCTGGGGTGGGAATGCTGGCGTGCAGGAAAGACTTCGTGCGGACGATGCCGGGGCGTCTCGTGGGTGAGACTGCCGACAAAAACGGCGAGCGTTCCTTCGTGCTGACGCTTGCGGCCCGCGAACAGCACATCCGCCGCGAAAAAGCCGTATCCAACATCTGCACCAACTCGGGGCACAACGCGCTCACCGCCGCCATGTACATGGCGTCCGCCGGCAAAGAGGGCCTGCGCGAGATAGCGCGGCAAAACCACGACAAGGCCGTTTACCTCAAAAACGGGCTCGATCGGGCGGGATTCAGGCCGTTGTCGGACGCGCCATTTTTTAACGAGTTCGCTATGATATCCCCCGGCGGTTTTGAAAAACGCCGCGAGGCACTGTTGAAACGCGGAATCGCCGCCGGATTGAAGCTGGATTCTTTCCGGGAGTTCGAGGATTATAAAAACGCGTGGCTCTTCTGCGCGACGGAGGTTCACTCGCGCGCCGACATCGACGCGTTCCTGAAGGAGGCCGCGGAATCATGAGCGATTATCCCGGAACCAGAGGGCTGGCTTTCAGGGAAGCACTGCTGTGGGAGAGGGGACGCGCCGGGCGGATCGGCATGAGCCTCCCCGAGAATGACGTGCCGAGGGCGGAGATGGACGATGACCTCGTAGGCGATAAGCCGGATCTGCCGGAACTTTCGGAGGTCGACGTGGTGCGTCATTACACGAGGCTTTCCACATGGAACTTCGGCGTGGATACGGGGATGTATCCGCTTGGCTCCTGCACCATGAAGTACAATCCCAAGATAAACGACAGACTCGCTTCCCTTCCGGGCTTCGCGGGCCTTCATCCGATGTTGCCCGAAAGCTGCGTTCAGGGCGCGCTGAAACTGCTCCACGAACTGGAGCGCGACCTGCTCGAAATCACCGGGATGGACGCCGCGTCGCTTCAGCCTTCGGCCGGCGCGCAGGGCGAACTCGCGGGTATGCTGATGATTCACGCGTACCACGCGTACAGTGGTAAACAACGCCGCAAGATAATCATCCCGAGCACCGCGCACGGCACGAACCCGGCGTCCGCCGCGCTCTGCGGCTACGCTCCCGTCGCGGTTCAACTGTCGGCCGACGGCGTGGTCACGCCCGAGGCAATCCGCGAAATAATGGACGAGGACACCGCCGGCATCATGATGACGAACCCCAACACGCTCGGGATTTTCGAGCGCCACATCGCGGAAATCGCGGCGATAGTCCACGAAAAAGGCGGCATGGTCTATGGCGACGGCGCAAACCTGAACGCGCTGATGGGGTACGCCGACATCGGTAAAATGGGCATAGATGTCCTGCACATCAACGTCCACAAGACGCTGTCGACGCCTCACGGCGGCGGCGGCCCAGGCGCGGGCCCCGTGGTGGTGCGCGGTGTTCTGGAACCCTTTCTCCCCGTGCCCAGAATCCGTAAACGCGGGGAAAAGTACGAACTGGCCTCCGATTTCCCGCTGACGATAGGCCGTCTCCACGCTTTCTGCGGAAACTTCGCGGTATTGGCCCGCTCTCTGGCCTACACGCGGACGCTGGGCGGAGATTTGAAACAAGTGACGGAAACGGCCGTGTTGAACGCCAACTACGTCAAAGCCGCTTTAAAGGGCATATACAATCTGCCCTTCCCGCAGCCAAGTATGCACGAATGCGTATTCAACGACGCGTCGCGGCGCAAGTCCGGCGTCACCACGCTGGATATAGCGAAGCGACTGATCGACTTCGGCTACCATCCCCCGACGGTCTATTTCCCTCTGGTGGTCGATGGCGCCCTGATGATAGAGCCCACGGAATCGGAGTCAAAAGCGGATTTGGACGGATTCGTCGAGGCGATGAAAATCATAGCCGAAGAATCGGCGACAAATCCCGAAGCCGCGCGAGACGCCCCGAAAAACACTTCGGTATCGAGACCGGACGAAGTAAGAGCCGCGCGCCGCTTGATATTGCGCGGTGAAACCCCGAAACGTCAATAAACCAGCAGCACCGCGCGGGTTAAAACACGAGATTTCCTCTCGGAGCCCGCGCGGCAGGCGAGGTATGCGCGGCAAAGTTCTGACGCGGCCGTCACTCAGCCCCACGCTGTTCGCGAAATCAGTTGTCCTGCCTTGTCCATGTTTTTCAAGAAAAGAGATGACCGCCCGTTGCCTATCGGCCGCTTGGCGACCGCCTGCGGAACCTGATTCATTCCGAAATTGCTTTGGTGATTTTTTCTGCCTCGCCTATGATATTATACCTGTCGTAGGAAGTGAGGGCTAAATGAAAATATCTGAGGTAAATACCTATATTGTCAGGCCGCGTTGGCATTTCGTGGAATTAGTGACCGATGACGGATATCACGGATGGGGAGAGGCGGTTCTGGAGGGGCACGCGGGAACGGTTCGGACGTGTGTCGAGGAAATGGCTTCATATCTTATAGGAAATGATCCGCGACATATAGAAGATATCTGGACAACTCTCTACCGTGCGTGCTTTTATAGAGGCGGCGGCATCTTGATGAGCGCCATCGCCGGCATCGACCAGGCATTGTGGGATATCAAGGGAAAGCTGTACGGAGCGCCAGTCTATGAATTGCTTGGAGGGCGATGCCGCGAACGTATGCGCGTATATGGATGGATCGGCGGCGACAGGCCGGACGACGTGGGGCGAGCCGCCAAAGAAAAACGGGACGCCGGGTTTACGGCGGTGAAGATGAATGCCACGGAAGAGCTTCAATACATTGATTCTTATGAAAAGATAGACGCTGTGCTGGAACGGGTGCAAAGCATCCGTGAGAAGTGCGGCAAATACTTCGGCATAGCTGTCGATTTTCATGGCCGAGTGCACAGGCCGATGGCGAAAATATTGGCGAAAGAACTCGATCCTTACGGACTGATGTTCATAGAGGAGCCAGTATTATGTGAAAATATGGAGTTGTTTCCCGAAATAGCGGCGGCGTGCAACACTCCGATAGCGACCGGCGAAAGGTTGTACTCGCGTTGGGATTTCAAACGTCTCTTTCAAATAGGCGGAGTCGATATCATCCAGCCCGACCTCTCACACGCTGGCGGCATCACAGAGGTCAGGAAAATAGCCGCGATGGCGGAAGCGTACGACGTCGCACTCGCGCCTCACTGCCCGCTGGGGCCCATAGCTCTCGCGGCCTGTCTGCAGGTGGATGCCTGCTGCTACAACGCGGCGATCCAGGAACAGAGCATGGGCATTCACTACAACGTGGGCAAGGGCGTCCTTGATTATGTGATCAACAAAGACGACTTCGCCTTTGTCGAAGGATACGCGAAATTTTCCGCCATTCCGGGAATAGGGATCGACGTCAATAAAGAAGTGGTCCTGGAGGAAAACGAGTCCCCACATGAGTGGAAAAACCCCGTATGGCATCACTGTGATGGTTCCATAGCCGAGTGGTGATACTGTTATGGTGCGGCGCGACCGCTCGTCCAGTAGGATGCGGAATTATTTTTACGGCTTCCCTATTTTTCACGCTGGATATTGAGGACGGGCAGTGCGTTCATTCAACCGCGGCCCGGACACGTTCCTAATTGTGTCCGAGTTTTTTGAATATGTCCGATTGTGCCGTTATGGCAGCCATCAACAAGACTCCCATGATGATGTTCTGCCACCATGTATTTATGTTGCCCGCGTAATTAAATATTGTCTTTATGATGGATACGATCAACATGCCAAAAAATGTTCCTAGAAAACGCCCTTCGCCGCCCGAAAGTTTGATGCCGCCCAAAGCGGCACAAGCGATGACCGTCGTTTCCCAGTTTTCCCCGGCCACCGCCTGAGCGGCGCTGAGACGCGAGGTTAAAAGCACCCCGCCTATACCTGAAAACAATCCGCACATCATATAGGCGGATATCTTGATCCTGTCCACATTCAGGCCCATCATCCGTGCGGCTTCCTCATTGCCTCCCACCGCGTAGATAGCCATTCCGAACCTTGTATTGCGCCCTATATGCATGCACAGCAAGACAAGAAAAAACAATATAAATACCGACAACGATATCCTGCTTACCGACGCGTTGCCAATAGTCGTGAATATAGCGTCAGACACGGAAACGCTCTTTTTGTTGGTGATGATATAGATTATCCCCCGCAGTCCCAGCATAGTTGCCAGCGTGGCCACGAACGGGGATATGCTCATCTTGGCGACTATCACCCCGTTCATAAAACCGCAGGCGAGCCCCGCAATGAGGCCGGCCGCGATTCCAAGCAGCGGGCTGACACGGCATGCCATCGCCGCGAGCACTCCCGACAGAGCCATCACGGAACCCACCGACAGGTCGATATACCCGATGAGCATCACGAAGGTCATGCCCAACGCCAATATGCCCCCGTCGGTGCTTGCCTTGCGGAGCAGGTTGTTTATCGAGTTGACGGACAGAAAATTCTTGTTAGCGAAGATGACGCCGGCGACCGCAAACAGGATCACAAACGCCGAGGCTGCACCGTTTATTCCTGACAAAATTTTGATTTTGGGAATAGATTTCAAGTCCCCCACCTCATCTCGATTTCTCTCGCTGCAAAAAGACCGCTATTATGATAACGACCGCCTTGATGACCTGAGCCAATTCAAACGGAATGTTGTTCATGTTGACCGAAATCGTGATGAGCTGCATAATGAGAGCGCCCACGACCGTACCCAGCACATGAGCCCTGCCGCCGAGCATCGAGGTGCCTCCCACTGCTACGGCGGCAATCGCGTCCAATTCAGCCAGCCGTCCTATCGCGTTGCCGTCCGCCGCGCTGAGCCTCGATGTCTCTATGATGCCAGTGATTCCCGCGAAGAACGCGCTGAACATATAGACGATTATTACGGTCCGCACCGTGTTGATGCCGGCAAGGCGCGAAGAGGAAGGGTTATCGCCGACTGCCTGTATATACCTGCCCAGCGACATCTTCTCCATTATGAAATATACCGCCAAAACAGCGGCAATCACGACGAAAGCCTGCGACGGCAAGGCTCCGGATATCTTATAATTCCCTATCACAGCGAATTTGGCGTCGTTGATGTAGAGGAGCATTGCGTTATTCATCACTTGCGCCCCGCCTCTCAGCGCCATCATCATCGTCAGTGTCATTATCATCGGCTGCAAACGCAACTTAGCTATCATGAAACCTGTGAAAGCGCCCATTGCAAGACATAAGGCCAACGAAAGCGATATGGCGGGCGCCAGCCCCAACGGCAGCAGCTTCGCGGCGGCCATCGAACCCACAGCCATCATTGAACCGACCGATATGTCTATTCCGCCGGAGGAAATGACCATGGTCATGCCCATCCCCGTCAGTATGATGGTGCAGGATTGTATAATTATGTTCCGCAATGTGCCGAACTTCAGGAAATTAGGCGTTACGGCGGCGTTCACCGCGATCATTCCAACCAGCACAAAAAGCGCCCCGTATTTGCGGGCCGCCGCGGCCAGATATTTTCCTTGTCCCGGCCGTCCGTCAGATAAATTTGCCATTCAAACACATTCCTCTTCGCTGAATTTGCGCCGTCCCCTGGCTATGAGTTCCATAATGTTATTCTGGCTTATATCAATACCTGTCAGCTCGCCGAGTTTCTGCCCTTCCCTCATGACGGCGACGCGGTCGCAGTTTCGCTCCAGTTCGGCTATCTCGGAGGAGATCATGAGGACGCTTATCCCCGCGTTGGACAATTCCTGTATCAGGTTTTCTATCTCCGCCTTCGTCCCGACATCTATGCCTCGCGTCGGCTCGTCGAGTATGATCAGTTTCGGATTCAGGCACAGCCAACGCGACAAGAGCACCTTCTGCTGGTTGCCGCCGCTCAGGTTTCGCAAAGTCTGTTTCGGCGAGGGTGTCTTTATGTCGAGGCGTTCGATGAACCGGCGCACTATCTCATCTTGCTTTTTCCCCGACACTATGCCGAATCTGCAAATTTGGGGAAGCATGGCGATCGTTATGTTTTCCTTTACAGAAAGATGGGGTATGATACCCTCGATTTTTCTGTCCTCGGTACAAAACCCCATACCGGCGTCGATAGCGTCCTTTGGCGCTTTGAGATGCAGGCCCCTCCCCATGAATATGATTTCACCGTCATCCGGGATTTCCGCTCCGAATAAAATTTTCGCGAGCTCGGTGCGTCCGGAACCCAAAAGGCCGGCAAGTCCCAGTATCTCGCCTTTTTTGATGTCGATGTCTATACCGCTCAGACGGATACCCTGACGGATATCGCTCATTTCGGCAAGCTGTTCCGCGTCGGCGTATCGGTAGTCGAACTTTTTGCGCTCCATATCTTTCGCTTCGCGGCCTATCATGTGAGAAACCAGCGTGAGCTGATCCAGTTCGCTGACCTTGAATTCCCCCACTAGCTGACCGTCTTTCAAAACCGTCACTCGTTCTGCTATCTCAAAAACTTCATCGAGTCTATGACTGATAAATACCACGGCGATATTCTTCCGGATCAACCTGCGCACCACTGAGAACAGCACTTCCACTTCTTTCGCATCGAGGGAAGACGTCGGCTCATCCATGATAACGAGTTTAGCGTTTACGGTAATAGCCCGGGCTATGGCGACCATCTGCTGAATCGCCATGGAGTAACTGTTCAGGGGTTCGGTCACGTCAATGTGTATTCCCATGTCGCCCAGCACGTCATAAGCACGGCGGGCCATTTCATCGCGCTTTACAATTCCCAGCCTGGTTATGGGTTCGCGGCCGACAAATATATTTTCGTAAACGGGTAAAAAGGGCACCAGATTGAGTTCCTGATAGATGGTGCTGATACCAGCCTGTTGGGCCTCCAAGGGATTCCTCGGGCTGATATCCCTGCCGCGGAAGGTAATAAAACCTCCGTCTTTTTCGTAAATCCCTGTCAGCACTTTGATCAGAGTGGATTTCCCAGCGCCGTTTTCTCCCATAAGGGCATGGACTTCTCCCTTCCGTACAGAAAAATCGACGCCCCGCAGCGCGTGAACTTCAGGGAATGATTTATCGATACCCTTCATATCCAAAAGAAGCTCTTTTTCCACCTTCCCGCACTCTCCGTCCAACGCATGATACAGAACGACTGCGTAAAATCAGCCTTTAAACAACGAATTGGCATAACACAAACAAAACATAAAATGAAAGAAGCTTCCCCTGCCCCTGCAATTTTCCAGTCTATTCGGGGATGCGGGGAAGCCTCCTTCATCATTGTTTTTATTTTATTGAACGCCGATTATATAACCTTAAAAAGCGATGTCCAGATTTTCCGCCGCGTTCGTTATGTCGAACAGCATATCAGAATTGGTGATCATCGTGGGTATCTCTTCGCCGGCTTCGAGCTTCTTTATGGTCTCGAAGACGATGGGGCCGAAAATCGGATTGCATTGTATGGTAACGGACATCTCACCCGTTATTATGGCCTCCAATGCCGCCCTAGCGCCGTCAACGCCGGCAACGAGGACATCCTCTCCCGGTTTAATTCCGGCGGATTTCAACGCCTGGATAGCGCCAAGCGCCATGTCGTCGTTATGGCAATAAACGACGTCAATAGCGTCGCCATGAGCTTGGATGATATTCTGCATGGCGGTGAGGGCTCCGCTCATCGTATACTCCGCGGTCTGGTCAGCTATGACCTTCATATCCGTGTCTTCGATGATGTTCATGAAACCCTTTTGCCTGTCTATTGTGGAAGTCGCGCCTTGGGTGCCCTGGAGGATTACGATATTGCCCTTGCCTCCGGTCTTGTTCACGATCCACTTGCCTATTTCCTCGCCCTCGTATACGAAATCAGAGGCGATCAGCGTGGTATAGTCGACACCGGGCGCACCCTTGACGCTGCGGTCTATGAGAATGACCGGGATACCGGCGTCCTGCGCGGCTTTCAGCGCCGGAGTGAGGCCTTCCTCCTCGCGGGGAGGCAGCACGATGTAATCCACGCCCTGCGCCACCATATCCTCGACATCCGAGACCTGCTTTGCCGTGTCGGACTGCGCGTCGGTATAGACGAGCGTCACTCCCAGTTTCGCCGCTTCGGACCGCATGCTGTTCGTTTCTGCGATACGCCAGGATATATTGTTCTCCATCTGCGCAAACCCTACAGTCAAAGAGCTGAGTTCACGCCCCTTGCCGCCTCCTTTGACAACAGCCAACCCCTCGGCAGCCTCGCCAATCCGAATCTGA
>JAISXR010000046.1 GCA_031270375.1 Synergistaceae bacterium | reverse complement strand
ACCGGCCAGGGTTACAGTGTTCCGTATGCCCCGGAAGGGTACTATCAAAAGTAGTACCCCTACGACGCGGCGTACATGGCGCTGGTGACGTCGAACACGCAAGGTGAATTGACGCCGCTGGAGATCGGCTTGCACGCGCTGGAGTGCGTGGAGAAGGCGCAAGGGAAGCGCGGCGGCGGACTGACGGAATACGCGAAGATGATTGGAAAATCGCAACCGGTAGTGTCACGTTTTAGATCTGCCGCTGAGGTTTATTTGCAACTTCATTCTATATCGAATGAAGTTAATGTATTTACAGACAAAACATGGCACCTTTTTGAACTTCACGCCGCGCCGCGTGAGACGTGGCCACTCTTAGCCGAAGCGCTGATAAGCTGCGACTGGAGCGTAAAGGATACACACTACTACGTCGAGCAGGTTTTACGGTTCTTCGGGAGGGATGATAAAGAAAAACGCGACGCGCGGATATTCCACATGTGGATGGCTTGTTTTACACAGGAAGAGATAGCGGAGACGGTGGGGTGTACGAAAGAAACTGTGAGTGAAATTTGTCAGAAACAGTATCGTGATACCGAATCTGACAAACCAGCCGCTAACCACCTTATCGACTACGAGCCTCCAATCTACAACATCTGGAAACAGCAGACCAAATCAACCGGCTCCAAGCACTTCGGCAACTCCAAGAGGTAGTCTCAAAGGTCATTTTTCGCGGTCTTCCGCTAACCCTCTGATAATCGCATCGGCAAGTTCGCCAGGGAAACTGTTAACCAGCCGGATCAGGTCATCGGCGGTGATACCGTGTCTTTCCGCTAACCTATCAAACGGATTGCCGTTGATTCCGCCACGCCTGGCGGGTTTTACAAACACAAAATATTCGGTCAGGATTTTCCACGGATCCCGATGATCACGTATCCATTGGCGCGACATCTTCACAATGTGCGGCCAGCCCCCGGCGCTCTCGATGGTACGCGATATGACGGCGGCAATGATAGAGGCGTCCGTATTTCCGCCGTGCCGTCTCATCAATTTTCTGGTGATCGTCTTTTTTTTGCCGCCAAGAGAGGAAAACTCGTCGGGCCCGGGCGCTTGCGTTTCACCCACGAGAACGCGCAGTGCTCCGGGGTATTCGAGCAACAGTGCAAGGACGTTTCCGAGATCCTGATTGAATTCCAGTGCTGTCATTGTTATGCCTCCTATGCAAAACACTGTGATGATACTTTTTCGCGTTTTCCTTTATGGCATGAAAAAATTGTGGACTTACGACACCCCTATTGATTCAGTGCCGCCGCCGCTCGCTCCGCTCGTGCTGTTCGATTGTTTTTTCTCTTCCGCAATCTCGGTTGCCAAAAATATTTTCTCGCGTTTGTTGTCATGGTCGCGAGCGCGGTCATGTCAATGATTTTGTTTAGCCCATCTATTGATAAGTCCGGGTTTTTTGACAACCGTTTAGCAACCCTGTGACCACTACAACGATGAACCCTTTTCATCCCAAAGCCTCTTGTTTGAGCCGCGCCGCAAGCGCCGGGTCTGCTCTCAGTATCCGCCCCTGGTCTGTGAGGTTTCCGGTTTTCCAAGGATTCCCAGCAAACTTTACCGCTTCTTTGTCTGCTATTTCACTCTCGTTTTTGAAAATTTTCCCCAGTTCCGTTAGGTTGAAACCACCAGTGATGTTCAAAACATAGCCCCCGTAATAGTCGTGTTTTTCCGAATATGCCTTGCGCAGTCCCTCCGGAAGTGCTTCATATTCGCTCTTGGTAATCTCGCCTTTCATCTGGTTCATCATCGTAACCTCCTCTTAGAATTTTGATTTTTTTAAGGTGTCAAACCACTTGACGTATTCGCGGCACAAATGTGTCTGGTATTCTGAAAACTGACAGGCGTATGTGTCGATATTACCAGTCCACGACCGACGTCTTTATGTCATTATTCATTGTTCAATCACCCCTTCAATCATTCGAAGAACCGGCGCGTATTCCTCCCGCTTCCCGGTGACGTATGCTCGCTTTTCCGCGAGATTCTTTTCCCTGATTCCTCCGTCGAACAGCTCTATTATACCGTCTCTCACAATACCTTCCAGCGTCGCCGGTTCAAGCGCGTCCAGTTCCCAGCATCCCGCGCCATATTTTCTCATAAAGGCTCCGCTGCGCGTGTCGGTTTTCTTTACGGGGTTTTCCGGCAGGCTCAACTTTTGAACTTGGTCAAAATTCAGAGCGAGCCGCCGAACTTTCGCCGACGATCCGAAAAGAGACAGTCGCCTTTGCATATCCTCCGACATTTGAACGCCGCTTGGGTCGAAGTCGCCGACGTACAATAAAACGCACTTTGTCCCGCCGCGCTCATGTTCGATAAAACGGTCGGCGGTTTCTTTCAGCAGCTGCCCGCTCGAATAACCCCGGCAGGCACAATAAGCGACCTGAGTATCATCAGCGACCCGGCTTATTATCTCGACCAGCGCGGCCTTTTCCACGAAAACCTCAGCGTGGTACGGTTGACCGGCCCACATATCAGAGTAAAAGCAGGTTCGCAATTCGGTTTCAATCACTTCCAGCAGGTCTATTTGATGCGGGCCGTGTTCGGGTTTGCCGTGATATCCCTCCAAGGTACGCGCCCTATCCTCGAACATATCCCAAGGAAGCAGCCCCGCCTTTTTCGCGGCGTCGATATAGCGAGTCACGGACTTATAGGCCGCTTGTTCATTCGGTATGATGTTTCGCGTGACGAGCTGATAATAAGCTTGTCTGCTCGTGAGTTTGTACCCCATTTGCTTATACTCGACACAGACCTCCGAAACGGCGGATATTATTTTTCTCGCCTCTTTCGACGGATGCCACGAAATGAACACCTCACCCAAAGGCGTCAACTCCGCGTATTCTTTGCCCTCGTCATCCAACACGTTTTACACACTCCTTTTCGGTTATGTCTATACACTCAAATCCAATTTTGGATTTACATCAGTGTGCGGAAGCCTTGACCAAAATTCACCAACAATTATGACGTGTCCGCTTTTTTCACCCCCAGCGCCAAAGAAAGAACATCGTGCGCTTCGCCGGTTTTAAGCTGTCGTGGCAGGAAACGGAATACCCGCCAGCCCAGCAACGCGGCGTTATTCAGCTTCTCGCAGTCGGCCTTGAATCCAGCGCCCCTCGTGTGTCTGCCGCCGATGAACGCGCCGCCGTCGATCTCCACCGCGATCTTTTTTTCCGGGAAAGCCGCGTCGAACCGCCAGCGGCGAACAGGGTGAAAGCGATACTCTATTGCAGTTTCGGTACGCGCGGTGTCGCCAAGATTATCAACGAGCGCTTGTAAGCATAGGTGTTGTTGTTCTTTTTTCATGCCGCTGACCTCCTGCTTTGGCGTTCCAGCCATTCCGGCAGTCCGCGCCCCGGAGCGAGATTGCGGTATGCCTCAAAGTATCGGGTTCTCGCCTGTGACCGCAGGAGCCCGACATCCGCGTCAACGATATCAATTATCAGCGGTTTGCGTTTGCCGTCCAGACTGCGCAGAATACGCCCGGCCCGTTGTGTCGTCCGTCCTCCGCTGCGCGATGGCGTGAGTAAAACAAGCGCGTCGAGCGCCGGAACATCCAGCCCTTCGTCGGCTAGTTTCGTCGAGAACATAACGCGGGCTTCGCCGCTCTTTACCCGTTCGAGCGCCGCTTCCCGTTTCTTTTTGGGCATGGAGCCGGTTATAACCGCCGCAGCCCCTGGCCTGGAATCGTTTATAGCCGCAGCAAGCGTTTCAGCGTGAGATACGCGCTCTGACAGCGCTATAATCCGCCGTCCATCGTCGATGAGGCGCTTTATCACGCCAATGAGAAGATCATTCCGGCGCTCGTCCTTTATGAGCGTCGCTATCAGCGATACCCAATCATCGTTAGGACAATAAAAGTCAGTTCTAATCCACACTATTTCAGGGATGACCTGCACACCGGCGTCGCGAAGCTCGCCGGATGTAATCGTATGACGTATCGGCCCGATTACCGCTTTCATGAACATGCCCAAACCATCGCGCCTTTCCGGTGTAGCCGTCAGTCCGTACCGGAAAGCGGCGGGGAACATCTGAAGTATGTCAGTAAATGTTGCCGCAGGACAATGATGCGCTTCGTCGAGCAGTACAAGCCCGAACCGGTCACGGACAGCGCGTATGCGTTCGCCGTTCCCGGCAAGACTTTGAACGATTCCCACTGTTACCGGCTGAACGTCGAATACGCTGTCCCCAATCAAGCCAGGGGCGACGCCAAGCCACTGTCTGACAGCCTCTCGTGTCTGTTCCGCGAGCTGTCTGGTGTGCACCAGCACAAGCGAGGGCTACCGCCAATGAGAAATGACCGCGCATCCGATAGCCGTTTTACCGCTTCCACAAGGCGCGACTAGAACGCCGTCAGCGCGTCGCGTCATACCGTCCAAGGCGCGTTGCTGGTAATCCCGCAGTTCGCCTTTGAATGACAGGGCTATTTGAGGCAGAACGAGCCGCTTGTTGATTGTGGTCACAGGTGTTTCGTTCTCGCGCGCCAGCCACGCCAGCCTGCCGTAATACCCGCGCGGCAGTGTTATGCCGTCCCCGTCCAGGCACGCAAGGCATAACTCAGGTTCGATGTTTCCGAGCCATTTGCCGAGCCTTTCGCGCGTGACGTATTCCGGATTCGGCGCGGTCAGTTCGCGGCAGACAGTTCCGGCTATCTTTTCAGGCATGTCTTCGATATAAAGATTATCGCTGATGGTGATTTTCATTTCATTGTCCTCCTGTTTAAATTTCGTCCGCGTGAAATAAAAAGCATCGCAAGGGGTTCCGCAGGGTTCCGCAAGGCAGTCAGAATCAGTGTTCTCAACCGTCCCCTAGGTTCCGAAGGGTTCCGCAAGGCATGAAAAGGTTCCGCGACCCGGTGATAATCAGTATTCATGGCATTTCGGCCACATAGAAAACGTATGGCTAAAAACCTATAACCCTTGATTCTGACTAACTCGCGGAACCTTTTTTGCGTTTGCGGAACCCCCCATTGTTTTTTCATGCCTGTAAATCCTTGCTATAACTGTATCGCGGAACCCTGCGGAACCCCGAAACAGCTCTTTTTATTTTTCCGCGAGCCAATAGGTCTTTTGCTTCATGCGACTATCAACGATGCCTTGACATAGCTTCACTTGGGCTTCACCTAAGTTAAACACCTGTCCCTTTCTACCGTGCAAGGCACTGCCCAGACGTGTCAGCCATGCCCTATCACTCGCCGCTCCTATCTCTCCCAGTGAATAAGGCGCGGCGTCCCTCAATCCCATGGCGTTGAGATCGTTCATCGCGGAAGCGAGCTGCTTGACCGTGAAACCGTTGTCACCCCAATGCGCATGTATCGCGCCCATCCAGCAAGCCCACTGCTCAGCGTCGTCCTCTCCATCTGCGGTGTCGCGGTACATCTTGGACAGATTTCCAAGAAAACCGTTCAGACCGGCGTATTCAAGAATGCCGCCCACCACCTCGCACCAGCTTTCAAAACTGCCAATGCGCACATTGTTCCCCTTGGGGTGCCCCGCGATGATCCACACCTGGGCCATCGTCAGGAGCGCGGCAATGATCTCCCCCCGGTTCTCTGTCGCGTATTCGGGAAGCCGGTGCTTGAACCCCCCGCGTGTCCACGGCTGCGCGGTGTTCGCGTCGAGCCGAATGCGGTAACACCTGCGCGGCATGTCGCCGCCAAGCCTGATATTGTTGCCGGTGACGACGAGCGCGGCGCGCATAGGAAGATGTAATATCCTGTTCCGTCCCAATTGGCGGTCTTGCCAGACATCCGAAGTGATCACAGCGGCGAGGACAGCGGACCGGATAACCTCGTCGGCGTTGTCGTAAATTAGGATAGGCGGGCTTTCCTGTAGTCTCGACGTGAAGGCTTTGCGCATCTCTGGCTCATCGGAGGGGAGGACGCCGAACTCGGGTAGGGTGCCGGTTGCCACGACGTGCGCGATTTTCGCTAAAAGACTTTTGCCAGTCCCGGCGCTGGGCGCGTCGATCAAGGCCATCGGCACGCACCCGCACAGCTCGCGAACGACGAGCGTCAAGAGCAGCCCGATATAGTTTGTCTTGTCGAATTCGCTTTCAAAAGGAAACTGGCCTACCATATCGAGCAGCCATGCCGCCGCATCAATCGCCTCTTGCCGTCTGGAGTTAGATCCTATCTTCTGGATATTTCCTGTCGGGTGGTAGAAAATCCTGCTCGTGGCATCGTACCCGGGCGAGTCAAAGACGGTGCCATCCTTGCGGAGTACAGGCACGTTGACGACTCGCTCAAGCGGCCTGATCTTATCACCGTCCGAACCGGGCGACGCGAAAAGGATAGCGTTCGCGGCGCGAGTCGGCGGGAACATGCCATCTTGCTTCACGTCTACGTAGTTCGCCCTGCGCGACAATAAGGTAAGCACAGTGTCGGGTGTGTGGTGACCTATCACGCCGTCACGCACCGACACAAGGCCGCCGCCATGCCGGAAGAGCGTCGAGTCCGGCGACAGGCTATCGTACATCTCATGAAGTAGCGGTACTAACTGGCGTTTCGAGCCTGCGATCGTCGGGAGGCTGTTATTCACATCGTCGCGCAAAGCAAATATGAATGCCGTCTCTACAAGCTCTCGTATTTTTTCCTCGCTTAACGGCGCGACCATCTGCCCATTCTTGGCAAACATCAATATCGACAGCTCGGACTTGTTCAACCCCCTCGCGGTCATCGCGCATCCGTAGTTGAACAGCGTCTTTTCCGTTTCCATCAAGACCTGTGAGTTTAAATTTTCCAGTTCGCCGCCCTCTTGGGGAATGCGGACAATCTCATCATTCCTCATCATTTCACCCTCTCAAAAAACCAAAACAGCGTTCTCTATAATCGGGGCGGTCAGTCCATTTATTCCGTGACAGCCCGGATTGCCGAAAGAGAGCGTCAGCCCTTGACTCGTCGCCTCGTGTCCAGAACAGCAGCATCGCCAGGAGTGCCACGTCCGCTCTGCTGGCGTCCCCGCCGTAGTCCGAAGTGTCGCCACGCCACAGGCGCGCGAACTTGTAGCCGTTCCTTGAACTTGCCGCGCGATGTAAGAGCTTGCGATCGTCCGGGCAAGGCGATACGCTCTGAGCTGGCTTCTGTGGTTTCGTTTCTTCCGGCCTCATCCATACCAAGAGCTTATCTATTTCAGGCTGGCAATCCCGCAATGGCCGGGGATCGCCGTAAGGCTGGCCGGACACGGTGAAATATCTGCCACGGTCGTAAAGCTCGATCTGGCCTCGCCTGTGGCCTCTGCCGTCCGGGATCGATCCCTTGCATAGGATGTGCAGCCCCTGGCCGGACACAGAGTACTCCGTGTACGAATCGAACGCCCGGACTACACGCCCCGCCCATGGCTCTATCTGGCCGTCCTCATTGAGGAGGTGATCCAGGTCTATCCCGGCGACCCCGCCGCCCTCACGGAACACGAAGCCAACACCGTAAAATGGTTTCCCCTGGCCGGTGGATACATAAGCCTGGTATGCCTTTTCAAAGGTTGTCCAGTCATTCAGGTCTGTCGATTTCGCCTTGCGTCCGTCGATGCGGTAGGGGACTTTCGTGGGCTTACCGCCGCTATTGCGTTCCTCTAAGCGCCAGCAAATCCATTGCGGAAGGACACGCAGCTCGATAGGAATGCCGTCAAGATTCACGCCGTTCACGTTAGATCGCCTCCCTTGGTGTGAGAGACTCAACCCACAAGAGGACATCAGAGAGACGATAGCGAATACGCCCGCCCACCTTGACGAACGGCGGCAGTGGCGTCCTTGAACCTGTGACGCCCTCGCAACGGGCTTTTCGGAGTGCCGATGCGCTGATATTGATAACCGTAGCTAATTGCTCGTCAGTCAGGAGCGCGGGCAATTTGTCCCACTCGACAATCGGTAGGGCGCGATTACGAATCGTCATGCCGCCCGCCCCCTTTCGCGCTGTGTTCCATATGTGTTCCAGGACACGCGCCAACAGTGGCGGGGTGTACGCCGGTCAAGATATCCAGGCTTATTTCTCTTGGTGGGGGGTGTTAAGAAATGGGGATGTTGCGCCCGTGCAATAGGCCCGGGTGGGTCTGAGTCGCTACTGTCTGAATCTCCGTCGTCACCAGAACCGCCGCCGCTGCTTTGTGTGGAGGGACGCGAGGCACTGCGAGGGGCGCGCGCATGGTGGCGAGAATTGTTATGGGATACTTGCGCAATTGGACGTATAAGCGTCCTGGTTCTGGATTGTTTGCGTATCGCCGACCTTCTTTCTTGGGCTTCCTTGACAGCTTTCTCGTACCTGCGGCAACAGTACAATATTTCATCAACGGAACTTTCATCGGGACACCACAGCGGCTCGCCGGTAGATAGTCCTTCTTTCTTCAAATCGGCAACTTCATCCAACTTTTCGTTAAGCATTTGTAGCGCTTCGTCTCTGGCAATAAATTTACC
>JAISXR010000035.1 GCA_031270375.1 Synergistaceae bacterium | reverse complement strand
CTCCCCTGCGCAACTTTTCGAACGTCTGGATGCCGATAGGCAGCTTTGGCAGTTTGTTCACCGTCATTTCCTCCTTCCAGCGGATTTTCCTCAACCGTAAATCATTATAAACGGAATGTGCGCGGCTTCCAAGAGAAAAAGGAAAAATGATTTCGTTGGAGGGGCAGGATTTGGGTATCACCGTGTGAGGAATCGCCTTGCGTACTCCTTCTCGAAATCGTTGTATATCGAGACATTATAGAATGATATTATGATATGCTATCATCACAAGGAGACGATAGCAAGTGAACAGGCCGAAAATACCGGCGGCAAAAAAACGCGGTCTCGGGGTTCTGCCCTCCGTTAAGAAACAATATGCGTGACGAACCCCCCCAGCGACGACAGACCGCCCGGGCCGAGAAAGCCTTGCGAGTGGCGGAACCATCCTTTTGGGGGTTTCGTCTTGAAGAGCGGGCTGTCCGGAGCGCATTGGATGGTGGTCTCGTCGGCGCCGCACAGAACTTTCGATATGCCGAAATCCGCCCCGACTACGCGCATCCGAGACACGTCGAAAAGAAACTGCAACGGGCGCGGGATGGGTCCGAAACGGTCTATCGTCTCGTCATACAGCGCGTCTAGCACCGATTTGTCCCTCGTCCAGAGAAGTTTTCTGTAGAGCGCCACCCTCAGGCTCTCTTGAGGTATATACGCGTCGGGGATCGCGGACGGAATCATCACCTCGACCTGGGTCCTATCCCTCGTGTCGCCTTTTATTTTTCGTATCGCTTCCTCCAGGAGATCGCAGTACCGCTGAAAACCCACGCGCCCGAGGTTGCCGTGCTGGGCTGTGCCGACAAGCTCCCCGCCGCCGCGTATTTCGAGATCGCGCCGGGCGAGTTCGTAACCGGCCCCGAACTCGCCGAGAGCCACTATCGCTTCAAGGCGTTCGGCCGCCTCTTTGGTGAGTATCGTGCCCTCGGGATACAGAAACATCGCGTATGCCTGCTCCTCCCTGCGCCCGACGCGTCCGCGCAATTGATGCATCTGGGCCAGACCCAGGTCTTGCGAGTCGCTGACTATCAGGGTGTTGGCTCGGGACATATCGAGTCCGCTCTCGATTATCGTGGTGCAGACCAATATGTCGAGGCTGCCGGCGGCGAATTTCTCCATGGTTTCCTTCAGCGTTTTCTCGGGCATCTGCCCGTGAGCCACGCCCACCCGCAGGTTCGGGAACATACGCCTCACCGTCAGCGCCTCGCGGTCTATCGAATTCACGCGGTTGTGCACGTAGAATACCTGGCCTCCCCGCGTGTTCTCCCTCAGCACGGCGTTTTTGACGAGCGTCTCCGACCACATCCCCGAAGCGGCGATGACGGGCAGGCGTTTTCTTGGCGGCGACTCGATCACCGAGAGGTCGCGCAATCCCGACAGCGACATGTGGAGCGATCTCGGTATCGGCGTGGCCGACAGCATGAGCACGTCGACGCCGGGATACAGGTTTTTGAGATGCTCCTTGTGCATCACACCGAATCTGTGTTCCTCGTCCACTATGACCAGCCCGAGATTTTTGAACGACACGTCCCGGCCGAGTATTTTGTGCGTCCCAATCAATATGTCTACGCTGCCCGACGACGTGTCCTCGAGAATTTTTTTCGTGCCCGACGAAGACACGAAACGGGAGACGACCTCAACCCTGACCCCGAAGGGGTCGAAGCGCGCGCTCCATGTCGCGTGGTGCTGTTCGGCGAGAAGCGTCGTGGGCGCGATCAGCGCGGCCTGGAAACCGTCGAACACGCATCTCGCGGCTGCCCTCAAGGCGACCTCGGTCTTTCCGAAACCCACGTCTCCGACGAGAAGCCTGTCCATTGGAAAGGGCCGCGACATGTCCTTCAGTATCTCGTCTATGGCCTTTAGCTGATCCGACGTCTCCCTGTACGGGAAAGTGCGCTCGAACTCGGCCTCGGCTTCCGCGTCACACGCGAATGCCCTGCCGGACGTGATCTCGCGCCGGGCATAGACATCCACAAGATAACGCGCCGCCAATTCCGCCTGTTCGCGGGCGCGATGGGCCATTTTTTTCCATTGGCCGCCCCGCAGGCTGTCCGCCACAGGTTCCGTCCCAGGATATGTCCGATAGGGAGATATTTTGTGGAAGTGCATCACGGGAATTTTGAGACGCCGCTCCTCGGCGTATTCGAGCACCAGATACTCCTGAACCCCATCCGCCGACTCGATCTGTTCGGAACCCATGTACCTCGCCACGCCGTAATCCTCGTGAATCGCCCATTGCCCCGGAATCAGACGGTCGCCCCAGTCGAGAGGAACCCGCACGCCGTCTCTCGCCCCCGAAATGACCATCCCCGAGAGTTCCAGATCGCCAATGAAAATTTTTTTCTCGGCAAGGTCGTAAAACCCTTCCGAGACCGATCCCTCCGAAACATCGTAACCCATGTCCGCGCCCCATTTGCGGAAATGTTCCGACTGCGAGATCAGGACCACTTTGACCCCTTTTTCATTCATACCGCCGCAATACGCTTCGAGGTCGCGCGACCGGCCCCTGAAATTAGGTATGCCGGTGATCCCGCTTTTGATGTCCGTCCGTTCCACGCCGGCCGTCATCCGCACTCTCGGAAAAAGCGCCAGGGCGCGTTCGATGTCGCGCCATTCGGCGCGTATGTCGCCGGGGGCGATTTCGATTCCCTTCTGCATCCACGCGTAACTGTCGGCGGCGTTGTCCAGATCCGCCGGTTCGACGAAAACGGCGTGCATGGCCGGAGGGAAGAAATCGGTCAGTCTGGAGGCCCGCCTCGACGAAAGCGCCATCACGCCAACGCGGGTCAGTCTGCTGATGCTGCGCTGCGTGTCGGTGGCGAAGTATCTCATGCTCTCTATGTCGTCGTCGAAAAACTCCACCCTGACCGGCCACGGATACGAAGGATCGAAAAAGTCCACAATCCCTCCCCTGTATGTGAATTGTCCCGGTGTCCACACGAGGTCGGTCTTTTCGTAACCGTGCGACGACAACCATTCCAGAAGCAGCGAACGGCTCAAGTCGGGGCCGGCGGCAACCGTGATCCTGTCGCCGCCCGTCGACAGCGGCCCCATCAGCGAACCGGGCGTCGCAAGCAATATCCCCCCGCCGTCGTTCCACCGCCCCAACATCTCGCCCCTCGACGCTTTGGCGGCTTCGTAAGCCTGAATATCCGCCGAAAATGACGTTATCGGAATCTCCGGCAGCTCGAAGACGGCGGGGATTTCGGCGTATTGCCTCATCGCTCCGGCGTCGGCCGCGAAATCGCGAACGAATCTCGTGTTGGGCAGGATGACGAGAAGAGGGTGCGCGAATTCCCTGCATATCCAGGGCCGCGCCGCGCCGGCCGTAGGCATGTGAAGCGAGATGTTTTTGCGCCAAAACGGGGCGTCCAGTCCATCGAGGCGTCCGCAGACGCGCGTTTCGCCCATTATTTCTTACAGTCCTCGCTCATTTTCAGAGTAAACCCCTCGCCGGCGGAACCACGGAGCCATTTCGACAGGGCGTCCCAGGCCAAAGCCTCGATGTCGGGCCACGCGTCGCGATGTTCTTTGGGCATCACGCCGAGCACCCAGTCCTTGATGTCATACGACGGAGGCGGGCCGCCCATTCCTATCCGAAGACGGGGCACCTCGATAGTGCCCAGGGCGCCGAGCACAGAGATCATGCCTCGCTGCCCTCCGGCCGAGCCTTTGGGCCGATACCGCAATGTGCCGAAGGGAATCGCCACGTCATCGAAGACGACGAACACATCCGATGGAGGGATGTCGAAATAGCGCGCCGCCTCGGCCACCGATTTGCCGCTGAGGTTCATGTACGTATAAGGTTTGAGGAAAGCGACGCTCTCGCCCAGTACGTTGGAAGAAGGCCAAAAAGCCCCGTTGAATTTAGTGCGGGGCTCGCCCAGGCTCGCTTTCCCCGCGAAAAAATCAAGAGCCAGCCATCCTGCGTTATGCCGGCTCCAGACATATTCGGGCCCGGGATTGCCGAGCCCCGCTACAAGTTTCAATGTGAATCCTCTATTCTTCGGACGCTTCTTCCTTGCGTTTGCCCTTGCCCACGACCTCGACCTCCGCGGGAGATTCATCGGTCGGCTCGGCGGCTTCACTGACGGAACGCGGGCGCGCTATCATGACGACAACCGAATCTTCCGGGGTGACGAGTTCCGCGCTTTCGGGCATCTGGAGTTCACGCACGAACTTCTCGTCACCGAGCTGCATCTTCGCGGCGTCGATCACTATCTCGGATGGAATCTCCCTTGGAAGCACCATCATTTCGATATCCCGGAGCGGCTGTTCGAGAATGCCTCCCATCTTGACACCGTGCGAGGTATCCTTGTTGAGCAGCCTCACAGGGACGGCGACCTTTACCTTGCGATCCTTCATCAACTGGTAGAAGTCAACGTGAAGGATATTCTGAGTGAGCGCGTGCCGCTGGACTTCTCGCAGCAAAACCATTTCCACCCTGCCGTCGGGAAGTTCCAGGTCTATCATGTTCGTCTCCCTGTTGGGGGCGTTCGCGACGCGTGAAATTTCCTTGAGATCGACGGCTCCCACCACGCTTTCCCTGAACTCGGGGCCGTAGAACACCGCCGGCGCCACGCCCCTGGCCCTCAGCTTGCGGCACGTCCCCTTGCCCGTACCGGCGCGACCCGTCATTTTAATTTTTACCGCCATTTACTACTCCTCCTCGTTTAATATAAAGGTTTTGTTTCCCTTGAGATTTCTCGTTCTTTTCTCCTCGGTTTGGGCTGGAAGAGAATGCTTATGGAGTGATCGAGGTGTATTCTGCGTATCGCCTCCGCGAAAAGCGGCGCTATCGACATAGTGATTATCTTGGGCAGATGCTTTTCGGGCGGAAGGGGTATGGTGTCGGTGAGCACCATCTCCTCTATCACAGAATTCTTGATGCGTTCTATCGCGGCGCCCGAGAGCACCCCGTGCACGGCGCAGGCGTACACGCGTTCCGCCCCGTACTCCATCAGCGCCGTGGCCGCATTGACGATGCTGCCGCCAGTGTCGATTATATCGTCGACCAGAATGGCCGTTCTCCCCTTGACGTCGCCGATTATCTCCACGACACTGCTCTGGTTCGCCACATCATAAGACCGCCGCTTGTCCACTATGGCGAGTTCCGCGTTTATCTGTTCGGCGAATTTACGCGCCCTCACAACGCCCCCGATATCTGGGGAGACCACTATCACCTGACGTTCTTGCAGGCCGGGTTTCAATATCCGCTTGAAGTGCGAGGCGAGAAGAGGTATTCCTGTGAGATGATCGACGGGTATATCGAAGAAACCCTGAATCTGTCCGGCGTGCAAATCGGCGGTCACCACCCTGTCGGCTCCCGCCTTTTGAAGAAGATTGGCCACCAATTTCGCGGTTATCGGCTCGCGCGCTTTCGCCTTGCGATCCTGTCTCGCGTATCCGAAATACGGCAGAACCGCGTTTACCCTGAGCGCCGAGGCACGTTTCATGGCATCCACTATCACGAGAAGCTCCATCAAGTTCTCGTTTACGGGCCAGCACGTGGGCTGAACGATGAAAGCGTCGGTACCTCGGACGCTCTCCTGCAGCGAAAGCCCTATCTCCCCGTCGGAGAAGCGGAATATCTTCCGCTCCGTGCCCTGGATGCCCAGAACATTGCAGATGCGTTTCGAAAAATCCTCGTGAGCGCTGCCCGAAAAGATTTTTATGTCCCTTGAAGCTGATTCCATGCCTATCAGTCACCAGCCTTTTTGACGCCGCCCGAAACGATGCCCTTCCGCTCGTTCCAGCCGTCCACGTTGGTTTGACGCTCGCGCGCTATTCCCAGACTGCCGTCCGGGATATCCTTCGTTATCACGGATCCGGCCGCCGTAGTGGCCTTATCCCCCATTTTCACGGGAGCGACGAACATTGTGTCGCTTCCGACAAAGCAGTCGTCCCCTATGGAAGTGACGTTCTTCCGCGCGCCGTCGTAGTTGCACGTGATCGTTCCCGCGCCGATATTCGTGTTCCTGCCGACGCTCGAGTCGCCAAGATACGAGAGATGCAGCGCCTTTACTCCCTCGCCCAACGTGCTGTTTTTGACTTCGACGAAACGCCCGACCCTGGCTCCCGTTTCCATTTTGACCCCCATTCGCAGGAAAGCGAACGGCCCAATCTCCGTGTTCCCGCCTATCTCCGAGTCGGAAATGACCGAGGGCCCGTACACTCTGGCGCCCTCCCCCATCGAGACGTCGCGCAACGTCGACCAGGCGCCGACCTTGCACCCGTTGCCGATCGACGACTTGCCCCACAACTGAACGCCGGGCTCGAATATCACGTCCGGCGCGATACGTGCCCTCGGGCCGATCCATGTCGTTGACGGATCCATGCACTTCAGCCCGTTTTCCATGTGGGAATTGAGAATCCTTTTCCTCAGAACCGCGGACGCCCTGGCGAGGTCGTTCGGCGTGTTCACGCCGACCAGTTCCTCGGGATCTCCGCAAAAAACGACGCGGATATCCCCTTCGGTGTCGTCTATCAGTTGCACCGTGTCCGTGAGATAGTATTCGCCCAGTTCGTTGTCGTTTGTCAATTTATCTATGACACCGGAGAGCGCGGCCGTATTGAAAAGATATACGCCCGCGTTTATCTCCTGTATCAGAAGTTCTTCCTCGGTGGCGTCGCTCTGCTCCACTATCCTGACGCCTCCGTCGGCGAGGCGCACCAGCCTTCCATATCCCGCCGGGTCATCCGCTATGAAGCTCATCAGCGCGCACGCCGATGACGACGCGATATGTTCATCCCTCAGCGAAAGAAGCGTTTCATGCCGCACCAAGGGAACATCTCCCGACAACACCAGCAAGTTGTCGTACCGCTTCCACCATCCCTGGGCCGATTTGACGGCGTGTCCCGTGCCGAGCTGATCTCGCTGCCATATCACTTCCGTACCGGGCCAGTCCCGCTTCACATATTCCTCGACCAGTTCGCCCCTGTATCCCGCAAGTACCGCTATATTTCGCATTCCGGCTTCGGAAGCCGCCTTTAGAGGATAATAAAGGACGGGTTCCTCAAGTAAAGGTTGAAGGACTTTCGGTTTATCGCTGCGCATCCTGATACCTTTACCCGCCGCGAGAATCAGGACACCGACAGATTGCGGCCGTTCTCTCATATTCACCCAACACTCCTCCCGGGGAATCGCCGTGTATCGAACAGGAAAATAAAAAGGAAGCCAACCGACTTCCCCCATGTCTCTCTGGCTGGGGTGGATGGATTCGAACCATCGATGGCGGATCCAAAGCCCGCTGCCTTGCCGCTTGGCTACACCCCAAGGACAACGGACATTATACCATAATCAATTTGAAATCTGGGGCCAAAAAGCAAAGATGCGTGTACGCGTGTACGCCATTTGGCAAGAACTAGCGCCTCCAAAAATTTTCCCCATTTAGTCGCTGGAAATAGTATAATCGCTACTTGTGAAATTATTTTTGGAGGTAATTTATCTTTTGGACGACGCAGGCGGCGGAAAATTTGATCTGATATCCCCCTGGCCGGTCTCAGGCGACCAGCCGGAGGCCATAGAGCGCCTGTGCGGGGGGTTCGGCGAGGGTTTCCGTATGCAGACGCTGCTCGGCGTCACGGGCAGCGGCAAGACGTTCACCATGGCGAACGTCATAAACCGCCTTCAGCGCCCCACATTGGTAATGGCGCCCAATAAGACGCTCGCCGCGCAGCTGTACAGCGAATTCAAGGATTTTTTCCCGAACAACGCGGTCCATTATTTTGTCAGTTATTACGACTACTACCAGCCGGAAGCCTATGTCCCCGCGCAGGATATTTACATCGAAAAGGACGCGTCCAT
>JAISXR010000264.1 GCA_031270375.1 Synergistaceae bacterium | reverse complement strand
ATCATCCGACACTTTTTACGCGGGTGACGAGTTCGACTCTGTTGCGGCTCCCGGTCTTTTTCAAGAGCGAGCTGATATGGAAGTTTACCGTGCGCTCGGAAATGAACATCTTCGCCGCTATCTCCGACGTCATTATCCCAGTCAGCAGGTATTCGAGAACCTCGCGCTCCTTCGGCGAAAAAGCGAACTTCGCCCGGTCGTTGTTCACCGAAGGTTTCTGTTCCCGCAGGAGGTCGTATCTGTATTTCGCGTAGAGGCCATCAACAGGGTGGATGACAAATATCGCCGCAAGGGAAATCAGCATCAGTATTCCCAGTACGTGATGATACATGCTCTCAGGAATGTATTCAAAAAACGCGCTCGCCATGGCGAATGAGACATAAACCGTTACGTACCCGAGCACGGGAAGCACGCCCGTTTTTTTCAGGGGCGCCGCGAAGAGGATTGGAAGGCAGAACAGAATCAGCAGGAGCGTATCGTTGCCCGCCATCGTGAAAACGGCGTAAGGCAACGCGGGTATTCTGTCGCGCGAGAAAAACGTCGTCGCCTGTCCCACGCATATCAGCAGGAATGAGGCCGTCGCCGCGGATGTCCATCTACGCTTGTCGAACAGCCAGCCTGCCGCCGCCTTGACGGCAGATTCGTAGATAAAGAGCATGAACATGAAGTTCGGAACGTTCTCGAACGCATCCTCGAAGAAGAAAACAAAGAAAACATTGTCGAGTATGCCAGCGATTATGGCGTACATGGCAATCGCGGCTAGTGCGCGCGCTATTATTTCTCTCGCAGGGGGAGGATATGAAATCGGCGATGGCGCACCACCGGTTTCCGTCATTACCTTGATGCGGCGGACTGGGGTAAACGCCGCCGCCGATAAGACTATGAGCGTCACTGTGACAGCGAGTATCGCTGGCGTCGGAACGACTGCCGAGGGAACAAAAAATACTATATTAACGGTCAGAGTCATCACTACGTAAGCGCCGCCTACGAAACGCCCGATGTGGAAGGGTTCCACCGCTCCGACGGCGAGCTGTTCGATACACACGGCCATGAGGCCGGCCACGGCGAACATGGACAAAAACTGGAACGCGACCGACGTATATCCCAGAGCGAAATAGCTCGCCGTGACGCAGACGACGGCGAACAAAGCGAGCCCTCTGTAGATACCTGTCAAAAAGATGGGGCGCGGTGACGTGTCGAATTTTTCTATCGCTGCCGAAACAGCGGCGAGCCCCGCGGCTATCCCTACGCACTGCACGATGAAGGCGAAATTGAATCCGTCATGCAAGCCGGTGCGTTCGAGCATCCTGAACGAGAAACGCAGAAACATCAGTCGTGCGGTTTCGGCAAACGAAAAGGCTATGAATATTCTCCAGTATTTTTTTATCAACTCTATGTTCCGTTCCTCCCAAAGCAAGGATATGAACTCCCGCTGATAAACAAACCAAGCGACGCACGCACTTTAGCCTACGACAAATCGCCATGTGAATAAATCCTCTCCCCGGGGGAGAAGGAGGGGATTTTCAGGGAGATATGTTTACTGCCATTCTAAAGCGGGCTATGCCCGCAACCAAAATTTTTGTTTTTTATTGATGAAGTGTGCCCGTAAGGTACCAACACAGAGAGTGAATTCCTCTCTTGCATCTGTTGAAACCTCAATACAAGAAAGAATTTACCGGCAGTTTTGATTTAGGGTTTTTCCTTCTAAGAACATTGTGATATTATTAGGTATTACTTGTTATTACCGGAGGTGATTATTATGTCAGCGGCGAATGTAATGTCCGTGAAAATTGACTCGGCTATGGCGTTGCGCGTTGAACGTTTGGCCAAAGCTCAACGCAGAACAAAACATTGGATAATGCGCGAAGCCATTGAGCAATACGTCGAACGCGAGGAAAAGCGCGAGGTGTTTCGGAGTGACACGCTTGAAGCGTGGGAAGAATATCAAACGACGGGGTTACACCTCAATGCCGATGAACTGGAAGCGTGGCTTGACGTGTGGGGCAACGAAGCGGAATCGCCGATACCGATATGCCACAGTTGAAATACGCGCATAGAGCACTCTTTGATTTAAAAAGGCTCTACGAGTTTTTGCGCCAAAAGAGCCCTTCGGCGGCTGGCCGCGCTAGCGAGGTCATCAAAAAATCCGTCCATATTTTAGCCGACCATCCGGGCATTGGCCGTGCGGTGGTTGACATGCCCGAGGAATACCGGGAACTGTTAATCCCGTTCGGAGATAGCGGATATGTGCTCAGATACAGAATTGAGCGGGATGAGGTCATTGTCTTAGCCATCCGCCACCAGAAGGAGGCCGGGGTATCTTAAACGTCCCCGTTTTACGACATACTCCCCTCGCTAAAGTAAAGGGAGTATGTCAAATTCATCGCCGTGACGAGTTCTTTCGTCACCAGCTTGCAGTCGGCAACATAAATCCCCTCCTTGAAACCGGAGGCGGCCAGTTCCGACGCATACTTGACGGCTTCCCGGTTCCAATCAATGTCGGATGCGGCTCCGTCCATTGTTTTGCTTACAATCGGTACCCCACATTCATTGGTGATTTGTCCCACGACTACCTGGTTGCACTCCGGCCGCCCATCTTTGTTGTACCCGCGCTCAATATGGAGGATCGCCGCCCTCTCTTCCTCGCATTTTGCATTTTTCCTCTGCACACAATATGAAAAATATCGATTTTGACGTCTCGTGAATTGTGCATTTTAGTGCGTTTTGGCTACTGAATAGTTACTTAATATTTGACTCTGCCGCTCTTTATTAGGCGCCTCCCCAACAAAAAAACTTTTCGTTTCAGAACGCCGCAGGACGGATTGTCTTGAATGCCGGCCATTAGCGGATGGAAAATCCGT
>JAISXR010000258.1 GCA_031270375.1 Synergistaceae bacterium | reverse complement strand
CGGTTTGCGTTAATTGAATTCCCGGACGCAGCTTCTTGTTTTTTGTCGGCGCTGCGCGTCAGTAAGTCGCCAATGACTTCCAAGCCGCTGCATCCGTCAAAAGCGAAACTTTCCACATTTGTATCACTGCATTGCAGTACCACGCCGGTTAAACCGACGCAACTGGCAAAGGCCCAATGACCGATGTTTTTGACGTTTGCACAAAATATCCGAAATGCCCTTGACAGCACAGTCCTAAAAATCTGCGTTTGTATCTTGAAACGACGATGTTATCCGAGTTCTCGGATAACATCGTGTATTCTATATGTAGCAGTGGTTGTACACAAATAAAAAACACGGGAATATTTAAGTCGTGATTTCGTAGAGCGTAGCTTCTGCTCCACCAGAGGTATCCACGACTTAATTGTAAAAAGTCGTAAAAATATTCCCAGACAAGAGGCGTTTCCTGCATTGGAGACGCCTCTTGTCGTTGTTTGTCGCCCGAAAATAATGGAGTCGATAAGCTTTCAACCGGCGATAATAGTTGAAAAATTCGCAATACCCGAATATCCCTTAGAGACTTACGTCCTCGTAACGCAAATAAAAAACGAGTTGTTTAAGCCGCATTTTTGGGTTGCGGGCGTAGCCCGCTTTGGTAATATATACAAGAATTAAAAACCTCGGGCGCTGCCCCAAGGTTTTTTTATTTAAAGGAGACAGCAGTCATGATTGGCAGATCGCGTGAGTTATGGAAAATTTTGGAAGATCGGGGTTTGGATGCTTTATTTATAACCAATCCGGCGAACCAGAGGTATCTCGAAGGTTTTACCGGCGGGGACTGTTTCATGCTCGCCGCCGCGAAAAAAAATTTTTTGATAGCCGACAACCGTTATATCGAAATGGCTCAGGCCGAATGCCGGAGCGCCGAAGTCGTCCCTCACCGCGCGCCGAACCTTCCGCTGCATGAAGTAGTAGCGCGCCTTGCTGGCGATAACGGCCTGCGCAGGATAGGGTTCGAGAAGGAGAGGCTCGTGTGGAACCTTTATGACGATATCGCGAAAACCATTGCCGGCGCAGGCGCCGAACTTGTGCCTACATCGTCGGTCGTCGAGGGCATCAGGGCGAAGAAAAACTCCGCGGAGGCGGAGTCGATCGAAACCGCCTGCGGAATAGCGGACAGGGCCTTGGAGGGCGTGCTGTCCATTATAAAGGAAGGTATCTCCGAACTCGACCTCAAGATAGAGCTGGATCACAGGATGAGAACCGGCGGGGCGGAAGACACGGCTTTCGACACGATGGTTCTCTTTGGCGCGCGCCCCTCGCAGCCTCACGCGAATTCGCGCCGTGACTCGCGCCTGAGAGCGGGGGATTTTATACTGATAGACTTCGGCGCTTGTCTCGACGGCTACAAGTCGGACACCACGAGGACTTTCGTATTCGGGCACGCCGATGAAGAGCAGAAAAAAGCTTACAACGCCGTCCTGAGAGCGCAGGAGGCGAGTCTCGAAGCGATATCACCAGGCGCGAACGGCAGGGATATCAACGGTATCGCACTCGAAATTATAAGGGGGGAAGGCTTTCCGGCGTTCGAGTACGGCATTGGGCATGGCGTGGGCCTCGAAATTCACGAGGAACCGTTTCTGCGTCAGAACAAGGATGTTTTTCTGGAGGCCGGCATGGTCGTCACGGTCGAGCCCGGTTCCTATAAACCCGGTTGGGGCGGCGTCAGGATAGAGGACACCGTGCTCGCCACCCCGGACGGACATAAAACCCTCACGCGTTTTCCGAAAGGGCTCATGGAACTGTAAGCGGCTTTGCCGCCGCAACGCGGGCGGACAGTCTCGATATGTGGGCGGTTGTGTCCTGGATTGATGGCGTTATAATTGACATGTTTTGGGGGGCAAAAAAATGGGGGAATGAGAACAATGTGGAGAAACTTCAGAATGGCTTCGAAGTTGATGCTTGGGTTCGGTTTATTGGTGACGGTGTTTTTGGTCGCTATCGCGGTGACTTGGAACCAAATGGCAAAAGTGGCGTCCGAGAGCGCGTATCTCAGCGATGCGATCGTGCGGTCGGCTCAGGTTGGGACGGACGCCGAACGGGAGGCTTACGAACTGTTTTTGAGCGCGCGGGACGTTCAATACACGGAAAGCGGCGAATCCATAGCTTCCAGTAAGGAATGGATGTCAAAACTGGAAAAAACGCTCGGTGAAATGACGTCAATGGGCGAGAATGACCCGTCTCTCGAAGCGCCAAAAATGTTAAACGAGAAAGTGCTTCCGGTGCATAACGCTTACGCGGATAACATAAACCGGATGTATTCGGCCATCGACAGAAAGAACGAAGCCTATACCGTTATGGAGAAAGCGGGCAACGACGCGATCGCCAGTATCGTAACGGTGGAAAAGAGCTTCCGCGATTCCGCTCTCGCCGAGACCAGCGACCCCGGTAAGATGAAAGAACGGATAGAGCAGTTGTCGGTGTGCTTTGAAATCGTCAAAGACATCGAACGCGTCTTGATCCGGATGAGAGACGCCGCGAAGATTGACGACGTCGAAGAAATGAAATCCACGATGGCCGCGGTTATGCCGATCGTCGTAACCGCTCAGGAATTGCGGGCTTCTATCAGCGATACTGAGCTTAAAACAATGATGGACACGGTCATGTCGACCGGCAAGGATTTTGTTGACGGACTCGGCGCTTATATCCAAACGGTCGCCGATTTGAAAGAGTTGACCGAAGTCCGAAAATCGCTCATGAAGACCTATAACGACGAAACGTCGGCTATTTCGGGGTACGTGATGGAGCACGTAAAAACCGTTTCTCAGGATAACGCCGAGTCCCTGGAAACGGTGACCCTGATCCTTTTGGCCTCGGCCGTGCTCGCGATCATCGTCGCTGTTTTGATCGCGTTTTTCATCTCCCGCGGTATAGCGAATCCTCTCAATGTCATTGTCGGCCTCGCCAAGAGATGTCAGGAAGGCGATTTGACGATCGAACGGGAAGATTTCGGTTATGAAGGCGAGGACGAACTGGGGCGCTTGGCGGAAGCTCTGTCGGGCATGGTCGCCGCGCAGAAAATTTCGATGCGGCAAGTGGTGGAAGTCGCGCGGGATCTTTTCGACGTCACCAACAACCTTTCCTCCATCGCCGAAGAAACGAACGCCTCGATGGAGGAGATAAAGGCCTCTATCGACCAGGTTACGACGCTCAGCCAGTCCAACAGCGAAGCTCTCGAACATGGCAACGCCGGAGTAGAGGAAATGAGCGTGGGCGCGGATACCGTCGCTCAATCAGCTATGGACAGCGCCAAATTCATAGAGCAGACTACCGCCACCTCTTACAAAGCCGGACAGACGGTTGACGGCGTAATCAAAGTGATGCGGGACGTGGACAGAAACGCGAAAGAAAGCGAGGTAAAGACGCGTCAGCTCGTGTCGTCGGTAGGCAACGTCAACAGTTTCGTGGCCGTTATCGCGGGAATAGCGGCTCAGACGAACCTGCTCGCTTTAAACGCCGCCATCGAAGCGGCCCGCGCCGGAGAGGTGGGGCGCGGCTTTGCGGTCGTAGCTGAAGAAGTGAGAAAATTGGCGGAAGAATCGGCCAGAGCCGCGCAGAACGTCAACAATATCATAACCGACCTGCAACAGCAGGCTCAAGAAAGCATAGAAGCGGCTACCGCGGCGGGAGGGATGCTAGCCTCGACGCTCCCCCAGGCCGAACTGTCGCAAAACGAACTCAACGCTGCTCTCAAAGAAATAGCGAAAGCGAACGAATCGATACAAAATATCGCGGCGGTCGCTGAAGGACAGGCCGCCTCTTGTAAAAACGCCGCGGCGGCTATCGGCAGCGCGGCCAGATTGACGGTGGAAATAACGGATACCATCGAACGTATTCACCACGCCGCCGGCGAGACCTCGCGGACCGCGCAGAACGTAGCTGTTCAAGCCTCCGTGATGAGCGAGCACGCGCGATCTTTGAACGACGTTCTGTCCCGTTTCAAGCTGAGCGACACATCGGAAGGCAAGTCCGCGCTGGAAACCCCGCGGTAAGTATATGGGGTCGAATGAAAAAGTAACTGCAACTTTGAGGTAGTAACTGCAACCGGAAAGGAAGAGGCTGCATTTACTAGTGCAAACCGAGAGAAGATGGAGCAGTAAGTTGATTTGAAAAAGTAACTGCAAGTTTTGGCGAGTAAATGCAACCACAAGAAATAGTACCGCAAAAGCCGGGAAGAAAATTTGTAGTTTGTTGCTAATTCTTGCTTTTTGAGTGTTTTAGACCGTCGTGTTTATAAACTTCGCGGCGGTTTTATTTCTCTCTTTCTTGGAGGTGCGTTTCATTTCTTCCAGTGCGGGAGGAAATTTTAAGCACAGCAAAACAGGACATTGCAATTTACCAGTTTCTTAGTGACTTACGTCCTCGTAACGCAAATAAAAAACGAGTTGTTTAAGCCGCATTTTTGGGTTGCGGGCGTAGCCCGCTTTGGAATTTCATCACG
>JAISXR010000221.1 GCA_031270375.1 Synergistaceae bacterium | reverse complement strand
AAATTGACGCCGGAAGTCATGCGTTCGGGCGAAAATCGCCGGGATTTGTCATCCGCCGCCGAGATCATGGCGGATACGGCCTCTTCCGCTCCGGCGGCGAGTACCTGACTATTTTCGGCACCGTCGCGCTTCAGGACGTACAGGGCAAAACCGTTCGCGTTTTTGATGCTCCAACCCTCGCTGCCTTTTATGCCCGAGTCCCATTTTTCAACGGCGAGAAATTCGTTCGGCATTTCCGCCATAATCCGGCTGAACGCCGCCCCGTCAACCAGGAGGGATACGTAAACCGCTGGAGACAATTGCCCCGGCGTCACCAGGACCGACATCTCGGTCACGGTATCAAGCAGAGCGTTGAGGCTGTCCAGCAATGACCGGATGTTTGATGCGGTTCCGCCGTCAAGTATCGGCTGAAAATCTGAGACCAAAGACGAAACTCCGGTGATAATGGACTTGAAAGAGCCCATATCCGTCAGTTTCATAGCTGCCGTGTACTCGGCATCCGGGACCGAAGGAAGTGCGGCTTCGCTGGTATATGACGCCCGAGCCTTCGGCGACAAATAGAAATAATAACCGGCGACCGCGGCTCCGACCCCTACCACTGCTAATAACGCTATAAACAGCAGAATCTTTTTCATTTACACAGCCCTCCAATAAATTACAAATCCGGCCTACTCCACGATCTTGCCCGGGTTCAGGATGTTATTCGGGTCGAAGGCCGCCTTGACCCTCTTTATCAGGGCGATATGCGCCTTACTCAGGAATATGCCGGTGTATTTTTTCTTCAACCCGACGCCGTGCTCGCCGGACAGTGTCCCGCCGAGTTCCCTGACCGCTTCGTAGAGTTCGCGGCGCAGCGATTCCGCCGACGCCGCGAGATCGTCTCCGCTCTCTGCGGCTTCTGGAAATAGCGTCAGGTGTATGTTCCCGTCGCCTATGTGTCCGTAGGCGTTGTATATCGCGCGATGTCTTTGCGAGATTTCGGGCAGCAGCTTGAAAAAATCGCTTATGCCGCCCACCGGAATCACTATGTCCTCTTTGGACAGCAACGGCATAGAGCCTGTCCACTCCTCCTCGGCGACGAGACGCCGTATTCTCCACACCCTGTCGCGGGCATTTCTGTCCTCGGCCACGAAGACCTCAAGCGCCCCTTCGGCCGCGCAGATGTCTCCCACTCTCTCCACATCGTTCCAGAGACTCTTGCGATCCATCCCGTCCAACTGGATGATGAGCTGAGCACCGGCGTCGCTGAACGGTATGCTCATGCTGGCGTATTCCTCGACGTTTTGAATTGATTTCCTGTCCATGAACTCGACCGATGTCGGTATGACGCCTCCCATCGTCGTGATGGCTGACACCAGGTTCGTCGCCGACTCGATGGTCGGCATGGGCACAAGCATGTCGGTGACGCACTTAGGCAGAGGCAGAAGGTTGAGTATTATCTTGGTGACGACGGCGAGCGTGCCCTCCGAGCCGACTATGAGGCGGATCAGATCGTAACCGGTCACGTCCTTGCGCCTCTTGCCGCCGAGAGTGACGACACTGCCGTCCGGCAGAACAGCCTCCAGGCCCAGGACATGCGCTCCCGTCGCCCCGTACTTGATGACTTTATTGCCACCCGCGTTTTCCGCCACGTTGCCGCCTATGAACGATATGTCACCGCTGCATGGGTCTCCGGCGTAGAGCAGGTTTGCCCCCTTCGCGAACTTCGTTATCTCGGCGGTGACGACGCCAGGCTCGGTGGTGAGCGTCCTGTTGGCCATGTCTATCTCCAGGATGTTGTTCATTCGCTCCGTCGCGAGCGCTATCCCGCCGCGGAACGGGACAGCGCCGCCCGACAGGCCAGTCCCAGCGCCGCGCGGCGTGACGGGTATCCGGTTGTCGTTTGCGTATTTCATGACGCGCGACACTTGCTCCGTGCTCTCCGGGAAACAGATCGCTTCGGCCAGATACTCGCCCTCGAAGCGCGGAAGCGTATCGTCGAGCGAGTACGCCGTGCGTTTTTCAGGGTCAGACGATACTCCCGAAGGGCCAAGAATGCGCGCGAGGTCGGTCAATACCTCTCCGGTCACGGGATTATAGGCAGACGTGCGCTTATCCGCCATCGCGCTCGCCCCTCTTTCTTCTCTCGATTCTCTCTATCAGCATTGGTATGACCTCGTACAAGTCGCCGCAGATCGCTACGTCCGATACCCCGAAGATGGGAGCGTCCGGGTCGCGGTTGATCGACACGACCTTGGCGGACGAACTCATTCCGGCCAGATGCTGCACCGAACCGGATATCCCCGCTGCGATGTATACCTTCGGCGACACCACCTGGCCCGAGAGACCGACTTGATGGTGATAGCCGATCCACTTCATCTCAACGGCCGGCCGCGAAGCGCCGACGCCGCCGCCGACGGCGCCGGCGAGCCTTGATATCAACTCGAACCCCTCGGCTCTCCGCAGTCCTTTTCCGCCTGAGACAATCGAGTCGCGCTCCGCTATCCCGGCGCGCGACGCTTCGAACGGCTCGAAGGAAGACGCGCGCACGCTGTCCGCCATATATGGTATCTCCGGTTCTATGACTTTGGCGGTTCTTCCGGAAACCGGTTCCGGGATGCCGAACGTCCTCGGGCGCACTGTCGCCATCTGGGGTCTGTGGTTGGGGGTCTTTATGACGGCCATGATATTTCCGCCTATCGCGGGTCTGGTCTGGAGCAGCAAGCCGCTTACCTCCTCAATCTCCAGCCCCGTGCAATCCGCGGTGAGCCCGGTGCCGAGTATCGCCGCGGCGTACGGCATGACGGACCGGCCGAACGCCGTGGCTGACGCCAGCAGAATCTGCGGGCGCGCTTTTTTCGCGAGCAGCGCCAGAATCTTGGCGCATTTCGCCCTGTCGAACGGCAGCCCGTCACCGCGAACCACTGTCACGCGGTCCGCGCCGTACTGCCCGATTCGTCCCAGATCGGCCCGAGGCGCGTTTTTTTCGTCCAACATCATCGCCACGACCACACCGCATCTCGTGCCGGAAGGTGCCGCTAACGCGTCCGCGAGAACCCGGGCCTTGGCGGAAAGCTCGTATACGGTGTCGCTCACGGCACCGGAATATCTCGTCTCGCCAAGCACCCACACCTCGGCGCCAGGGTTTTCATCGCCGGTCATGTCCATCCTCAAAAAAGCCCCCTACAGTATCGCCGCGTCGGCCAGAATCTCGATGACTCTGTCGAGTCCGGCTTCAAGCTCGTCCGCGTGTTTCGCGAGAAATTTTTCCGTACGTCGCGCGACACGGGGCGTCATTATCTTGACGACCCTGGTGGGGGATGCCGCGAGTCCGGCGTCGTCCTCGCCGATGCCAAGCTCGCCCGCGGAAAGCGTATCCACAGTGAGCGAGTATGCCCGCTTTTTTCCGGACAGCGTGGGCAGAGGAAGGGTGTTGATGTCGCTCAAGACCGTGACGAGGCACGGGGTGTCGAGCCGCTGCGTCAGGATACCGTCCTCCAATGTGCAGGTGACCTCTATCCCATCCGGCAGTTTTGTCAGTTTAGTGACGCGAGTGGCGACCGGCAACCCGAGGAACGCGGCGACCTCCGGCCCAACCTGCCCGGTCTCGCCGTCCGTCGCCTTCTCCCCGGCTATGATGAGGTCAGGGACGCCGATTTTTTTTATAACGGCGGCCAATACTTTGGATGTCGCCCAACTGTCGCCTCCGGCAAATACCGCGTCCGTCGCCAATAACGCCCTGTCGGCGCCGAGCGCCAGGCACTCGCGGAGCGACTCCTCGGCCTTCGGCGGCCCCATCGAGATGACGGTTACGGAGTCTCCGTCGCTTCGAATCCGCACGGCGGCTTCCAGCGCGTTCAAGTCCAGCGGGTTCACTATGCTGCCGACGCCGTCGCGTATCATTATTCCACGCTCATGGTCCATCTTGACGTCATCCGTGTCCGGCACCTGTTTCATCAGTATCGCGAAGTTCATGCGGCAGATGGGCGTCCTGTCCGCTACATGGTGAAGTACCAGGCGAACGGGGCGAGCAGGAACACCGTCAGCACCGCGCGTATGATGTAGATGACGGTGAGCTTGACGAAGTTGAGCGGTATGGACGAGTTCAATATGAGCACCCCTACCTCCGTCATGTAAATCAGGCCGGTTGCCGATATGCCGGCGCACATGAAACGCGCCGCGTCCGTGGTGACGTTCGAGCCCACGACCGCGGCCAGGAACTGGTCGGCGTAGCTGAGGATGAATGCGGTGCCCACTTCCGATGCCTCCGGGATACTCATGAGGTTCAGCATCCAGGTGAACGGCGTCGCGATTATCCTGAAGACGGGGGTGCTGTTGGCGATGATCAGCACAATGGTGCCCCATGAAACGACGAGCGGCATCGTGCTTGTTATGAGTGACACGAGCGTCTTCAGGATGTTCCGCAGCGTCGAGGTCAGAGTCTGCCCCGCCGCCCGGTCCACCGCAAGTTCGAACGCCCACCCGCCGAGCGTCTTACCCGACGGTGTGTCGTCGCCGATTCGCTGTTTTCCCGCCTTGCCCGAGTACGTATCCGGTATGGATGACAGCGGCCATATCCGGGGCATTATGAGGGCCAGGATGAAGGTCACGGCGTAGACCGAGATGAGAATTTGAAAGTACATGTGCGGAAGTTTGACGAAGTCGGCCATCACGTAGATGTACGCGATGCTGATGACAGAGAAGGTTGTGGCGATTATCGAAGCCTCCCTGTCTGAGTAATAGCCCTGGTCGTGGATCTTCGTGGTGATCACCACAGCGACTGAACTGCTTCCCACCCAGGATGCTATGCAGTCGATCGCCGCCCGGCCGGGGAGTTTGAAGAGAGGCTGCATGACAGGGCGGGCAAATGTCCCCACGTACTCCATCAGCCCATAGTCCGTCAAGAGCGGGACGAAACCGGCGAGTATGAGAAATATTATGAGGAGCGCGGGCGCGAGCACGATGCCGGGAGTTCCGCCGTTGTCCATGTTCCAGATTATCTCAGGCCCGAGGTGGAAGAAGATCATGATATAAAATACACCGCCCAGGAGCCGCGATACGAGCCAGAATGGCGGGACGAAGAAGAGGTCCTTCGCGAAACCGTTCTCCATTATGAATTTTGGTTTTGCAACGACGGCAATCAGGGACATGAGGGCGCTCAAAACGACAAATACCATCGCTGCGGCAGGCAGGTAATCCTTCAGCGCGGCTTTGATGATGTCGATGAGTATCCCGAGAATGGTATTGAACGTATCGTTTTGAGGCACCGGCATTATAAACGCTATGGCACCCACAAGGGAGGGAATTACGAATTTCATGATCTGAGCGGATGTGTACTGCCTTTTTTCGGTCATCACTTATCCTCCTATCGTATTGTCGGCAAAATAATTTCGGTATGATTCACAAAGATCCTTTTCTGTAGTTTTTGACGGCTCTTGCCAGTCTGATACATCCCTCCTCTGACTGCGCCTCGTCATTTTTCGCGAATGACAGGCGGATGCTGGTTTGATCCGCCGCGCCCGGCGCGAAGAAGACGCTTCCCGGGATGACGCCTACCTTCTCGCTCGCCACAGCGTAACGGGCAAAGTCGGTCATATCGGCGATACCGTCGACGTTTCCCCAGACGAAGAACCCTCCGCCGGGACGGTTGTGCGTGAAACCCATGCCGCCCATATGTCTGTCGAGCGCGGAGAGCAGGGCGTCCCTCCTGCGGCGGTATACTGAATTCAGCCCCTCGATGTGCGCCTTTACGTCGATGCGCGACAGATAGTTGAGCAAGCCGCGCTGCAAAACCGACGGCAGGTCGAGGCACGCGTTGACGCGAAGGGACGATATCCGCGTCATCAGCGAGGCCGGGGCAATCATCCATCCGCACCGGATTCCCGGCGCCACAATTTTGGAGAAGCTGCCGAGATAGACGACGCGCGCGTCGCCGCCGGAGAGCTTGATATACGTCGGTGGCGTCTCTCCGTCGTAGCTGAGGTGATGATAAGGGTCGTCCTCCAAAATGGGAACGTCGTACTTCCTCAGCACGTCCAGGACCTCTATCCGTCTCTCGGCGGACGCCGTGTAGCCGCTGGGATTCTGAAAGTTCGGTATGGAGTAGAGGAAACGGATATTTTTGCTCTTGAGGACGGTCTCCAGCGGCTCGACCACTATCCCGTGTTCGTCCGTCGGCACTCCGACGCAGACCGCTCCCTGCTTTCTGAAGGAGAGCAGGGCTTCCATGTAAGTCGGGCTCTCGACAAGGACGTAGGAACCGGGGTCGATCAGCGCCTCTCCAGCCAGGCTGAGCCCCTCCTGAGAACCGCAGGTTATCATTATGTCCGACGCGACGACCCAGTCGGGCAGCAGTCCGTCGTCCCGCATCCAATCGCGTATCCACTCGCGCAAATCCGGGTAACCCAGCACCGATCCGGCATATCCGAGCAACGACGGGTCATCGAAGACGTCCCCGAACGCCTCTTTCAGTTGAAGGGCCGGCATGAGATCCGCGGACGGCTCTCCGGCCGTGAAGGATATCGCCCCGTGATGTTTGACCAGCCTTATCATCTCGCCGATCTCCGAGATCTCGAGCCGTTCGCGCGCCATCGACGACAGCGCTCTCTCGAAATTGTAAGACGCCATGACAGACCCCCCTCTACGCTTCATCAATAATATACCCATTTGTACGGGCCGATAAATTTTTCCATATCCTTAATCCTTTACGCCCCGCTTGAATTATTTTATCAAATTTTTTCAGATTTGGTCTCGCTTGGCATATCTCCGCAAGAACGGACTTGTTTTAAAGCGGGCAACCCTCACACCCCCCTTGTTTTTTTATTGGTGAAGCAGGCCTGTAAGGTACCAAAAAAACCGTACTATACTTGACAAAGGGTAATTGTGTTTTTACAATGTATTTGACTTAAACGTTATGACAATTAAAGAGTTTTAACGAGAACGTAGATTACGAGGAGGCGATTTATGCGCTGGTAGTGCGGAACGGCAGTGAGACGTGCAATGTTCGATAACATACGCGTGGTATTGTGGTGTTCCTGGATTATGAATAGGAGGAAGAATGAGCATGAGAACGGACGGAAAGAAAAAATTATTATGCCTGACAGCCATCGCGGTGGCATTGTTTACGGCAGCGACCGCCTGCTTCGCGGCGGATACCAAAGAACCGCTGAAGATAGCTTATTTCGTCTCGGAACTCTCGAATACTTTCCACCAGGCGCGCTTCGCGGCGGCAAAACAGTATGCGCTCGATAAATACGGCATCGAGGTATACGCGTTCGACGGCAAAAGCGATTCGGCCGTCATGACCGAGAACGTGGATCAAATCGTAGCGCAGGGAATGGATATGGCGGTTCTGCAGATATGGGACGCCGAGGCCGCCAAGCCGGGTGTTCAGGAGGCCATCGACAAGGGCGTTTATATCGCCAATTTCTTCGGCCCGTTCGGACAGGGCATCAATATGCCGGTCATACGCAACGACGAGGCGTCGAGTTCGAAGGCAATGGGCGCCGCCGCGGCCGCGCAGTGGAAGAAAGATAACCCGGACAAGCCCATAGTATTCGTTCAAATCGGCTGGCCCGATCACACTGAGGTTCGCAGCGGACGATCCGATCCGTTCCGCGAGGGAGTTTTGAGCGTAGACCCGGACGCCGTCGATCTGGGCGTGCTGGACGGCAGCGCCGGCGCGGACGCGGCTAAGCAGATCATGGCGGACCTTTGCACGCAACGCCCCGAGGTGAACGTAATATACTCCCAGGCGTCCAATCTGACGGTCGGCGTCATGGCCGCGCTGCAGCAGGCAGGCAGGGGCAAACTGGAGAACGGCAAACTCACGACCGAAGTCGTGGCGAGCGTCGACTGCGATCAGGTGGAACTCAGGCTGATATACGACCCGAACAATTCTCTGAAAATGTCGCTGTTCCTGCCGCCAAAGGACACTTCCGAGACGATCATAGACGTTCTCGCGCAGATGCGGGAAGGCAAGATAAAGCAAATTTCAGACGAGCCGGAGGAATTTTTCGCGAAATCTTACCCGGTTATCTTCTGGACAACTTCCTCCAAGGAAGCCGTTGACCTGTACAACGATCAGTTCAACGACAATTTCTCCCTGTAGATGCGGAGCGCGAATACAAAATATTAAAATCCATTTCTCCGTACCCCGGCGATTTTTACGGGGTACGGAGAAATGGTCGAACTGGGGCAGGGCATGGAGAATATTCTGGAAATACGAAATCTCGTAAAAGTTTTTCCCGGCGTTCGCGCGGTGGATGACGTGAGTTTCGATGTAAAACGCAATACGGTACATTGCCTGGTGGGCGAGAACGGCGCCGGAAAATCCACGCTCATCAAGATTCTCACCGGCGCTTGCAGGAAAACCGGCGGCAGCGTCAAACTGAACGGCGCGGAATATCAGGCGGGCAGTACCGGTGAGGCGCGTGCGAAGGGCATCACCACACTGTTTCAGGAACTGAATGTGGTAGATCAACTGACCGTCGAGGAAAACCTGACGCTGGGACGTGAGGATACCATGTTGGGTTTTTTGAGACATACCGACAAGATAAACAAGTGTGTCTCCCTTCTGCATGAAATTGAGCCGTCCATAAACCCGAAGGCCGTCACTTCCACGCTCAGCGTGGCTCAAAAACAAATCATCGAGATAACGAAGGCGGTGGCTTCCAAAGCGGATATCATCATCATGGACGAGCCGACGGCCTCGCTTTCGGAGAACGAAGCGGAACGCCTGTTTCGAATTATCCGTGAACTGTGTTCCAACAACATGACGGTCATCTACATATCCCATAGACTGGATGAGATATTCAAGATCGGGCATTACGTAACGGTTATGCGGGACGGCGGGCATATCGCGACGAAGCCTCTCCCGGAGGTCAAAGACAGGGGCGAACTCATTAAAATGATGGTGGGTAAAATGATCCGGGAAAATTACATCCCGAACCCCTGCATCAGCGATGAAAAGTTACTCGAAATTAAAGATCTGTCCAACCATAAGTTGAAAAAGGCCTCGCTTTATGTCAACAAAGGAGAGATTGTGGGTTTTTACGGGCTTATAGGAGCCGGCAAGACGGAGCTGGCGCGCGCCATCTTCGGAGTGGACGCAATAGAGACCGGGGATATCTTATACAAAGGCCGCCGTGTGGGCGCGTCTCCCAGCCGGATGATTCGTGCTGGAATAGTTTTGGTCCCCGAAGAGCGCAGGACTCAAGGTTTGTTTACGCTGCTCACCGTCAAGGCAAATATCCCCGTCATGAAAATGGACAAAGTGTCGCGGAACGGTTTCATGGACAAAACGAAGGAAAGAGAAGTCGCCGAATCTTACGTACATGACATGGGAATCGCGACCAACAGCATCGAAAAGGAAGTTGGCAAGCTCTCGGGCGGCAATCAACAGAAGGTCGTTTTTTCGAAGTGTCTCTGTTCCGAGGCCGATTTGTTCATGCTCGACGAGCCGACAAGGGGTATAGACGTCGGCGCTAAGAGCGAGATTTACAGCATTATCAGGCGATTGTCCGCGGACGGCAAATCCATTATGATTTTTTCGTCCGAGCTGCCGGAGCTGCTGAGCGTGTGCGACCGTTTTTATCTGCTGTTCGACGGCAGGATAAAGGCCGAGCTGAAAAACGCCGCCGATATCGACAGCGAGAAAATTATCAACATAGTGACCGGGGGCGACGCGGCGTGAGCATCGGCAGTATGCGCGGGATTACGGACAAAATCAGCAACGAGACGTATATCAATCTGGCGATGCTGGTATCGCTTGTCGTATTGTTTTTTCTGGCCCGTCTCGCGCTGCCGAAGTTTGCCAGTATCGCCAATATACAAAACCTGATTTCAAATCAATGGTACATCATTTTATTGGGCATCGGCGTCACGCATCTTTTGATCGCGGGTTATTTTGACATGTCGGTGGGCGGAATCGTCGCCATGGCCGGCGTATTGTCGGTATATTTCTGCCAGGGCAATACTTCGACCGCGTCGGAACTTTCGCGGGGCTTGAACCTGCCATACGGAATTTCAATCGCGCTGACCCTGCTGGCCTGTCTTGGCATAGGCGCCGTCAATTCGTTCTTCATAGCCAAACTCAAGGTCGCGTCCATCATCATAACGCTGGGCACCATGTCGGTGGCTCGCGGGATAGCGCAGATTTTAACCCAGGGCGCTCAGCGCAATACGGATCTTCCCGACGTGTTCACAGTAATAGGCAAGACGTCGATTCCGGGGACCAGCATGACGATCGCGGTATTAATCGTGGCGGTCTTCGTGATATTGGCCATCGTGGTGGAGAAAAAAACCGTTTTTGGGCGAAGAATCTATCAGATAGGCGCGAACCAGAATGCCGCCAGGCTTTCCGGCGTAAAAGTCGAAAGACAGGTGACCATTCTGTACCTCATCAGCGCTCTTTTGGCCGGAATTACCGGCATTCTGCTCGCATCCGAATTCGGCGCGGGTTATTCGAGCCGCGGCCGCGGATACGAGTTTGACGCGCTTGTCATCACGCTGCTCGGCGGCACCAGCATCAACGGCGGTTTCGGCTCGGCGTTCGGCACTGTGATCGGCGCGCTCATAATATCGGTCATCACGTCTACGGCCACGGGGTTGCTTCTGCGCCCGGAATGGCAGTACATCATCAAGGGGGCCGCGACTTTCATCGCCATTATGGCGCAGCGGTACGCCCTCGAAAAGAGAATGAACAATGGGTGAGACAAATGAATAAAGAGTTGGAGAGAAGAGTTCCTGGCCCGGATTGGCGGGCCGTCGCGAAATCGGTGAATGTTTATGTGGTCTTGTTCGTGGTTGTGGCTGTACTCAGCCTCATCAAGGGGGAGCTTTTCGGCCGCGGAAACTTCCTGAACTGGAGTGACAACCTGGTCAATTTACTCCGCCTCTCCGCGCCGACCATCGTGATAGCGTGCGGTTTCACCCTGATCATGATCGCGGGTCAGATGGACCTTTCGGTGGGGAGCGCCATGAGTTTGTCCAGCGTGGTGTATTGTATGCTGGTGCTTCATGGAGTGCCCATGCTGCCCGCCGTTTTCGTCACCATGATCATGGGAATAGGTCTTGGCCTGGTCAATGGCGTAATGGTCATGAGGCTCTGCATCACGCCGGTAATCGCCACGCTGATCACCATGAACCTCTATCAGGGCATAGCGAGATACCTGGTGCCTCCGGGAATTTCAGCCATAAAGAGCGGCAGTGTGCTGAAAATGCCTGTATGGATCAACGATTTTGCCCGCAAGGGAGTGTTTTTGGGCCTTCCCCGCGCTTTCTTCGCGGCCCTGGCGGTCGTGGTGATTCTGGCGGTTATCCAGCGCAGGACGATCCTGGGAAAGTACGCGGCCGCAATAGGAGGGAATCGGGTTGCTGCCGAGCTTTCGGGGATAAATACAAAACGCGTCGTCACAATTCTTTATATGCTGACGGGTATGCTCGCCAGCCTGGCCGGCGTGATGCGGGGCAGTTATATGTCGCTGGGCGACCCGCTCTGCGGCGTCGGAATGGAGACCGACTGCATCATCGTCGTCCTGCTGGGAGGCACAGCTTTCACCGGCGGCGAGGGTTCATGCGTCAAGAGTGTGGTGGGAGTGTTCATCATCATGAGCATAACCGTCGGGCTCAAAGCGGCCATTCCGGAATACTGGCAGTCTTTCGTGAAAAGCTGCGTGCTCATCATGGCGGTGACTTTGAACCATATATTATCCACACCGTCCAGGGCTGTGCGCGTTAA
>JAISXR010000059.1 GCA_031270375.1 Synergistaceae bacterium | reverse complement strand
ATCAAACTGCTCGAAATAAAATGCACGTCCCACAAACAGAGGGCGGTTGAATTGTCGGGCGGCAACCAGCAAAAGGTGTGCCTCGCCAAGGCGTTCGTGGTGAACCCCACGCTGCTCTTTGTCTCTGAGCCGACGAGGGGCATAGATATAGGGGCCAAAAGGCTCGTGCTCGATATGCTGAAGAGGGTCAACGAGGAACAGGGGACGACGATAGTCGTAACGTCGTCGGAACTGGAAGAATTGCGCTCTATATGCGACAGGATCGCCATCGTTGACAACGGCGTGATAAGCGGCATCAGGCCCGCCAACGCGCCGGCCGAGGAATTTGGCCTGCTGATGACCGGCGGCGCGCCCGTGACCGGCGCTTCGGAAGGAAGTGAAATCTGATGGGAGGTTACATCAAAAGGTTCATCGAGAATGCCGGCTGGCCCAGGATAATAATCGGGCTTTTTCTGGTCTCGCTCTACATTGCCGCCCCATTCGTTAACGTGCGCGTGCTGTCGTCCCTCTCGGATACGCTCGTCCGCGTCGGAATGAACGGGGTGCTGGTGCTCGCCATGGTGCCGATGGTTCAGAGCGGGTGCGGGCTCAACTTCGGCCTTCCGTTGGGCATCATCGCCGGCCTTTTGGGGGCGACGATGTCGATACAGTTCGAGACGCGCGGGTTTCCCGGTTTCGGATTTGCCATGCTGACCGCGGTTCCCATAGCCGCCGTTCTCGGATTTATATACGCTCAGATACTGAACCGCGTCAAGGGCGAGGAGATGATGATCGCCACGTATGTGGGCTTCTCGTCCGTCGCCGTGACGTGTATGGCGTGGCTGCTGCTGCCGTTCGACAGCCCCGTCATGATATGGGCTTACGGCGGATCGGGGCTCCGCACCACTATAAGCACCGATGGATTCTGGAGGCACGTGTTGAGCAATTTCCTCACGTTCGGGGAGGAGGGCGGAACGTTCTACTTCCCGACGGGGATGTTCATCTTCTTCTTCATAATGATATTTCTCGTGCGGGCGTTCTTCAGGACGAAGACCGGAACGGCCATAACCGCGGTGGGCTCGAACCCCGAATTCGCGCGCGCGTCCGGCATCAACGTGAACAGGATGAGGACTATATCGGTCATGCTTTCCACCGTCCTCGGCGCGGTGGGGATTTTGGTGTATGAACAGAGCTTCGGGTTCATACAGCTTTACATGGGCCCCCTCTATATGGCTTTCCCCGCCGTGGCGGCGATACTTCTGGGCGGGGCGTCGGTCAATAAGGCGACAATGGTGAACGTGGTGGTAGGAACATTTCTGTTCCAGGGCATACTCACGATGACGCCGTCGGTCATAAACAGCCTCCTTCACTCCGACATGTCGGAAGTGATAAGGATAATCGTCTCGAACGGCATGATACTTTACGCGCTCACGAGAAAGACGCAGGTGAAACGCTGATGCGAACGAACGACTCCGCGGCCAGACGGTACGGATTTGGCGACGCGCTGAAAAATTTTCTGATATCCAACTCAGTCCCGATCATTTTCATCCTCCTTTCGGCGGCCGCGATCCCGCTCTCGGGCTTTTCGGCGGCTTATCTGATACAGGAGATGCTCACCAGGCTCGCGCGAAACTCCTTTCTCGTGCTGTCCCTCTTGATACCGATAATGGCCGGAATGGGGCTGAACTTCGGCATGGTGCTCGGCGCGATGGCCGGACAGATTGGGCTGATACTGGTGACCGACTGGTCGATTGTGGGCATCCCGGGGTTGGTGCTTGCGTCCCTGATCAGCATGCCCATTGCCGCCCTGCTCGGTTATGTCTGCGGCAATGTCCTGAACCGCGCCAAGGGGCGGGAGATGGTGACGTCGTATATTCTGGGGTTTTTCGTGAACGGCATTTACCAGTTCGTCGTGCTTTACGTGATAGGGATAAAGGGTATGCTCAAGATACCGTTCACGAACATGGAAATCAGGATACCGGTGACGAATCCGCAGTTGGTGCTCTCGCGGGGCTACGGGGTGCGGAACGCCATCAACCTCACCGGACTCCGGCACGCGTTGGACAACGCCCTGCAATACGATTTTCGCGGAGGCACGGCGGCGGTACCCTTCAGCATCAATGTGCCGATAAGCACGTATATCGTGATAGCCGCGTTCTGTCTTTTCATCCTGTGGTTCCGCCGCACGAAGCTGGGGCAGGATATGAGGGCGGTGGGGCAGGATATGGCGATAGCCGGCTCGTCGGGCATAGCCGTCGAGCGGACGCGCGTCATAGCGATAGTGATATCGACGATGCTGGCCGCGTTCGGGCAGATAATTTTTCTCCAGAATATCGGAACCATGAACACCTACAACAGCCACGAGCAAACCGGTATGTTCTCCATAGCCGCGATTCTCATCGGGGGAGCTACGGTCTCGAAGGCGTCGATCGCCAACGTGTTCGTTGGAGTAACGCTCTTTCACCTGATGTTCGTGGTCTCGCCCATGGCGGGAAAGGAATTGATCGGCCAGGCACAGTTGGGAGAGTATTTCCGGGTGTTCGTGTCTTATGGGATAATAGCCGTCGCGCTCGTCCTGCACGCTTGGAAGAGGTACCAGGCGCGTGAACGCGAGAGACGCGATCTGAGAGGGGAGGCTTGAGGATGTCCGTTTCCGGCTTGTCAATCAAGACAAGGCCAGTCAGGGCGATACGGCTGCTGATACGGCTGCTGACCGTTGTTTGTCTCGTGGGCTTGGGTTTTTCGATGTATCATCTCGGCAAGGAATTTGATGTCATAATCGACAACGGCCCGGCGTCCGCCGGCGGCGCCCGGTATGAAGCGATGCCCTACGGAACGGTCTATATAGACGAAGACACGAAAGGCTTCGACATGTGGGCCGGCGACAGGATCATCAAGAAGATGGTCGGCAAAGATCACAAACTGACCGTGAAAATCTTAAACGAGGACGACGACTCGGTATTGAAGACGATCGAACGTGATATAACGCTCGATTTCAATCCCAAGGCCGAGATGTTGTCGGTGTCCGCGATAATAGCGGAAGCTAGCGCCATCCTGACGCCGAATCCGCTTTATTCCGAGCCTGTGTTCGTGCCCGACGCCGCCCCCGCCGCGCCGGCGGAAGAGGACACGCCGGAAGATATATTCAGCGACATGTAGGGGCAGCCGCGTACCGCCCGGTTAGCGTCATGTAGAACGATCGCCCCTCCACCGGAATGTCTTCAATTTCCGATAATTTCCTGTATTCGCTCAGCGGTATGTTCCAAACGAGGCTTTAGCCTTGCCGAAGTGGCCGCTTTAGCGAACGTGCGGTTTAAACCGCCGGTTTCGAGGCGCTTCGCCTTCAGGCGGCTTTAGCGGCAGTAGTAATCGGCGGTTCAGCCCGCTGACTTTAAACCACCAGCTTTAGCTAGTGGTAGTTTGGTAATCAAGCGCGAGAATATCTTCTTCGTCGAGCCCGGTATATTTCATGATTTTCTCGGCAGACATCCCGTCCGCAATCATGGAACGGGCGACCTCCCTTTTTCCTTCTTCTTTAATGTCCTCAATTTCCGATAATTTCCTGTATTCGCTCAGCGGTATGAACTGCATCAAAAATTCCCCCCTCAATCCGGAGTTTATGTCCTTCTCCTGCAATCTCAAAATATGCCCGATAAATCTCAATACTATTCTTTTCTTATGATTATTGTAATCCCGTTCACGCATGATTTTCAAGAGTTCTCTCGCGTATTTTTCCCTGTTTCGAGGATCGCCTCTGGCCTCCATCATCATGCGCGCCGCGAGCACGACCGGCGCGAAAAGCCTGCCGTC
>JAISXR010000262.1 GCA_031270375.1 Synergistaceae bacterium | reverse complement strand
GGTCGCGGAAGGCGAAGTAGTGAGCGTAATAGGCCCCAGCGGCTCCGGCAAGAGCACCCTCGCGCGGTGTATCTGCGGGCTCGAACGCGTCGACAGCGGGCGCGTGACGCTGTGCGGGGCGGAAATCACGGACGGAGCGCGTGGAAACGAAGAACTGGCGAGGCTTGTGGGAATGATATTTCAGCAGTTCAATTTGTATCCTCATCTGTCGGCGATCGAAAATATAATGCTCTCACCGGTCCATGTGTTGGGCTTGTCACCTGGGGAGGCTAAAAAACAGGCTTTGAGCCTGCTCGCGGAAGTCGGCCTGTCCGGCAGGGAGGACGCCCGTCCACGCCAGTTGTCGGGCGGACAGCAGCAGCGCGTCGCCATAGCGCGCGCGCTCGCCATGCGCCCCAGGATAATGATTTTCGATGAGCCCACGAGCGCCCTCGATCCAGAGCTTGTCGGAGAAGTCCTGGAAGTGATGGCCCGCTTGGCGTCGTCGGGTATGACGATGCTGGTCATAACTCACGAGATGGGTTTCGCGCGCGAGGCGTCGGACAGGGCGGTTTTTATGGACGGCGGCTGTATAGTGGAGGAGTCCGTCCCCTCGGAATTGTTCTCGAACCCGCGCGAGACGCGGACAAGACAGTTTCTTCAGAGAATGTTGACGGCGGCGCGCGGGACGGAGGCCGGAAGCGATGGCGCTTGATTTCGCTCTTGTGCTTCCGCGGATGCGAATGTTCCTCACCGGGGCGGAGGCCACCGTCGTCGCCTCGGCGCTGTCGGCCATATTTGGGACTATACTGGGCGTTCTCATCGGCACTCTCAGGATATCGCCCCTGAAGCCGCTTCGGATAACGGCCGCATGTTATATTTACATCATACGCGGCACGCCGGCGCTCGTTCAGCTCTTTTTCATATATTTCGGGCTTCCCTCGGTCGGCGTGAACCTGTCGGGTATGGCCGCCGGCATCATAGGGCTTTCCCTCAATTCGGCCGGATACATGGGTGAGATAGTGCGCGGAGGCATCGAGGCCATCCCGTCCGGACAGTGGGAGGCGGCACAGGTGTTGGGCCTGTCCTATGTCAAGACTATGCGTCACGTCGTGCTGCCGCAGGCGCTTCGAAACATGCTTCCGGCTTTCGGCAACGAGTTCGTGACCCTGATCAAGGAATCGTCCCTTCTTTCAACGCTGGCGATAATGGAACTCACCCAGGTCGGGCAGATTGTGAGAAGCGCCACTTACGCGTCGTTTGAGACGTTCATCGTGGTCGGAGCGATTTATCTCGTCATGACGTCGCTAACAGGAATGGCTTTGAGATATCTCGAAAAGAAGTGGAGCGTCGCGTGACGCTCTTCATAAAAAACGGAGGTGCTTTATGATGTTGAGGAGATTTTGGATGATACTGGCTCTGATGGTGTTCGGTTTCGCCGGCTCGTGCGCGTTCGCCGCTTCGGCGTTGGACAAGGATGTGCTGACGGTCGGCACAGAGGCGACTTACCCGCCGTTCGAGTACTATGACGAAAACAACGTCATCACGGGTTTCGACGTGGAGCTGCTGGCGCTCATCGGGCCGAAGATTGGGCGCGAGATAAAATTTGTGGACATGGCTTACGACGGCCTCATCCCGGCGCTCACCACCGGCAAGATAGACATGGCGGCGGCCGCGATAAACGCCACCGCGGAACGCCGTAAGATAGTGGATTTTTCCGACGTTTACCAGGTGGCCGACGCCTCGGTAGTGGTGAAGGCGGGCAATAAAGATTCACTGCGCGACCTAGCGAGCCTCAAAGGCCGAGCCATAGGCGTACAACTCGGCACGACCGAGGATTCCTACCTCACGAACGCCGGACTTGGCGTCGACATCAGGCGTTATCAGAAGGTCGACGACGCGGTGAACGAGGTGACGCTCGGCCGTATCGACGGCGTCCTTCTGGATTCCCCGGTCGCCATAAGCTACGTCGAGAACGAAAAATTCAAGGGCTCATTGGAGATATCCTTCAAAGAAATGATCAACGGCCCCGAGGAAGGCTTTTCGCTCGCGGTCCCCAAAGGCGACGCCCGGTTTGTCGAAGCGTTGAACAAAGCGTTGCGTGAATTGCGGGATTCCGGTGAACTCGACGCGCTGAAGGAAAAGTACGGGCTGAAGTAGTTTTTCGCCGAAATCAGAGCCAAAGACGGCGGAAACTTCCCGTTTGGGACAAAAGCGAACCCGCCCCGTGGGCGCATTGTCGGGGCGGCGTTTTTTGTCTTCTTCGGGTTCTGTCTGTAATAGCGGAATGCGGTTCAAGACAACGTCCGGCCGGGAGAGCAAAAATGAAGGAAAGACCTTCGTTAAAAGTTTATCTGCTGTCGAAATTGAGACAGACGTTCGAGACAGCGAAAATCAAACGGAGACTCGCGGAATTCGCCGACGACAGTTTCGTCAGGCTTGGGTATTTGCCCGAAAAAATGGACGGGCTGGGAAAAATCCTTCACATCTCCGACACACCCACAAGCATGTACGGATATCTGGCAAGGACGATGCACCGCGTCAATCCATCCGTGGTCGCGCACACCGGAGACCTCGCCGACGACATAAAGCTGGACATGTATCCCGCCGAAGCGGGCCGGTACGCCCTCGCCGCGGGAAGGCTGATAAATATACTCCTCGCCCCGCACAGAAAGGTGCTCATAGTCCTCGGCAATCACGACAGGGCCGATCTGCTTCCGAGCCTTCCTCCGGAATGTTCGGTGCATGAAGGGACGGTTGAAGTGAAACTGTTGGGGGCAAATTTCAGAATCTCGCATTACGCGGAAAAAATCATGGAAAAACCTGTACAATATAATCTGTTTGGGCATGATTTGTCGTCGCGTAGTTTCCTCGACGGGGAGGGAAGATATTTCCTCAATGGAATAGAGGCGATGAGGCTCATAGACCCGAGCGCCGATGAGATAAAAACGCTGGCTTATCCGAAGAGCGCAAATGGCGCGCGAATGATGCGCGCATACCGTCCTAAGTGACGCGAAAATGTGTATCACGCATACCGGAGGAGTGAACGGCAATGATGTCACTTGTAAGAAGCGGGCCCACCGTAATAAACCTGCACGTCCCTGCGGAGGGCCGCGAAGATTTGATCGGATACCTCAAAAATATTTCTTTCAAGCCATCCTCCAATTTGCTCGAATCCTACGATCATGTGGGAGAAGGGGAAACTCTGGTCGTGCTCGAAACTTTCGATTCCGGAAGAATATCCGAGACGTCCATTTACCAATCGACGAAAGAAGCCGCCCATATCATGTGCGATATCATCAACAAAGGCTTCGCTGAGGGCATAGACAAAGTCAAAGTCACGCCGCCCAACATAGTGATGAGGCTTTTGGGAGATATGATGGACGCGGCAATAGATCAGATAGCCAAGGATTTCAGGGCGAGAGAGACGACGAAGAACGAATTGGTCTCGAATATAGACGAGTCCGCCGTGCTCGTCAATTTCACCAGCGAGCCGCTCAACAAGCTGGTGCCGGTGTTCATGTTCCACAAGAGAGCGCTCGTCATCGACAAGCCTTACGGTCAGCTCCTCGCGTTTTTGAGGGCGAAGGCGCAGGAATATCTGAACATATCACTGGGAAAGCCCGACTGGAACGAAATCGAAATCACCATATTCGACGCGATGGATCAGTTCAACCTGCACTACCAGAGGCTGATAACCGTTTTGCAAGGTCTCGACGTGGGCGTGATGATCGGAGAGGATTGGATCACCGAGTATACCGTGGCCCTGCGCAAATCGGAAGTATACCAGATACGCCTTCTGACGCCCCTTTCGCCGCGCGAAATCAAGAGGATCGCGCTGGCGCTGGAATACGACCTGGACGGCAGGAGGCTCGCCGATTTCGACGTGTACGTGAACAAAAAAAAGATAGGCTGGGCGACCGAGAAGGAACTGAACAGAGGTTACGCGAGGGACGACATCGGCGTCCTGCACAGACGGCGGCTCATGTCGTCGCTTCCCGCCGAAGCCAAAGCGGTGCTTCTCAAACTGGACGAAAAAATCGACAGAAGCGGGCCGGCCAAGGGATGAGCATAAACCTACCGAATGATGGTTCCGGGAAAACGCCGATGTTCGGCGTGCCGTTATTCGGCGGCAGAAAACTGCCTATGGGCCGAACGCTGGTGATGGGAATCCTGAATGTCACCAACGACTCGTTTTACGCGCAAAGCAGGGCCGCGGACGAACGTGACGCCGTGTCGCGGGCGCTGTCGATGGCGCGCGCCGGAGCGGATGCGCTGGACATCGGAGCCGAGTCTACGCGGCCCGGATCGCGCGGAATCCAAGCCGAAACAGAACGCGAAGTGCTGACGCCGGTCATCGGAGCGATCAGGCGCGAATTGCCCGACATGCCGCTTTCAGCCGACACGAGGCACGCGATTGCGGCCTCCGCCGCCATAGAGGCCGGCGCCGACATCATAAACGACGTCTCGGGGCTCGGGCTGCCCGATGAAGCGCCGGCCATGATGTCGCTGCTGTCGGAAACGGGGGCGGCATACGTGCTGACGCACACGAAAGGCACGCCGGACGTGATGCAGCGCGCGCCGGTTTACGGCGACCTCATATCCGAAATCCGCACGTTTTTCGACGAAAAAATACGCGCCCTCAAATCGGCCGGAGTGCCGCGCGAGAAACTGATAATAGATCCCGGCATAGGATTCGGAAAGAGGGCGTCGGACAATCTCACACTGCTCGCGAACGTGGAAAAATTTTTCTCGTTCGGCCTCCCTGTCCTGGTGGGAGCTTCGCGGAAAAGGTTCATCGGGAATATCGCGGGAGGGGCGGCAAAGGACGATCCCGCGGAACGCCTCGAGGGAACGCTCGCGATAACCTCGCTGTGCGCCGTCGCGGGGGTGAACATCGTCCGGGTGCACGACGTCTCCGCCAACCGGAGGACCGTCGACATGATAGAGGCGATAGCGAGGCACAGGCTTTGACCGAGTGTTTGCTGTCACTCGGAAGCAATATCGGAGACAGGCTCGCGAATATAAGGCGTGCCGTCGATTTGCTGGGCAATAGCGAGCGCGTCACGGCGAAAAGCGATGTCTACGAGACACCTCCGTGGGGAGTGGCAACGCAGCCGAGATTTCTCAACTGCTGTGTGACGCTCGAAACCGACAAACCGCCGCCGGAGCTGCTCCGCCGCGTCAAAGACATAGAGCGCGAACTCGGACGCGCCGCGCGCGGAAAATGGGAGGCGAGGGAGATTGATATCGACATCCTGACGTACGGCGACGAAAAAATCGTCTCCGCCGAGCTTACGATACCGCATCCTCTGATGAGCGAAAGGGCTTTCGTGCTCGTTCCACTGCGCGACATAGCGCCCGGCTTCAAACACCTCGGAAGCGGCGAGAGCATAGATTGCCTGCTCGAACATACGGATCGCGGAGGGATAATCCGCATCACGGCCCTTTGACGCGCGGCATGACAAAACGTCGCGCCGTGAGGCCGCGGTCTTCCGACGAACGCGCGCCCAAACTTTTCATTCCGATGTCGGCGCGGGAAATGGAACTCCGGGGCTGGGACGAATTGGATTTTCTCTGCGTCGTCGGCGACGCTTACGTCGATCATCCTTCTTTCGGAATAGCCATAATCTCGCGTTTGCTCGAATCCCTGGGATACAGGGTCGGTATCGTGTCTCAGCCCGACTGGCGGAACACTGAAGATTTCGCCGCGATGGGCAGGCCAAAACTCGGCGTGATGGTGTCGGCCGGAAATCTCGATTCCATGCTGTCCAATTATTCATCTCCAGGCAAGAGAAGGGCGAGGGACGACTACTCGCCGTCCGGCAGGCCCAGGCGCCGTCCCGACAGGGCCGTGATTGTTTACTGCAACAGGGTCAGGGAACTCTGGGGCGATATTCCGCTCGTCATAGGCGGCATCGAGGCGAGCCTCCGAAGAATGGCTCACTACGACTACTGGAGCGACGAAATACGCCGTTCGATATTAGTGGACAGCAGGGCCGACTTGCTCCTATACGGGATGGCGGAACGGTCTCTCGAGACGGTGTCGCGCAGGCTTTCGCAGGGGCAGGCCGCCCGGGATATACGCGACGTTCCGGGGACGTGCTGGAAAACCCATGATATCGCCGGCATCGACCGCGAAAACGGTTTTGTGGGGATTTCATCGTTCGACGAGGTGTCGGGCGATAAAAGGAAGTTTGCCGAGGCCTTCAAAATTTTTTACGATGAACAGAATTTCGCCTCCGGCCGTGCTGTGGCGCAAGACCAGGGCGCGTGGACCGTGGTGCAGAATCCGCCCTCCCTTCCCATGCCGCCTCAATCCCTCGACGCGATTTATTCCCTTCCATACGCGCGCGCGCCTCATCCGTTTTACGGCGAGGAAAAAATTCCGGCCTTCGATGAGGTGCGTTTCAGCATAACGAGTCACCGCGGCTGTTTCGGGGAATGTTCGTTCTGCGCGATCTCGACGCACCAGGGAAGGATCGTGCAGGCGCGAAGCACGCGGAGCATCCTTCGCGAGGCCGAAATTCTTGCCGCAGACCCCGATTTCAAGGGATATATACACGACATCGGCGGGCCGACGGCCAACTTCCGCGCGCCCTCCTGCGAAAAGAGCGTATCTCATGGCGCGTGCGCGGGGAAATCCTGCGTCTTCCCTAAGTTTTGCGGCGAATTGAAGATAAGTCATACCGAATACAGAGATATCTTGAGACGCGTTGCTTCGCTTGATGGCGTCAAAAAAGTTTTCGTCCGCTCGGGGCTCAGGATGGATTATATTCTGGCGGATCCGCGGGGACGCGAGTTTCTGGAGGAACTCTGCCGGTCTCATGTCAGCGGACAGCTCAAAATAGCGCCCGAACACGCGTCGCCCAACGTGCTGCGCCTCATGAGGAAATCTCCGCCTGAGGTGACGGTGAAATTTATAAAAATATTTCGCGAGATAAACGAGCGGCTGGGCAAGAAGCAGTTTTTGGTTCCGTATTTCATGTCGTCTCATCCCGGGTGCGGCGTGGACGACGCTTTCAAGCTCGCGGAATTCATGCGCCGGCAGAATTTGCGGCCGGAGCAGGCCCAGGAATTCACCCCGACGCCGGGCACGGTATCGTCGTGCATGTACTATACGGAGATAGACCCGTTCACCGGCGAAAAAGTCCACGTGCCCAAGGATTCAAAAGAACGCGCCTTGCAGCGGGCGCTTCTGCAATATTGGATGCCGAAAAATAAACAGACGCTCGCAAAGGATCAAGACCCCGGGGCGCCGCCCCCATGGAAACAGCATTTACTTTACTTTTTAGCAATGAGGAGTCAGCGTTGAGGGTAGCATAATCATAGCGGAACGCCCGTTTCTTTCGCGAAATCGGCGGCGGACGAGCTTTGTTTCGGAACAGTCCCCGCCAGCGTTTCGGCGTTTGGCCTCGCGAGCGAAATCTCAAACGGTATTTTGCCCTGCCGCACCGCTTGGCGCACGAAGACATTGAGCGCGGTGGTCATGTTCATTCCGAGCTCGGAAAACAGAACTTCAGCTTGTTCTTTCAGCGCCTTGTCCATGCGGAAATTGATATTTGCCATTTCGCCGTTCATAGAATCAGTCCCTTTCAACACCATTATACGCATTATTGGATTTTATCTGCCCAAAGCGGCAAGCCGTGACTTTTCGGAGTACGGCTTGCCGCTTTCCATTTACGATCGCGCCTCCGAACGTCTGATAACAATTCATAACAGCGGATTCCAAAAGTCCTTTGTCACGCAAACCACCGCTGCCACCCGTCGCCGCTGTCAGTTTCGAGTGGAGCGCGATGATTTCATCGACCGTCAGAGTTATCACCGCGCGAGTTCCCGCAACGCTTCGAGATTTTCGCCGATGACATGATCAACCGCCGCGCCGATAAATTTTTCTCGCGCGGCTTTTATCGCGTCATATTCCGTAAAACTCACTACCATATATCTCGGTCTGTTATTTTTCAGAATTACGGCCATCCCGCTTTCATCAACAAGCCGGGTGATTTTTGAGAAATTC
>JAISXR010000196.1 GCA_031270375.1 Synergistaceae bacterium | reverse complement strand
CCCACGTACGTCTCCGGGACATCGCGGAGATCGGTCACTATCACGTCGCCTTCGGCCGTGGAATACTCGAACATCATCTGAAGGAAATGCGGCTTGTGCTCCTCGTAACGGCGCACCCTCTCCTGAACGTCCTCTATTGCGAGTATTTCATCCACCGACTTGGTGCGGAGTTCGTCTATCAGCATCATCATCAATTGATAGTTGGACACGCGGTAGTCGCGGTAACGCCCCAAGCCCGTCCGAGGATCCATTATGAACGAGAGCAACACCCACCGCGCCGGGTTTAAAATTTCATCCCTTGTGAACTGCGCTGAGTCGGCTTTGTCGGCAGCTTCCAGCAATTCCCCGAACTTTTCGAGCTTGCCGCCCTCTTTGTAGTATTCGTATATGACCCTAGCGCAACTAGGCGCTGGCCAGCTCGCCCCCTCGAATTTGAACCCCTCGGAGACGCCCCGTTCCTGTTCGCTGGTGTGGTGGTCGAACCACATCCCACACCCGGGCACATAAGGTATGTTGACGAGAACATCCTCGTCGGTCACCTCTATGAGGTTATCCTGAATATCCTTGGGATGCACGAATTTTATCTCGTCGTACTTTCCCAGTTCCTTCAGTAATACAGCGCACATCAGGCCATCGTAATCCGACCGGGTCAGCAGCCTCATGAGTTTATCCCCTACTTTCGATCCTTTAATAATTCAATACCCAGTACATAATATCATCAAACGCCGCGGTTTGAAAGACAAAAATTTCCCTTACACGAAATATTTGTCATCATCATTATCATTTTATCATTATTTTTCGCGTCATTCACCATAATGTCATCGAGGGCGAAAACGCCTCTGGAACCTCGCGCTTCCCGAAGAACAGTAGACCAAAGCCCACGCCTTGTTGAGCGGACCATGAGTGCTGGGGTCTATGGTCAGCGTGGCGTGCGTCAAAGCCAGGTTTCTGGTCGACATAAACGCGTGCCGCAGGGCTTCTCCCTGAAAACCGGGCGCGCGGCTCAACGCGTTCGCCGTCCACAAGATCGAATCGTAGGCGAATACGGTCCCGGCGAAATCGGCCCCGGCGTTGTTTTCGTTGTATTTGTCCCTGTAGGCCGACTGGAACGACAGCAACTGCGGATCGTCGGGATGCGCCGGCACTATCCACCAGGTATTGTCGAGCGTGCCGTCGGCCGAAAACGCCGCCTCATCGAACGACATCCCCACAATCGTGCCCGCGTAGCCAAAGTCGCGCAGCGAGCGTACCACCGCCGCGGCTTCCGGGCCGCGATTCAGGACCGCCACCACATCAGCGCCCGCCGCGTTTATCTCCTCCACCGACGCGCGGTCTATGCCGCCGCGCTTCGTCCACACCTCCTCACAGACGACCTCACCTCCGTATTCCTTCATCGCCTCGATAAAACCGTCCTTCATCTCGCCCGAATCCACTCCGTACGCCTCGCTGACCGCGGCGGCCTTTTTCCTGTTGAGTCCGTACGCTACGAAATAGGCGGCCGTCCGGCCCTTGTCGTTGTTGTCCCCGTTCAGCCTGAAAACGTAGAGCCTCGGCAGCTCGCGTCCATTCATCGTGATGTTCACGCGGCTCGATTCCGTCATCACAAACGGCATCTCGAAAGTATCGGCCAAGCCGGCGATGGCCTCGTTGACGTCGTCGCCGCAAGCCGATATCACCGCGGCCGGCTGCGGCTCGGTTCTGTCGCTCAGCACTTCTCTCGCCCGTTCGAGCGCTTTTTCCGGCAGGATGGGCATATCGTACGGCCGTATCCTTATAGGGCGTCCCTTCACGCCGCCGGAGGCGTTTCGCTGGTCGGCGGCCAGCTGCGCGGCCTTGAGGCGAACGTGCCCGAACGCCGCATCCGGACCCGAAAGGTGCGCCAGAAAGAGTATATCGTGTTCATTGTGCACCGCATACCTGGACTCGGTTATCCTCACGAAAAGCCCCAAAAAAAGCGCAATGATGAAGAGCAGCAGCAATCCGTTGCGGAGGGTCTTTTTTCGAAAAAGCGCCGTGCGGGGGCGTTTCGCCATCACACGTCCTATATTTTGCAGAAAACCCTTGTGTGCCTCGAGGCGCGCTTCCGTGACGCCCTCTTCGGCACAGGTCTCGAGAAGTTTTTGAATGGATTCCGCCGCCCACGACGCGTCCGATTTTGAAAAACCGAGGTTGTCCCGAAGTGTCGCCTCGGTCTTTTCGCCCCGGGACGCGAAATCATCGGCAGACGGTATGACTCCGTCCCTGAATACCACCCTCAGCGCGAACGACAACAGAAATATCTCTCTGCGGGCGTCCCCACATCTGTCCTCGAGCAATTGCCCCAGACGATCCGGATCCTCGAGCAGAGAACCGCCGTATATTCTTATGAGTTCGCGGGCTGTCCTAACCGGCCTGTCGTCCATGCGCCCCTCCAATCGACACGATAATGCAACGGATTATACAACAAATCCCCCGAACGCGTTTTCGCCTCGGCGAGAATATTATAAATGCCGCTGCCTTGTTATAATCCCGTTTTTGTATGGAACTGCGCGGTGAATTGAGGTATACTTTATTTTGTTTCTTCTTTAAAGGGGGGAATCCAGGTGAAGACGAGTTCTTCGTATAAGATGAGGATAGATATTGGGCAGTTGCTTGACAACCCCGATGCTTACCTCGTTCACGATGTAATGTCGGTGACGGGCGCCTCGGTGCTCGTTCCCTGCAAAGTGCCGATAGGCAAAATAATTGAGGGGCTCGAAAAGCCGGGCAAATTGATAGAGACCCTCGACCGCATGGGAGTGAAGAAAGTCGAAATAGCGGTTCCGAACGAAATCGACGATGCCGAGATGATGGTTCGCCTCAAGGAACTGGACCCTTCCGTGACGATCGTGGACAACGAGGTGACGCGGCGCGCCCAAACCGTGGTAGACGAGATATTCTCGCAGGCCTCCATCGAAGAGAAGTTCAGCATACCGGTCAACGTGGTGAGCGAGCTGGGACGGGATATCTCCGCGGAGGTGGCGAAGACATCGCAGATAGCGCTTTCCATGGTCGAGAGCAATCTTGATTCTTATTCGAGAGACCACGCCCTCAACGTGTCGATGCTCGCGGGCTACATATCGAAAAAATTGACCGAGACGGAGAAAATCGCGCCGTCGATGGTCGAAAAAGCCGTCCTGTCCGGGCTGCTGTTCGATATTGGCAAGACGGCCGTCCCACGCGAAATTCTGCAGAAGGCGGGGAAACTCTCCCCCGAGGAAATGGTCATAATGAAAAGCCACGTCCGGGAAAGCGTCTCCATCTGCAAGCTCTCGGGAGTGAACGACAAGGATATCCTCGACGGCATTGCCTCTCACCACGAAAAATACGACGGTTCCGGGTACCACAAGGGACTCGTGGGTACACAGATCCCCATCCTCGCTCGCATACTCGCCGTGGCCGACACCTTCGACGCCATGACGTCGCAGAGAGTGTACAAGGACGCGGTGTCGAGCAAAATGTCGTTCAACTTCATAATGAGCGCGAACGAGACGGAGTTCGATCCTGACATATGCAAAATTTTTCTGGCGGGAATGGGAATATATCCGCCGGGCACGATAGTGGAGCTGTCGGACGGGCGCGTCGCGCGCGTCGCCGCCGTGACGGCGGGCAACCTCCTCCAGCCCAAGGTCACGCTGAAGGAAAACGGGGTACAACGCGTGATCGACCTCCATGCGGAGAACCTTTTCATAAAACGCGCACTTGATGTCGCACTCAAAGAACCGGTCGACCTGTTCTCTATGCCAATGGAGTAAACCTCGCGCGCAAGGCGGCAAAAATCGCGCTGTCTGATCTCTCGCTCTTGGAGCTATCTATCTGATCCGCCTCGCTCACCGACACCTTTCCTCCGCGCGACGTAATCCACCGGAGCGAATGGTGTTGTGCGATGACGCTGAGGCCAATTGATTTCTATGCCCACCGTATCCGCGGCCCAAGCAGGCCGGCCGGAATGGGTGTTATGATAGCGTTTTAATACAAAATTTTTCCGATTACGTGATACGGGTATACTTTCCCGAAGCTGCCCTGATATACGCTGTGTTCAAAAAAACATCGGATTTGAAATTTTTGTGATTTGGGCATAAAGTGTCTCATGCTTTATATCCTACATGTCCTATATCCTATTGACAAAAATCTACAAGTTGATTATCATAATTTCTATAATATAGCATATCTGTTTAGTGTGTTATGAAAGATCGCGACGATGGTGCTACGCATAAGTCGCGGCGGTGTCGGGATGCGGGTGAGCGGTGTATGGGCGTGAGTATCGAAATCAGGGGAGTGAGCAAGATTTTCGAGGGGTACGGCGAAAAGAGGGGGCTTATCGCTCTGAACGATATAAACGCCGACATATCGCCCGGCGAGTTCGTCTCGATTCTGGGTGCCAGCGGCTGCGGCAAGAGCACCCTGCTGCGGATCATAGCGGGGCTCGACGCGGCGACGTCAGGGACGATATATTGCGGCGGAGAGGCCGTGAGGAACACCGACCCCAGCCGCGGCCTCGTCTTTCAGGAACACACGCTTTTCCCTTGGATGACCGTGCGCGGCAATATTGAGTTCGCGCTGAAATCCACCGGGCAGTACAGGGAAAAACGGGGCGAAATAACCGGATGGCTGAGCCTCGCGGACCTCGAAAGCTTCGCGGACAGCTATCCTCATCAACTTAGCGGAGGGATGCGCCAGAGGGCCGCGCTCATCAGAACTTTGGCCGTAGCGCCTGATGTCGTGCTGCTCGACGAGCCTCTCGGCGCGCTCGACAATTTCACGCGGATGACGTTGCAGGACGAACTCGTCAGGCTTTGGCAGGAACGCGGCAGCACGATGATCATGGTGACGCACGATGTAGACGAAGCCATATATCTCAGCCGGCGTGTCATCTTGATGTCGCCCCGTCCCGGACGAGTCAAGAACATTCTGGATATCCCGATGGGTTATCCGCGCGACCGGGCTTCCGGCGATTTTATGGGATTTCGCGTCAGTATTTTGAAGCAGTTGGAGTTCGCCAAAAACATTCAGGAGGATTACACGATATGAGACGTTATCGAATGTACCCCGACGAGCGATGTTGATTCCGCCGCGTGCTGTCTGCCGGGATGAAGTATCGAAAATCATTGTGACAAGAAAGGGTGTATCGGGCATGAAAAAGAAAATTTTTACAGCTCTGCTCACGGCGGCATTCGCCGCCGCGTTTATAGCGTGTGAGGGAGGTTGGGCCCTGACCGGAGCGTCGGCCGCGGATCTCGAACAGACAAAATTCGACTTGGGCCACCTGAACTCGACCGCTCACCTGTTGGCTTTCGTCGCCGCCGAAGAGGGGTTTTTCAAAGAGGAAGGACTCGACGCGACACTCACGCTGTTCGCGAGCGCCGGCGAACTCGCGGCCGGACTGACCACAGGCAAGCTCGACGCGGCGTTCATCGGGTCTGTCCCTGCGATCACTTTTCAGAGCCAGGGACAGCCGCTCACCATTTTCGGGGGCGCGATGACAAACGGCCACGGTTACGTGGTGAAACAGAAATTTGTCGAAGGCCTCAGCGATGATGAAATCGACATCAAAGTATTGAAGGGCCTGCGGGTGGCCACCACAAAACCCAGCGTGCAGGATCTCGAACTGCAAATACTTCTCACGAGCGCCGGCCTCTCCTATTCGACCGAAGAGGGCAAAGCGGATGTGACGATAGTGTATTTCGACAGCCAGAAGGACGCGTACAACGCGATTTTAGGCGCCGAGATCGACGCCGTCAGCGTGTACAGCCCCTACGCGTCCCGCGCAATCAGCGAGGGGTACAGAGTGATCTACTACTGTTCTCAGCAAGCGGAATTTCTGAATCAGCCCTGCTGCCGCCAGGTGGCCGAGTCTTCCGCGCTGACGGCAAAGCCCAATACGTACAGGGCGTTCGAACGCGCTTTGATCAAAGCGTACAAGTTCTCTCAGGAAAATCGGGAAAAGACGCTTGACGACGTTGCCAAGTATATTCAAATCGACCGGAATCTCATCGAAACCGAGGTTTACGGCGGATACGCTCAGTCTGTCCCCGATCCTGACAAGGCCGCGACGATCGCCCTGAAATCCAGCGTCGTCAAATTTGGCTACACCGGAGACTACGATATCGAACCGCTGTACGACACGAGCGTTTACGAGACGGCCCTTCGGTCGCTGATCGATGAAAATCCCGGAGATAAAATATACGCCGGACTTTTGACGCGCTTCGAGAACGCGAATGCCGCTGCCCAGAAACGTTTCTGAGTCTGCCTTGGGGGGAGCGTTTTTTCGTCTGAAAACGCTCCGCCTTTCGTGTATGCTGTTCGCGGCGTTTTTGCTGATCAACCTGCTGCCGAACAGGATAAAAGGCGACAGCTTCGCGATTTACGCGATCGCTTTCGCGGCCGTGTTAGAGGCGGTTGCCGCGGTTTACTGGAAAAATACGGTCGTGAAAGACCTGGCATCCTTCACGCTCGCCCTCCTCATCGTGTGGACGCTCGCTACGTCGAAATTCAACCTGCTCAGAGAGTTTCTTTTCGCGCCGCCGGGCAAGGTTCTGCGGCAATTCATACTGGATTACCGCGACTTGGTCAGGCATATTTTCAGCTCCCTGAGGCTTATCTTCAACGGCTACATGCTCGGGCTCGCGGCGGCTGTGCCCCTCGGGCTTTTTATCGGATACAGCGCGCGCGTCGGCAGGACGGCGACTTTGATTTCGAAGTTTCTGTCGTCGATACCGCCGATCGTGTACATACCTTACGGGATAGCTCTGTTGCCCACATTCAGGAGCGTCAGCGTCATGGTCATCTTTCTAGCGACATTTTGGCCCGTGCTTTCCGGCGCCGTCTCCGGCGTCATGTATACCGAAAGAAAATATCTCGACGTCGCCAAAAACCTCGGCTGCGGAAAATGCAGGACGTTGTTCCGCGTCGTGCTGCCCAGTGCGCTGCCTCATATATTCACGGGCTGCAACCAGGGCCTCTCAGTGTCGTTCATTTTGCTGACGTCGGCGGAAATGATAGGCGCGCGCAGCGGCATGGGCTACTATGTGAATTACTTCTCCGACCTGGGTGATTATACCCGGACGATGACGGGCGTTTTCCTCATCGGAATCGTGATCAGCGTCGTCTACACGGCGGTCGGCCGGCTTCAAAAATACATTCTGAGGTGGCAGGCATGATACAAATTTTATGGCACGGACGCGGCGGTCAGGGCGCGTTCACCGCGGCGCGCCTGCTTGGAACCGCTTGGGTATTGCGCGGCGGGTACGCGCTCGTATTTCCGTCATTCGGGCCGGAACGCCGCGGCGCGCCCGTGCGCGCGTACACAAAACTCGACACGAAACCTGTCGTCGACAGAAGCGAGATAAAGCGCCCCGACTTTATAATTGATTTGATCAACCCTCCCGACGAGATTGCCGAACTCGCGGAGCGGATTAATTTCCCGACGGTCAACACCCTGATGCTGGGCAGGCTCGCGAACGAACTCGGGCTCGAAACAGAATATGTGAAGTCCGCCATTGAACTTGTGATGCCCGAAAAATTATGGAGGAAAAACTTTGAGGCAATTGAGAGAATCTCCACTCGACCCGCCTGAATTCACGGCATTCGAGGCCGCGTATCTGGTAAGCGCGAACGGAGATTGGCGCCTCCGCCGACCGGTTATCGACAGGCAAAAATGTGTCCGCTGTTCGCAGTGTTACCTCTACTGCCCTGACGGAACGATCCGCGGCGAGATCGAAATTGATTACGATTTCTGCAAGGGCTGTGGGATATGCGCGAAAATCTGCCCTGTCGGGGCGATTTCCATGGAAAAGGAGACCGCGGCGGCACATGCGTAAATTCATCTCCGGCAACGACGCGGTGGCCGAAGCCGTACGCCTGGCCCGTCCTCAGGTGATATCCGCCTATCCCATCACACCGCAGACTACTGTGGTGGAGAGACTCTCCGAATTTGTCGAAACCGGCTCTCTGGACGCCGAGTTCATCCACGTCGAAAGCGAACATTCCGCCCTGAGCGCGGCGATGGGCGCGAGCCTCGCGGGAGTCCGCACATTCACCGCGACGAGCAGCCAGGGGTTGCTGTACATGGCGGAAGCGCTCGTCTATGCCGCGGGCGGACGTTTTCCCATCGTAATGATGAACGCGAACCGCAGCCTCGCGCTGCCGTGGAATATATACGGCGATCAGCGGGACAGCCTGAGCCAGCTCGACAGCGGCTGGATTCAGGCGTACGCCGAAAACGCGCAGGAAGCGCTGGATATGACTCTGGTCGCGTTTTACGTCGCGGAACTGCCCAGTATCAGTATACCGTTCATGGTAAACCTCGACGGCTTTCAACTGACGCACACCTATGAAGTCGTCGACATACCGGCTCCGGAGCAGGCGGACGCTTTTTTGCCGCCGTATGAGACAGAAAACAGGATTGATTTCGATCGTCCGCGAAATTTTGGTTTCAGCGCCGGCCCCGAATGGAACGCGAGATTTCATAGAACTCACCACGAAGCTGCGATTCGCGTGCGCGAGGAGGTGAACGACGCCGAGGGCAGGTTTGCGGAGATTTTCGGCAGACGGTATGGCGGCCTCGCCGACGCGTACAGGTGTGACGACGCGGAATATATCCTCGTCAGCCTGGGCTGCGTCAGCGGACTTTGCCGCGAAGCCGCGGACAGCCTTCGGGACGATGGCGTCAGGGCGGGCTTCCTGCGCCTTCGTTACCTGCGCCCCTTCCCGGACGCCGAGATACGGGATGCCGTAAAGGGCGCGAAGGCGATAGCCGTCCTCGAAAAGGATATTTCGTTCGGCGGAAAGGGCACGGTATGCGTCAATGTCGAGTCGGCGATTGCCGGACCGCACGGCGAGGCGCTCAACGCGATAGGCGGGTTGGGAGGCGCCGACATAGGCATCGAACGCGTACGCGAGATTTTTTTGGATTTACGCGAAGGGCATAGGGGTATCGTATGGCTGTAAAAGATATGGACGAACGCGAATTTTTTTTCGGGCACAAGGCATGTGCGGGATGCGGCGGCAGTATCGCGGTGAGAATTGCCCTGAAGGTCATCGGAATGCGCGCCGTGGCCGTTCTTCCGGCGGGGTGCATGAGCGCTGTGGGTTTTAATTTTCCGCAGCTCGCGTTCGCGAACAATGCCTTCATCGCACCGTTCGCGGCCACGGCGAGCGTCATGACCGGCATCGAAGCCGGGCTGCGAAGGAGGGGAATAACCGACGCGCCGGTCGTAGGCTTCGCGGGAGACGGAGGTACGGCCGACATCGGCCTGCAGGCGTTGTCGGGCGCTTTGGACCGCGGAGACAACATACTCTATATCTGCTACGACAACGAGGCTTATATGAATACGGGCATACAGAAATCCGGGCTCACTCCGCTCGGAGCCAGGACGACCACGACGCCGGTTCATGGCAATCGGCGCGCCAAGAAGGATATGATGGCCATCGTCGCCGCGCACGGCGTTCCGTATGCGGCATCCGCCAGCGTCGGTTATCTAGACGATTATATTCGCAAACTGAAAAAAGCAGCCGCCATCCGGGGCCCCAGATACATACACGTTTTTGCCCCCTGTCCGACCGGATGGGGAATAGCGACGGACGAGACGGTCGAAATCGCCCGCGAGGCCGTCGACGTCGGCCTGTGGCCTCTGCGGGAATTTGAAAACGGCGAATGGACCGTAAACCGTGTTCCATCGCGTCCGCAGGATTTACTCGAGCATCTGAAACGCCAGAGGCGTTTTTCGACATTAAACACAGATAATTTGGAGGAGATAAAAAATGCCAGCAGGTAAGTATTGGAAACCCGAGATCGAAACCCTTCCGCGCGCGGAACTCGAAGCGCTGCAACTGAGCTCGCTCAGGGATGAACTTGACCACGCGTACGCGAACAGCCCGTACTATCGGCGTTCATTCGACGCCGCCGGCCTGAAGCCCGAGGACGTGCGCTCTCTTTCCGATATAGTGAAATTTCCGTTCATAGACAAAAAAACACAGCGCGACGCACAGGGCGTCGGTTCGTTTCTCGGTGAACTTGCCGCCGTTCCCGAGGAAGAGGTCGTGTTCGTGAGCACATCGAGCGGTTCGACCGGCGTCCCAACCATGTCCCCGTTCACTAAAAAAGACTTCGACGAATTTCAGGACGTGGAGAGCCGGTGGTTCTGGCAGGCGTCCATGCGGCCGAACGACAGATACGTCCATGCCCTGAATTTTTCGCTGTACGTGGGCGGCCCCGACGTAATAGGGGCGCAAAACCTTGGTGCTCTCTGCATATGGGGGGGAACGCTTCCCAGCGAGAGGCTGATTTTCGTACTGAAAGCCTATCAGCCCACCTGCATCTGGACAAGCCCGAGTTACGCGTGGTATCTGGGCGAGACTTGCGTGAAAAACGGCGTAGACCCGAGGAAAGACCTGTCGATCAAAAAAATTTTCGTCGCGGGGGAGATGGGCGGCAGCATAGGCGCAACCCGGAAAGCGATCGAAGATCTTTGGGGCGCCGAGCTTTTCGACTTTTATGGGCTGTCGGACATTTTCGGCGCTTGCGCGGCGCAGTGCGAGGTTCACGACGGCCTGCACATCGCCGAGGACCATATCCTCGTGGAGACCGTAGACCTGGATACCGGCGAGGTCATAGAGCCGGGAAAGCGCGGTGAGCTGGTCTACACGACGCTGCGGAAAAAAGCCCGCCCGATGATCCGTTTTCGCACGGGCGACATCGGCTGGATCGATTACACGCCCTGCCCCTGCGGCCGCACTCACGGTCGGATACACGTGGACGGGCGCAAGGACGACATGTTCATCGTGAGCGCGGTCAACGTGTATCCCAGCGATATCGAGTATGTCATCCGCGGGCTGACCGAGGTCACCGGGGAGTATAAGATACGCATTTACGAGCGGGATTTCACGTGCAAATTCGAGGTCACGGTAGAAAACGCCGGCGGAAAGAGCGACGACGAGGTTGCCTCGCGAGTGTCCGACGCGCTCAGAGCGCGTATCGGAGTGAAACCGGCCAAAGTCGTCGTCCTGCCGGACGGTTCCATCGAGCGCAGTACACACAAAGCAAAGCGCATCGTCGACGAAAGAACCCATACAGCGGCGAAATAATAGCTCGTACATATAAAAACATGAAATCTCTTTCAAAGCACACGGAAAAATTTACCGATTCGGTAATCCGCCGCATGACGCGCGTCTCGCAAAAATACGGCGCGATAAACCTGTCTCAAGGTTTTCCCGACTTCGATCCGCCGAGGGAGATATTGGACAGGCTGGCACAAGTTTCGTCGCTGCCGCATCAGTACAGCGTCACATGGGGAGCGCAGAATTTCCGCGAGGCGCTTGCCGAAAAGCAGTCGCGCTGCATGGGTTTCGATATCGACCCCGACGGTGAAATCGTCGTAACATGCGGTTCTACGGAAGCGATGATGTGCGCGATGATGACGGTGTGCAACCCCAGCGACCGGGTAATCGTGTTCTCGCCGTTTTACGAAAATTATGGGGCGGATACGATCCTCTGCGGCGCTGAGCCGATTTACGTCCCTCTGATTCCACCCGGGTATGGTTTCGATCCGAACGTTCTGGAGAGCGCTTTTCGGAGGGACGCGAAGGCGCTGATACTCTGCAATCCTTCAAACCCAAGCGGCAAAGTTTTTTCGGAGGATGAACTGCGAATCATAGCTGACATGGCGGTAAAACACGACGCGTACGTGATAACCGACGAGGTCTACGAACACATCGTTTACGCGCCGCGCCGCCACACATATATCGCGGCTTTGCCCGGCATGCGCGAACGCACGCTCAGCTGCGGCTCGCTGTCGAAGACCTATTCGATAACGGGCTGGCGCTTGGGATATATAATAGCGCAGCCCGGCATCATCGACGCGGCGCGCAAAGTCCACGATTTTCTGACCGTCGGCGCGGCAGCTCCTCTGCAGGAAGCGGCTATCGTCGGCCTGAAATTCCCACCCAGTTACTATGACGCGCTCCTGGAGACATATTCGAAAAAAAGAACGCTGTTTCTTAACGGGCTGCGCGCCGCCGGCCTGTCCTTCACCGAGCCGCAGGCCGCGTATTACGTGATGATCGACGTGTCCGAATTCGGATACGCAAGCGACCTTGAATTCTGTGAGAAACTCGCCGAAAGGGTCGGCGTCGGCGCGGTCCCCGGCAGCAGCTTCTTCCGCGAACCCGAGAACCGTTACATTCGTCTCCATTTCGCGAAACGCGATGACACGCTGACGGAAGCACTGGAAAGGCTCGGTGATATACGCCGAAAAATGTAATCGGAACGGGACGCCGAGAGTGACATCTTCTACTTGATTTATTCTTTCAGCCCCGCCGCAAGACGCATTATCCTTTCTTCGGTGAAGTCTTCGCGCGAAATTTCGCCCGAAACGGTTCCTTCATGCATCACTATTACGCGGTCGCAAACCGACATGAGTTCGGGCAGTTCGGACGAGATGAGGATAATGCCTATCCCGCTTGCGGCGAGTTCCGTCAGGAGAACGTGAACTTCGGCTTTCGCCCCTACATCGACGCCTCGTGTCGGCTCGTCGCAGATGAGGATTCCGGGTTTGCTCGCGAGCCAGCTCGATATGATGACTTTTTGCTGATTGCCTCCGGACAGCTTGGATATTTGCTGTTTCGGACCGGAGATTTTTATGTTGAGAGCCGAGACGAACCTGCTAAAGACATCCTTTATCCTGCGATTGTCCAGTAAACACCATTTGCAAAGGCGGTCCAACTCTATTTTGATCATGTTTTTTTCGACGCTCATGAGGGGAAAGATGCCTTCGTCCCGCCTGTTCTCGGAAATATAACCCACTCTGGCGTTTATCGCGTCTTTAGGAGATTTGAAGTTCGTTTTTTCGCCGCGGACATATATCTCGCCAGCGGTACGTTTTTCCAGCCCGAATACCACATGTGCCAGCTCGGTTCGTCCGGCTCCCTGAAGCCCCGCCAAGCCCAATATTTCCCCGCTTTTGAGCGAAAAACTTATATCCGACAGCCTGCCGCGCTGCGATACGCCTTTCATCTCCAATACGGTTTCTTTGTGTTCACGCGGTTTATAAACGGAAACGTCTACGTGACGCCCCACCATCTCCGTTATCGCTTTGTCAATAGTCATCGCGCCGATAGGCCACGTTCCTCTGTACGCGCCGTCGCGCAGGATCGTTATCGCGTCTGATATTTCGAATATTTCTTCCATCCTGTGGGAGACGTACAAAATTGTCATCTCCCTCTCGTCGCGCATTTCTCTCAGCACGGAAAAAAGCAGGTCTTTCTGATTGCCTGAGAGCGCGGACGTTGGTTCGTCAAGAATGAGAAGGTCAGGTTGGCGGTGAATTACTTTCGCGATTTGTACGAGAGACTGTTCGGCGATGCTGAGACGCTCGACACGGGTCGTGGGGTGGTATTTCAGTCCGAACCGGCTTATAAGTTTACCCGCCTCGGCGTTCATTGCGTTCCAGTCGAGGATGCCGTTTTTCGTCCGCACATTCTCCCCCAGAAATATGTTTCCGGCTATGCTCAGGTTGCCGCACATCGGGACTTCCTGGAATATTACGCCTATCCCCATTGCGTAAGCCTGCCCGGGAGAGATATTGGACATCCGGCCGCCCTTGAAAATTATGTCCCCTTCGGTCGGCGGTATGACCCCGCCGCAAAGATTTATCAGAGTCGATTTACCGGCGCCGTTTTCACCGCACAGAGCGTGTATCTCGCCCTTCTTGATGTGAAAAGAAATGTCGTTCAGGGCAAGTACGCCGGGAAACTGTTTTTTTATGCCGCGAAATTCTATTATTTTCTCTTCGCTCAACGGATAAGCCCCCCGGTCAGTCTTTTTTGAGCAGCCACGTATCTGCCAGCACTGCCGTCAATATAACCGCACCGATAAGAGCTTCCTGGTAAAATGCCGGAACCCCCATGAGTACCATTCCGTTCCGCACCACGCCCATTATGGCCGCGCCCAAAAACGTGCACAGGATAGTACCCTTGCCTCCGCTCAACTTCGTTCCGCCGATTATCACGGCAGCAATGACGTCCATTTCCCTTCCGGAGCCGGACGTCGGCGTGACTGAATTGAGGTACGCCAGCCCGATTATGCCGCCGAGGGCGGAGAGCGCTCCCATTATCACGAATCCTAGCACCTTGACGCGTGTGATGTCGATGCCGGCGAGCCGTGCCGCCCGTTCGTTGCCGCCGACCGCGTAGGTCTTGAACCCGAATTTTGTCTTGGCGAGAAGGATTCCGGCCGCGATATTGAGGACAAACATAATGATGACCTGAATGGGAATTACGTCAAATAATTTTTCCCCGAGCATGAAAAACCAGTTCTCCGTGTCCGGGAAACCGCTTATCGGTCTTCCCTGGGAAATGGCGAAAGCGCCACCCCTCACTACCTGCATCATCCCTAACGTGGCGATAAAAGCGGGGACTCGCGCTGTGGTCACGAAGAAACCGTTGATACACCCGACGAGGATTCCGGCTCCGATAGCGGCGATAAACGCGATTATCGGAGAGTGCCCGCCGCGCAGCAGATACGCGGCGGCAATGCCGGCAAATCCGTAAGTCGAGCCGACCGAAAGGTCTATTTCCGCGTTTATTATGACGAATGTCATGCCAATCGACATAATGCTTATTTCCGAAAACTGACGAAGTACGTTCAAAAGGTTCGAAGGTCTTTTAAAGTTCGGCGTCAGAAAAGACAAAACGACACAGATAATTATGAGTACACACAATACGCCGACTTCCTGAAAATGTATCCGGCTTTTTTTATGCAACAGACCGTCATCGCCCGCAGGCAAATCAACTTTCGGCATTTTCGCAATCCCTCCCGGTAAAAATTGCCCAACCGCCCGCAGTGGACGGTTGGGCGCGCTGCCGCTCGTTACTTTTTCAGATACGCGTCGACGTTCGAACCGTCGACCACTTCTATACCGGTGTCGATATTTATCACGTCGATGCCCTTTTCCTTTTTGAGGTAAAGACCTATTACGGAGTAATAACCCTGGAGGTACGGATTCTGTCCGAGCGTCACCTGCATCGCGTTCGATTTGACATGGGCGAGCGTTCCGGGCGTGAGGTCGAAGCCGCCGCCGAACACTTTCCCGTTAAGTTTGCTCGTGTTGATGAAGGTTCCGATAGCCTCGGAGTAGACATCTACGCCGAGGAAAGCGTTTACGTCGGGGTTGGCCGTGTAGGCGTTCTCGATTACGCCGTATCCCTTCGTCATATCGCCCGTGATGTTGATTATGTTGACGAGTTCGATGTCGGGGAATTCCTTCTGAGCGCGTTTTATGCCCAGAATTCTCTCTTCGAGGGCGGTATGTCCGGGCTCGCATGTCGTGATGATATATTTCCCCTTGCCTTTCATGTATGTCTCGAACATTATCTTGCCCAGGACATAGCCGGATTGCTCGAGATCCTGACCGATAAACGCGTCGCGGCCCGAACCCGGCGCGTCCGTGTTGAACGCTATCGTCGGGATGCCTTTTGATTTGGCGAGTTCGATGACTTTGTTGAAGGCGTTGGGATCCGGCGCGGAAAACGCTATTCCGGCGTAGCCGGCCTGAATCGCCGATTCGAACATGTCGACCTGCTTCGCCACGTCGAACTGCGCCGGCCCCATAAAGTCGAACGGGATGCCGAGGCTCGCCGCCGCGTCTTTACCGCCGTCCCCTATGTCGAAGAAGAACGAGTTGCCGGTATCGTGGATGATCATGGCGAATTTGTAATCTTTCGTCGTTTCCGCCGCGCTGGCCGCAAAACAGAGGATTACCACCGCCAACAGAGAGACCATCACCGCTATCGCTAGTTTCTTTCCTTTGAATCCGTACATTTTTATTCCCTCCTGAATAGGTTTATGTGGCACGGTCAAATTCGAAATCATTTTTCCTCATAATCCGCCCGTTGCTGGTAATAATCGGGAACCACGACCCCGGGTTTGCTGAAATACCCAGGCGCGTCGACGCCGGATACCAAAACCACGTTTCCCCAGGGCTGCAACGCCCCCGTCCTGACGATGACCTTCGCCGCCTCCCGCCACTTGCCCATGATATCCGTGTGAGGCGCTGTCTCTATCGGACAGCGGTCGACGATATCCGACAGGCTTTTGTAAAGGGGCGGGTTATACAATTTCTGTTCCTCCGCGACTATGCACCTTTCGTATATGAAGTCCGAAACCAGCAACTTCATCACCGTCAATATGTCCGGCAGATCGGCGGCTATCGCGAGATCGGCCAGAATCACATTCTTCAGTGGGACAGGATAGCCTACGTCGGACACCACGAGGACGTCGGTATGTCCCATCGCCGATATTGCTTCGTTGAGCGCTCTGTTGAAAATTCCTCCCTTTTTCATCAGTCCCGGTATTCACCTCCTGTTTTTTTGTGCAGCAAATTAAAGTTCGTTTCTGTACGGAAGGGATTCGACGACCCCATAACGCGTCACGCTCAAGCTCGCCGCTTCGTTGGCCCATGACACGGCGTCGGCGTAAGATTTTCCTTCGGACAAAGCCACGACAAGCGCGCCGGCAAAAGCGTCGCCCGCGCCGGTTGTGTCGACAGGAGTCACCAGGCGCTTTATCGGTATGCGCTGTATGTCGTTCTCGTCCGCCAGTAGCGCCCCATTCTTCCCTAAAGTGATGATGACTTTACCGATACCCAGCTCCATCAGTTTTTGGGCGGTGGACTCGTCGGAAATATCCGCGTCAGCCGGCATTCCAAGCATTTGTCTCGCTTCGGTCTCGTTGGGCGTTATCACGTCGACATTTCGGATCAGTTCGTCCGGCATCGCTCGATAAGGCGCCGGATTCAGAATGACGGTCACGCCGAGAGACCGGGCGAGACGGGCGGCGTAGAGTACGGTATCCATATCGGATTCGAGCTGCGTGAGCAATATCTGAGACGACGCCAGCACGTCGCGCAGTTCGTCGATGTCTTTGGAGGAGACTTCGTTGCTGGCGCCGAAGTCGATGATTATCCTGCTCTCGCCGATGTCGTCCACCATGCAGAAACCGACGCCGGTCGCCCGAGTCTCGGAGCGTTTTACTCTCGCGTCGAGCCCTTCGTTTTTGAACAACTCGATGGCCGCGTCCCCGAGCATATCCCGTCCAACGCAGGATACATAACAGACATTGCCTCCCAGACGAGCCGCGGCTATAGCCTGATTCGAACCCTTACCCCCGTGAAACTGCTGGAAACTGTATCCGGGAACCGTCTGCCCCGCCGACGGAAATGAGCCGCATTTCATCGTCATGCCCACGGCGTAGCTTCCATAAACCAAAATACGCGTTTTCATATCCTCGCCCACTCCCATCCTCTTTTCAGTGTCGGTACGCGCCGTAATCCGCGGCGGCGCGGTAGAGCGCGACGATATTTTCGGGCGGCACGTTGTGTTGGATGTTGTGATCCTGACAGAAAACAAAACCTCCTCCGGGCGCGAAAATATCTATCATCTCTTTGGCTTCTTCCGTCACTTCCGCCGCCGAGGAAAACGTCATCGTGGTTTGCGTTGAGCAGGCCCCTCCCCAGAAAGCGAGATGTCGACCGTACTCCCGCTTCAAAAACGCCGGGTTCATTCCCTCCGCGGAGAGCTGTATAGGGTTGAGGATATCCACCCCCGCCTCTATCATGTCGGGGACAAGCGCGCTTACAGCGCCGCAGCAATGGAAGAATATTTTCACGTCGGGCCGTTTGCTCTTGATGAAAGAGTGGAGTTTTTCATGCCGCGGTTTGAACACGTCGCGGAACAGGCGAGGCGAGATCAGCGTGCTTTTTTGCGTTCCGTAGTCGTCGTGCAGTTGAATGACCTGGATGTAATCTCCGACGCAGTCCATGTACGCGTCGAGAACTTCGATATACGCCGCGGTCATCCGGTCCAGATAATACTCCATCATTTCCCGTTCCGAAGCGAGATTGGCGAGGTAGTTTTCGAATCCGAAATCCTTGACGCCGCGCTCGAATAAACTGACGGACGTCGTGCCTATAATCGCGTAGGGTGTTTTTTCGTATAAATATTTCGCGCGTTCACTTAAATATCCGAGTTCCTCGGCCGTGATAGTCGGAAGACTCAAACCCGCGTCGATATCCTCCGCCGACAACGCGTCTTCCAGAGGGCGCCCTACATCCTCGAAATACATTCCGCCCGAGGGCCGGATAAAGCGGCGCCGTCCTTCCGAGTCGATTATCGCGGAGCTTCCGTCCGGCATTTCCGCACAGTGAAAACCTTTCGGTACAAGCCCGTGTGTTCCGTCCATCAGAACTTCATCTCGTTCGCCCTCGTTCAGTTTCACGCCGAGCGAAGGTTCCAGACGATGAAGCTGTATTACGTCTCCTCCCATAAGTACGCGAATTTCGTCGTCAACCTCGGACAACAACTGCTTCATATCGAAAACCCTGTTTTGAAGTCCGCGCCCTAGATACTTCAGCAGGTTCCCGTACGCAAGCGCGTTGATGCCGCTGGAACGCGTAGACGCGAAATCCACCGGTATTCTGTCCGGTTCGCTGTGCTCCAACGCGCACTGCACCCTTGTGCGAGACGTGTATTCCTTCATCGGAGAGCCTCCTATCTCAAAATATGAAAATTATCTTCTGTTAACTCGCGTTTTCTTAGTTTCTCGTCTAGTTTCTCGTCGTTTTTCGACAGCGGCTCGCGCATACTCGTCCAAGCTGGATTCCCAACCTCCGCTTTTAACGGATAAAGACAACATATTTATTTAAGAAAACGTTACACTAAACGGAGCCAAAACATTACATTGAAAATATAATATTAAAGAAAACGTTACCTCTATAACTTAAAAAAATATAATATTTCCGCCGTTTGATAACGAATTATCCATTTTTTATACCGCGGACGCTGTTGCGTTCCGAGAGCGCGCATTCCATGAAGATGTGTCTTTCCTCCATGACGCCCGACAATCTCTCTAAAAGCAACTCCGCAGCCATCTTCCCCAACTGATGTATGGAAACGCCCATCGACGTGATGTGCGGCCGTATCATTGCGGATAACGGAAGATTGTCGAATCCGGCGACCGAAATATCGCGCGGCACGGACAACCCTGCGTCGGAAATAGCGCCGCAAGCCCCAATCGCCATAAGATCGTTCGCCGCGATTATCGCCGTAAAATTATCCTTTTGCGACCTTAAAAAACCGACTGTCGCCTCGTATCCGGATCCAAGCTTGTAATCGCCGGCGCTCACGAGTGGCGCTTTGTACTGAATGCCGTTTGCCGCGAGCCCTTCTCTGTAGCCTTCGAGCCTCATGGCCGCGTTCGCCGCTAACTTCGGACCGCCGATGTACGCTATTTTTTTATGACCGCGGCAAATCAAGTAATCCACCAGCTTTTTTATTCCGCCCCTGTTGTTGATAGTGACGAGCAACGGAGGCTTGAAATCCTTTATATATCTCTCAACAAGGACGACAGGATATTTTTCCCTGATGAACTGCTTGATGTCCGCATTATCTTCTTCTTCGTTCTGCGTTGTAAAAATAATCCCGTCTACCCTCGACTCGCGCAGAAACTGGACCTGTTCCCGTTCTTCCTTAGACGAACCGTCGGTGTTGCACAGAAAAAGATGATAACCCCCTGAGGCACACGCATCCCCCACTCCCCTGGCCAGTTCCGCCCAAAATGGATTGCAGATGTCAGGTATCACTAGAGCTACAGTATAGGTTTTTTTGGTTATCATACTCCGCGCGATAGAGTTCGGCCTGTAACCCGTGTCCTTTATGGCTTTCAGGACGCGGTTTCGCGTCTCCTCGCCGACACCTTCCGTAACTCCGTTGATCGTACGGGAAACCGTAGTGATCGACACTTTGCACTTTTTAGCAATATCTTTTATCGTAACAGCCAAACATCACTTCTCCCTGTCCAGAGAAGATATTTTTAATTCAATTCGAGATGTGTAACGTTTTCGTAAAACAATATGTTTATATCATAAATTTTCTCCAGTGTCAACAACTTTGGAAATACAACTTTGGAAATACCCATATCCGCAGGTTGATGAGTTGAACGCTTGACTATTTCGCCCTATATCTGTATAAATAATTCACCTGTTTCGATAAATTGTTTTGATTTGTTGAAGGCGCGAACATGAAAGTATCCGAAAAAGGCGTCAAGCCGGAGTCGAACGTATATTTCCACACGCCTGGAGAGGAGAGCCTGCGGCTGTTTCTCTATCCCATCTGTTGCGGACATTTTTTCTGCGACGGGAATTACCTCGTGGAGAGGGACAATTACGACAGTTTCCTGCTGTTTTTCGTCATCCGCGGCGAGGGTTTCGCGGAGAGCGGCGGACATCGGACCGCGTTGTCCGAAAACGACGCCGTTCTGCTGGACTGTTACCGCAATCACCGCTACGGGACGGAATCCGGATGGGAGATATTGTGGACGCATTTCGACGGGGTAATGGCCCGCGGATATTTCGAATCCGCCGCCCCCAGACTTGGCTGCACCGCGCTTACGCCTCGGGATCCGCACAACATACGCAGCCCCCTTCGAAAAATCTACGATCAGTTTCATGAGACAGGCGCCGTGAACGACACGCTCAACAACAAATATATCATGGACATGCTGACCGAATTCATGCTGAGGCGCGGCCCGGTCGCCGACGGAAGCAGGACAGTAATACCGGAAGACCTGCTAGCGTATATCGCGGAGAACATAGCGCGTCCGCTGACGCTGGATGAACTTGCCGGACGCGCTTCGCTGAGCCGTTATTACTTCTCCAGGCTTTTCAAACATGAAACGGGCTATACTCCTCACAAGTATGTACTGGCAGCCCGAATCAACGCGGCGAAGTTTTATCTGAAAAGCTCGCGTCTGTCCATCAAGGAGATATCGGCGTCATGCGGGTTCGCCAACGAGGGCGTGTTTTGCACCGCGTTCAAAAGGATAGTTGGAATCACTCCCATGGCGTACCGCAACAGAATGATGACGAATTTGTAATGTTCTTAATTTCTTGCCTAATTTTTTTGAAAAATTGCTTTTTACCGTTGATAGGTATTGCGGTATTTGTTCATATCAATAAAATAAAAAAATAATCAAATCTCAAATAAATGGTACCTCGGTATGTCTGGTCGGCTCCCCTAGCGTATGGCGGCCGCGGCGTATCGCAAGAAAAATGTGTTGTTTTTTTGCCGTTTTGCGGTGAACGACTCGAGGGGGTGGGATATGAGAAAATCGCGCATGGGGGAAGTTTTGTGAAACGTTGCCATGACTAAGGAGGGATATATTGTGAAGAAATTTTTTGCGGCGATGACAATCGGGTTTGCGGTATTGATGATTCTGACGGCGCTGCCGGGCGCGTCTTCCGCGGCAGACGGCAAGAAGATGGTTGTGGCGTTCTCGCAGATGGAAATGAACAATGCGTGGCGCGTCGCCGAGACCAATTCCATCAGGACAGAGGCCGAAAAACGCGGAATAGAACTCATATATACGGACGCGCAGGGCGATACCGCCAAACAGGTTTCCGATGTCGAGGATATCATCGCCAAAAAACCGGACGTCATTTTGCTTGCCCCAAGAGAATATGAAGGGCTCGCCCCGGCACTCGCCGCGGCCAAAGAGGCCGGCATCCCGCTCATATTGATAGACAGGGACGCGCAGGGCGAAGCGGGCGTCGATTATAAGACGCTCATAAGCGCGAATTTCATATGGGAAGGCCAGCAGTGCGCGCAGGTCTTGGTGAAGCGTTTCGGAACGGAGCGTGAAGTCAACGTGGTGCAGGTGACGGGCACGCCCGGGTCTTCCGTCGCTATCGACCGCCAGAAGGGATTCGAGGACGAGCTTGCCAAATACCCCAACTTCAAGGTAATATCTACGCAGAACGGCGAATTCACCCGTTCCATAGCGCAAAAAACCATGGAAAACGTCGTCCAGTCGCTGGGCGATAAGATCAACGCCGTCTATGGACACGACGACGAATGCGCCATCGGCGCGATACAGGCGCTGAAAGCGGCCGGACTAAAACCAGGCGTGGACATAGCGATAGTTGGAGTCGGAGGTTTTAAAGACGCCGCGCTGTCGATACAGGCGGGCGAGATGGACGCCACTGTGCTGTGCAGCCCATTCTTCGGACCTACAGCGTTCGACGCGGCCGAGAAGATAGTGAACGGTGAAACGCTGCCCACGTTCATCCAGAATCCGGGCAGGATAATCGACAAGTCCAACGTGGACGAATATATGCCCGACGCGTTTTAACGGGCGCGAATCGTAGAATCCGTACTCCGCGGGAGGGACGCGCGTTCTTCCCGCGGATTTTGGGAGTTGAAGCCGTGGCCGGCGAATATATTATCGAGATGAGGAACATCAGCAAGAGGTTTCCCGGCGTGACCGCTCTGGACAAAGTCGATTTCCGCATCGGCAGGGGCGAAGTCCATGCGCTCATGGGAGAGAACGGCGCAGGAAAATCCACACTCATAAAAATCCTCACAGGGATATACAAAAAAGATTCGGGCGAAATATCCTTCGAGGACCGTATTTTTGATCCGGACGGGGCGGCGTCGGTTCAACGCGCGGGCATCAGCGCGATTTATCAGGAAATCAGCCTCATTCCCCAGCTCAGCGTCGCCGAGAATATTTTCATCGGACGCGAGATAAAGAAAAGAAACGTGATCGACTGGAAGACGACGCGCATGAAAAGTTCGGGACTGCTGCGCGGCCTCGGCCTGGATATTGACGTCGATATGCCTCTCGGAAGCTATGGCGCCGCCATTCAGCAGATGGTGGCCGTGGCACGGGCCATTTCCATAGAGTCGAGACTGGTTGTGATGGACGAACCGACATCCTCTCTTGACGATGATGAGGTCAAAATTCTGTTTGGAATCATCCGCAAGCTGAAATCCGACGGTATTTCCATACTGTTTATCTCTCACAGGCTGAACGAAGTTTTCGAGATATCCGACAAAATAACCGTGCTCAAGGACGGGCAGCTCGTCGGGGAATATGACACCGCCGCGCTGTCCAGGGAAGAGCTGGTTTCAAAAATGGTGGGGGGCGACGCCCGGTCGATTATAGCGGACATACGCGCCGGTTCCGATAAATCTTACGAGGAATTTGTGAAGGCGGAGAATATCAAAAGCGGCAGATGCATCCGCGGACTCGATATCTCTATAGGCAGAGGTGAAGTGGTAGGCCTGGCCGGCCTGCTGGGTTCCGGGAGGACCGAATTCGCGCGGATACTGTTCGGAGTGGACAAATACGACAACGGCCACATCACCGTGAACGGCCGGCAGGTCAGATTCAAAATGCCGAAGGACGGCATAAAGGCCGGTTTCGCGTTTTGTTCGGAGGACAGAAAGATCGACGGCATAATCCCGCACATGTCGGTGAAGGACAACATCTCGATAGCGAGCTTGAATCAGGTCAGCCGTTTCGGCGTCCTGTTCAAATCCAAACAGGCCAATATCGCGGACCAATACATCAGCAAACTGAAAATAAAGACGCCCGACCGGGAACACGCCATTATGAACCTGTCGGGAGGCAACCAGCAGAAGGCGATCCTGGCGCGGTGGCTGTGCATGAAACCGCGGCTCGTGATAATGGACGAGCCGACCCGCGGTATAGACGTGGGCGCGAAACGGGAGATAGAGGACCTCATCCGGCAGATGGCCGGCGAGGGGATCAGTGTGCTCTTGATATCCTCCGAATTCGACGAACTGATCCGAAACTGCGACAGAATAGAAGTGATACGGGATGGGGCGAACATGAAAACTCTCACCGGCGACGAGATCAGCGAAAACAACATCATCCGCGCCATAGCCGGCTCCGGCGCGACGGGGAACGAAGCGTGACGGGGCAAACCGCGTACTCCAATCTTCAGAAATACGGGGCGGCTGTTGTGCTGTTTCTGATGGTCGCCTTGAATATGGCCGTCACGCCGAATTTCACCCACATAAACACGCTATGGAACGTATTTCTGCAGTCATTTCCGGTGATGATGATGGCCGTTGGAATGACTTTCGTCATCGCGACCGGCGGGATAGACATATCCATAGGCTCGACCATGGCATTGTCGTCGATTGTCCTCGCCAAATACATGATATTTCACCATGTGCCGCTCTACGCGTCCATGCTGCTCGCGCTCGCCGCGGCCGGCGCGTTTGGGATTTTCAACGGCGTCCTGGTGGGGGTGTTCAAGTTTCAGCCCATAGTGGCCACTTTGATCCTGATGATATCGGGCAGAGGCATCGCGCAGCTTTTCAACGACGGAGTGGTCATTTCATTTTACGGCGACGAGTATTCCGCTATGGGCATATACAGAGTAGGAGGCCTGATTCCCATACAGGTCGTCATAATCGCCGTAACCCTCGTCATAGCCATTTTCCTCCTGCGGCGCACGGTATTCGGGCTGTTCGTTCAGGCCGTCGGAGATAACAGGCAGGCAGCGTATTTGTCCGGAGTAAATACGATATCCGTCATTATAGCGGTTTACGTTATAAACGCCCTGCTGGCTGGATTTGCGGCTTCTTTCGAGACATTGCGCATGTGCTCGGCAGATCCCAACAATATAGGAAAAGCGATAGAACTCGACTGCATAGCCGCCGTGGCGCTCGGGGGCACGTCGATGTCCGGGGGTAAAGCACGGCTGATGGGAACCATCGTGGGCGCCCTCGTCATGCAACTCGTCACAACCATGGTGAACATGAACAATGTTCCGTTCGCGTGGTCGCTCGTGATCAAGGCCGCTATCATAATAGCCGCCCTTTACGCGCAGAAGGAGTCCTAGAGGGAGCGTAAACGATGAAAAATAACGCGGCGGTAAAATTCAAAAAACTGCTCGGCGGAAACGGCGCGCTCGTGGCCTTGATCGCGCTGATAACGGCGGCGTCCTTCATGTACAAAGAATTTTTTACGCTGAACAACATGAGCAACGTGCTGCGTCAAATGAGCATGGTGGGACTGATGTCCGTGGGTATGACGCTCGTGATCCTGACGGCCGGCATTGATCTTTCCGTCGGGGCGACGGTGGCGATATCCGCCATTATCGCCGCCAGACTGTCGAATTATGGCATTATTCCCGCAATAGCTATTCCGCTTGTCGTTGGAGCCATTATTGGCGGGGTGAACGGCTTTATAGTGAACAACCTCAGGATCGTGCCGTTCATAGCGACGCTCGCCGTGCAGATGGCCTTGCGAGGCGCCGCTTACCTCATGACCGACATGAAGTCGATAGCCGTCGACAGAAGCGAAAAAACTTTCATCGCCCTGGGCAGGGGGTATTTCCTGAAAGTTCCGGTGCCGGTCATAATATTTCTCGTTGTGAGCCTGATAATGATTTTTATATGCAAAAAAACCGGTTTCGGGCGTAGCGTGTACGCGATAGGCGGCAACGAGGACGCCGCCGGCATGATGGGGCTGCGCGTCAAACGGGACAAAATGCTCTGCTACGTCATCACGGGTTTCCTGTCGTCGCTGGCCGGAGTGATCTTATGCGCCAGACTGGGCGCGGGCCAACCGGTGAGCGGGGAGGGATGGGAAATGGATTCCATAGCGTCCGTCGCCATCGGCGGCACGCTGCTCTCAGGCGGAGTGGGAGGCGTTGAAAAGACGATCTGCGGGGTGCTGATAATCGGATTCATAAAGAACATCATCAACCTCCAGGGCGACGTCAATTCATATTGGCAGAAAATAATCATGGGCATAATACTTCTTCTGGTAGTCATAATACAGAATAAAACTTTCAGAAAAGGCGCGGTGTGAGATGAAAATTATCGATCTTCGCCCGGTCGAAATGACCGTGGAAGTAATGGAGTTGTTGGAACGTCGCGGGCTCATTGTGCGCCTGTGTCCAAATCACGACGAACTTGCGCCCCCGTTGGGAGAGACCGCATGGAAGATGCTCTACGAACCCAAAGAGGGCTACGGTCCCCACAAGCTCATCGCCGTCACGGTGAACCGCGAGGAATTCGCCGGCTTCGGCACTCATCCCGACAACGAGGAATTCTGGCTCATAGGCGACGAAGACACGCAGCCGATGTACCTTGCCATCTCACTCATAACGGCGGAGGAACTCGGCGCCAAGATATCTGCCGGTGCGCTCGAATCTTCGGATTTCATCGCCCTGCGCGTGAAATACAACGACCCTCATGTCAGCTTTTTCGTCATGCGCTCGGGTGTGCCGCACGGGGAGGCGATAGTGAACGTCGGGAAACGCCCTCCCGCATTTTACGTCACCGAGAGCCGCGACCTGCCGTTGCCGCTCACCGATATGGGCGATTATCGCCTGAAAGTGACGCGTGAATGACCCCAAGAGAGAGAGTCGCGCTCGCGCTCGAACACAAGCAGCCCGACAGAGTGCCGATCGACCTGGGCAGTAACGGACAGACCGGCATGAACGTCTCCACGCTCTACCGCTTCCGCAGGGAGCTTGGATTGCCCGAACATCCCATAAAAGTGATTGAACCGGCCCAGATGCTCGGCGAGATAGAGGACGACCTTATGAAAATTGTGGGATGCGATGTCGTGGGCTTGTGGAACAGGGGCAATTTTTACGGTTTCCTGAATGAAAAGTGGAAACCGTGGGCGCTCGACGACGGGACGCCGGTCTACGTGCCCGGCGCATTCGAGGTTGATGTCGACGAAAACGGCACAAAGTGGCTTTACTCGAAGGGCGACAGAAATTCGTCGCCTTGCGCTTGTATGCCGGAGGGAGGTTCGTTTTTCGACGCGGCGATACGCAATGAACCCTTCGATTGGGATATCGACGAGGACGATCTGACCCCGATCGAGGATTTCAGGGACGATTTCGCCGTCGCCTCCGACGAAGACGCGTCGTACTGGGAGGCGGAGTCTAAACGTCTTTTTGAAGAGACCGATTACGCGATTATGGGCGTCTTGGGTGGCGGCGGTCTTGGAGACGTGGCAACCGTCCCCGGCCCGCATATAACCAATCCGTACGGGATCAGGCTAGTGTCCGACTGGCTGATGGCCCACGCACTGTTCCCGGACTATGTCGCCGGGGTTTTCGAATACCAGACTGAAATCATGCTGAAAAATCTCGAAATTTACCGGCAAGCCGTGGGAGAGCGAATAAGCGTGATATGGGTCTCCGGGACGGATTTCGGGACACAGAACGGACTTTTTACGAGCAGGGAAACGTTCCGAAAATTGTACAAACCTTATTACGAGAGGATAAACGGATGGATTCATAAAAATACCGGATGGAAGGCCTTTTATCACACCTGCGGCTGCGTCAACGGCCTGCTGGACGATTTCGCCGATATGGGGATCGATTGCCTCAACCCGGTGCAGGTAAATGCCATAGAACGCGGGGGCATACCGTTGCGCGAATTGAAGGATAAATGGGGAGACAGGTTCGTCTTCTGGGGCGGCGGCGTGGATACCCAGTGGACGTTGCCGTTCGGCACCCCCGAGGAAGTCGGTGCCGAGGTCGCAGAGCGCGTGTCCATTTTGGGCCGCGGAGGCGGATACGTTTTCTCCAGCATTCACAACGTGGTGGCGAAGGTGCCGCCCAAAAATCTCGCTGCGATGTACGAGGTTCCACTGGGACGAAAACTGGTCTGAACGCGGCGACGGTTACCGGCGTTCAAACATCAGAACTTCGCCGAAAATTAAGGTGCTTACGTCTCCGCATGTAATCTTTCCTGTAATTTTTCCGAAGCGAAGCGGATATAAAAAAATAGCAGTTTTTGGTATATTATTGACATGGTACATATAATTATATATCCTGTAGCGAATTATCTATCTGGAGGGAATATGTTATGTCGCAGATAAACGTCAATATACGAATGGATGAGGGGCTGAAACTACAGGCTGAGACGTTATTTTCTGAACTGGGCATAAACATGACTACTGCTGTGAATATGTTTGTCCGTCAAGTAGTTCTGCAAGGTAAGATACCATTTGAACTCACTACGAAAAGAATCGACGATCCTTTTTACAGTCAAAAAAATCAAGAATACTTGAGAAAATCTATAGCGGATATGGAAGCTGGCAGAGGTTTGGTTTATAAGACCTTGGAAGAGTTAAAGGCCATGGAAAATGAGTAG
>JAISXR010000143.1 GCA_031270375.1 Synergistaceae bacterium | reverse complement strand
GCCGCTTTTTCCGACCATTTTTCGAGAGCCGCGCGCAATTTTTCGTCGTTCGTCGCCAGTATACGGACCGCCAGCAACGCGGCGTTTTTGGCCCCGCCTATTCCGACACTTCCCACCGGAACGCCCGGCGGCATCTGCGCCGAGGATAGCAGGGCGTCGATGCCGTTCAGCGCTCCCGACGCGATGGGAACCGCTATCACGGGCAGGGTGGTGTGCGCGGCCATTACGCCTGGCAGGGCTGCCGACATGCCGGCCATGGCGATTATCACCTTGATGCCCCTGCCGTATGCGCCATTAGCGTAATTTACCGCGTCGTCCGGCGTTCTGTGCGCGGACGCTATGCCCACCTCGTATTCGACACCAAATTCGGCCAGTATTTCCGCCGCCTTCGACGCTGCGCCCAAGTCTGACTGCGAACCTACTATAACTCCGACAACAGGCATTATTATCCCTTTCCTTTCGTCATAGTCATTCGTTCGGGTTTTCTATCTCCGACAAAATAATTTTCTCGAGTTTTTTTCTGACGTCTTCTTTATCGGCCATACTCGCGTAAAGAGAGTAAAGCATTGTTTCCCTTTCGTCCGGCTCCTCATGATTCTTTATCTTTTCGATGAAAGACTCCAACCTGTCCGGCTCCAATGTAAAATATACGGCTACCGTCTTTAAATCCTTACCCTCATTTTCCCTTGCGTATAACAGCTTGTTCATAATAAGCGTTTCGTCATCGGGGACAAGAATGCCGTTTTCGCGCACCCTCGAATCCCATAACGGTCTCAGCGAAGGCACATTGTAGTATTCGGCGATAACACCCTGGGGACATTCGGGGTCCGCGATCAAAATATCCAGTTCTCCGTTTTTGCTTTCGGTGAATGTCGCGCCGTCATGTACAAAACCAGATTGCCTGAGTATTTCCGCACACTCCGTCGCCGTTTTCAAATCAGGACAGACAATATCGTAATCAGTCGTATAAAATGGATTTATTGCCTCTGATTTACGAGAAAAAGATATATTCAGGGCATTTCTTCCGATCAAAGCGCACCTGTCCTTATCCTCGTTCAGTTTTTTCAATATATCAATCATTCGCCGCCGCGCTTCTTTTTATCCCGATAACGCCATTGCGTATATGGGCGGCTTCCAGATCGACATCGTTCGTCAAAGGTTTGAAGCGGCTGAAGGTTTCGGCGTCCAACAGCACGTAAATCAACGGGGCGGCGCAGAACCTGTATTTTTTCTCGTGCACGTTCAGCCCCAGAGCTTCGATATCGCCGCGCGTTATCTCACAACAGCCCACTGAGATCAAGAACATCTTCAACGCTTCGACTCGGTGTTTATCACCCGCCTGTACCATCGCGCGGCGCACCGTCGCGGAACGCGAGCCTCCGGCTGATTCGGCGAATTTTTTTGTTATATACATGACCGCGACGCGCCTCCTTATCTTTTCGTCAGGCGCGCTCGCTCCAGCCGATATCGCGCCTGTAATGCATTCCGTCGAAACGAATAGCCGACGCGCGCGCGTATGCCCTCTCCTTCGCCGATTCGAACGTGGGGCCTACGCCGGTCGCGGCGAGCACCCTTCCGCCGTTCGTGACTATCTTGCCCTCGCCGTTCACGGCCGTTCCGGCGTGGAATACATACGTATCCTCGAATTCGGCGTCGCGGCCGAGGCCGGATATCTCGGCTCCCTTTTTGAATTCTCCGGGATATCCTTCAGTCGCCAGCACGACGCACAGCGCGTGGCCGGAAAAAACCGTTTCCGGATATTCTTCGAGTTCCCCAAGGGCTGTTTTTTGCGCCAGAGAGCCGAAGTCGCCCGACAACAGCGGCAGCACGGCCTGTGCCTCGGGGTCGCCGAATCTGGCGTTGTATTCCACGACGGAAATTTTTACGCCGTCACGCTCCTCGCGCAGCATGAGACCCATGTATATCACGCCCCTATAAAGGATATTTTCGGCAGCGAGGCCCGAGAGCGTCGGTTCGAGCACTTCCTCCGCCACTCTGTCCATCAGCCCGCCGGGGAGGGTGACCGGCGAGTAAGCGCCCATTCCGCCGGTATTTGGGCCCTTGTCTCCGTCATATACCCGTTTGTGATCGCGGCTCGGAGGCAATATGCGGTACGATTTGCCGTCCGTCACGGCGAATACTGTCAGTTCACGCCCGGGAAGGTAATCCTCTGCCACTATCGCGCGTCCGGCGTCTCCCAGCACCCCGCCTTCCAGGAGTTCGCGGCAGATAGCGAGCGCTTCGGATTTTTGTTCGGGCAGGAAAACGCCCTTGCCGGCGGCGAGTCCGTCGGCTTTGATCACGTACGGCGGCTCGCGATGCTCGAGCGCTCGCTCGCATTCGCCGAGCGTGCGGCAGATGTTGAACGGCGCGGTCGGTATGCCGTGCCTTTTCATGAACGATTTGGAGAACGCTTTGCTGCCCTCCAGACGCGCGCCGTCCCTGCCGGGGCCGAACACAGGAATACCCGCTTCGCGCAAAGTGTCGGCAACTCCGGCCACGAGCGGAGCTTCCGGGCCTATAAGGACAATATCTATACCATGTGACAGGCAGAAATCCCTCACCGAGGTTCCGTCACAGATGTCGAACGCGTGCGTTTCGGCCAGGGCCGCGATCCCGGGGTTTCCCGGCGCGCAGTGTATGCGTCCCGTCACGCGCGATTCGGACAGCATACGAACCATGGCGTGTTCGCGTCCGCCGCCGCCCAGCACCAGAGTATCGGCAGGCGATTTCACGGTCAATGCCTGAACGTGCGGGTACCGCCGACAAACATGCTGACGCCGAGCTCCAAGGCGTGTTCCTCCACCTCTTTATCGCGGATCGAGCCGCCCGGCTGAATTATCGCGGCCACTCCCGCGCTAGCCGCCAGTTCCACCGTGTCCGGGAACGGAAAGAAGGCGTCCGACGCCATCACCGCGCCGCGCGCACGGTCTTGCGCCATATCTATGGCGTATTTCGCCGCGTCGACCCTGTTGGTGAATCCGCCCCCTATGCCCACCGAAGCGCCGCTCGAGGCGATGACTATCGCGTTGCTCTTCGCGAGGCAGGCGACCTTCCAGGCGAAGACAAGGTCGTCCCAGAGGTCGGCGCGCGCCGTTCCCACCCATTTCCCATCATCTTGCGAGGGCAGTGGCGGCGGTGTTTCGGACTGGACCAGGAAACCCGCCTTATTGCCTGTCACCCTGGTTCTGGGCGTGTATACGCCGGTGAGCGTGAGCACGCGCAGATTGGGTTTCGCCGACTTCAGAAATTCTATCGCCTCGGGCGTTATCTCGGGAGCCGCCAGTATCTCGTAAAAATGCTCCGAGATCAGTTCCGCGAGGCGCAGATCGACGCGCCCCGTAAACCCGACTATGCCGCCGAAAGCGGATGTGGGATCGCAGGCGAGCGCGCGCCTGTACGCTTCTGCCTCGTCCTCGGCTTCGGCCACGCCGCATGGGGTGGTGTGCTTCACTACGACGCAGGCGTTCGCGTCGCGGAATATGGCGCCGCCGTTCAAGAGCGCGTCGAGGTCGAGCAGGTTGTTGTACGACAATTCTTTGCCGGAGTGCTGCACAAAAGGCGCGTCGGCCAAAGTCGGCATATAGAGCGACGCGCTCTGGTATGGGTTCTCGCCGTAGCGCAATTTTTGGGCCTTGCGAAGCGGCAGGACTATTTCGTCCTCCTCGCCGCCCGAGTATCCCAGCGCGTCCTTGAGACCTTCATGAATCGTCGCGTCGTAGAGCGATGTGGCGAGAAACGCCTTTATCGCGAGGTCGCGCCTGAACGATTCGGACACGCCGCCGTTTTTCACGGCGCGTATCAGCGGCTCGTAATCGGCCGGATCCGTGATTACCGCGACGCGGGCAAAATTTTTCGCGGCCGCCCTTATGAGTGACACTCCGCCTATGTCTATCTTCTCGATGAGTTCTTCCCTGGAGGCGTTTTTACGCGCCGTTTCCTCGAAGGGGTAAAGCGTGCAGACGACTATGTCTATGAGGGGTATTCCGTACTGTTCCCTGTCGCGTTCGTCGCCGGGGCAATCGGCGCGCGCGAGTATGCCGCCCATTATCTTGGGATGAAGCGTCTTGACCCTGCCGTCCAGGATCGACGGCACCCCGGTTATGTCCAGTATCTCGGTGACTTCGACGCCGTTAGCGCGCAGGTGAGCGGCCGTCCCGGAACTCGACGTTATCTCGTACCCCGCGTCCGCCAGCGCCCGCGCGAGTTCAACTATCCCTTCCTTACCCCAAACCGATATAAGAGCTTTCGGCCTTTCCATTAAATCTACCCCTTTCAAGGCTCACCGTTTAAAAATCCTCGTGGAACAGTTGCTGAAGCGTTCTCGGATAAAGTCTGTGCTCCACCGCGTGGATTCTCGCGGCGAGAGTTTCCTCGGTGTCGCCCGGCAATATCGCGACTTCTTCCCGCGCGATTATCGTGCCGTGATCCATCAGTTCGTCCACCATATGGACGGTCACACCCGTTATGTCGGCTTTCGCCTCAATCGCGTCCCTTATCGCGTGCGCGCCAGGGAACGCTGGCAGGAGCGCGGGGTGGATGTTCACGATGCGGTTTCGGAAGGCTTGGACGAAACGCGGCGTCAGCAATTTCATGAATCCGGCGAGTACTATCCATTCCGCACGTTCGGCTTTTATGGCCCCGATGATCGCCGATTCGGTCTCCTCTCTCGGGATTCCCCTTTCGTAAGGAACGGCGAGAGTTTTGACGCCCATTGATTTAGCTTTTTTGAGGCCGCGGGCGTCCGGGTTGTCGCTAACCACCAGGACGGGCCGGACGGAGAGCGAACCTCGCTTCGCGGCCGATATTATGGCCTCCATGTTGCTGCCTGTCCCAGATATCATTATCGCCATTCCGGGTTTTTCGTCCGCGTTCATGTCGCTGCTCACGCCGCCTCCGTCACCCGTCCGGCCTCGAACGGCGTTTCGCCCGCCGATTCGAGCGCGTTTATGACCGTATCGGCATTCGAGGGCGAGACCACTAACGCGTATCCGACGCCGAGGTTGAACACGCGGCGCATTTCGGCCTCGCCGACGCCCGAATCCGCGATGAAGTCGAACACCTTCGGCCGCTCCCACGACGAATAATCCATCACGCATCTGAGCCCGACCGGCATCACGCGGTTGATGTTCGATTCTATCCCTCCGCCGGTGATGTGGGCCATTCCTTTGACATATCCGGTGGACGACGCATCGAGAGCGGGACGCGCGTAAATTTTGGTCGGGCGCATCAATATCTCGCCGAGCGTGGCCCCGCCGCCCCAAACAGGTTTTCCCTCGAGCGAAACGCCTGAACCTCCCGTAGGGGCGGCAATCTGCCGCCCGTGGCAGTCCGAAACGCCGGGGTCCCGCAATATTTTCCGCACGAGGCTGTAACCGTTGCTGTGTATCCCTGAGCTGGGCAGCCCGATAATGATGTCTCCCGGCGCGATGCCGCGCCCGTCCGCCGCGCGGCCGTCTTCGAGCAGACCGACGGCGAAACCGGCCAAGTCGAACCGATCCGGCGCGTACACGCCCGGCATTTCCGCCGTTTCCCCGCCCAGAAGGGCGCAGCTGCTCGCCTCGCATCCGTCGAGGACGCCCTCGATGACCGATGCCATCCTCGATTCGTCGAGAGCGCCGCACGCTATATAATCAAGGAAGAACAGCGGCGTCGCGCCGCAGGTCACCAGGTCGTTCACGCTCATGGCGACGAGATCCTGCCCCAATCCCCTGTAAATTCCGGTTTCTCTGGCAATCTCGACCTTGGTGCCAACTCCGTCGCAACAGGCCACGATTGAGCGACCGCCGCCGATGCTCATGGCTCCGCTGAACCCGCCTATTCCCACCCTGGGGATCGAGCCGCGTCTCGCCACGAGCCGTTTGATCGTCTCTACCCAGGAGTCGCCCCTATCGATGTCGACTCCCGCCTCTTTGTAGTTCATGACGGGCTATTTGCCTGTCCGGGAGAGCCTGCGCCAGATTTCCTCGTATGCGTCGAGCACATTGCCCAGATTTTTGCGGAAACGGTCCTTGTCCAGGCGGTCCCCCGTAAGCACGTCCCAGAACCTGCACGTGTCCGGCGATATCTCGTCCGCAAGGAGCAGTTTGCCGCCGCTGTCGCGCCCAAACTCCAGCTTGAAATCGACCAGCACTATTTCGATGGAGTCGAAGAGGCTTTTCAGAAAGTCGTTGACGCGGAAGGTAATCTCCTTTATCGTTTTTAAATCGGCTTCTGTCGCCCATCCGAACAGCAACGCGTGATCTTCGGTGACGAGCGGGTCTCCAAGGGCGTCGTCCTTGTAGTAAAACTCAAGGAGCGGACGCGGCAGCTTCGTCCCCTCCGCGATCCCGAGGCGCTTCACTATGGAGCCGGTGGTGATATTGCGAACCACGACCTCTAGGGGAAATATCTTCACGCGCGCCGCAAGCTGACGAACTTCGTCGACGCGCTCGATGAAGTGGACCGGCACGCCGTTTTTCGCCAGATAATCGAATATCGCGGAGCTTATCAGGTTGTTGAGGCGGCCTTTGCCCGACATCTCGGCGCGTTTCTCTCCGTTGAACGCGGTGAAGCTGTCCTTGTACTCGATCAGAACTGTGTTCTGATCGTCCGTCGAATAAAGTTTCTTGGCTTTTCCTTCGTAGAGGAGAGATTTCTCTGTGAATTCACTCATTTAAAAACCTCCCGGATCTGGAATAATATTCATAAATATACAGTCAAGGACATATATGTCAATCAAAAAAACGCGCGCCATTTTCTGATAAACAGCGTCACATTTTGGAGTATAATCATTAAAATATTTATAAATTACGTATCGTCAATTAAAAACGCCGCGGACGACGGATAACGCTTAAAAGGAGTGTCGCGAATGGAGGGCACCGATCTTCAGAATATAATGCTGCGGAAACTTCCCGGCCTGCCCAACAAAGCCAGAAGGGTGACGGCGTATCTGCTGTCCAATATGAGACAAGCCGCTTTCAAATCCATAGGGGAAGTCGCCGACGAGTTGCAGGTTTCAAAGGCGCAGCTAGTCAGGGTGGCCCGAGTGCTCGGTTTCGACGGTTACTCGGAGTTGAAGGCCTGCCTACAGAAAACGATACTCGAACAGGTGAATCCCGCCGCGCTTCTGGTGAAGGCGGTGGACATGAAAGATGAGCTGCCGGGAAAGATATTGCGGGTCGAGCACGCGAATGTCGAGGATACATGGACGCAGACCGATATGACCAAGGTGGAGGAGTTTTGCCGCATCGTCGAAAATTCGAGACTCAACGCGTTCGTCGGCTGGGGAATTTCGGCCATCGTCATGGAACTGGCTTACATGAGGTTCTGCGTCATGGGTCTGCCGTCGGTCTTCATGAAAAGAGGCAGCCTCTCTATAGCCGAACAGATACGCGGCGTGTCCGAGGACAGCCTGATAATGGTCTGCGAGATGCCCAGTTACGCCGTCGACGTCACCGAGGCCATTGCCGAAGGACACGCCCGGGGAGCGAAAATTGTCACGATCACCGACAGCCCCGCGGCGCCCGTCTGCCGCTACGCGTCGCTGTCGTTTTTCGTGTCAGCTGCCAGCCCGACGTTCGGCAGCAGCATAATAGGCCCGGTATTTCTGGTGCATCTGCTCACGTCGTCCTTAGTCGTCCACATGGGCGAATCGGCTCGCGAAGCGCTCGAAAAACAAGCGCTCTACCTGCACGACGAGCGCTTCTTCCACCCCATATTCGGCTTGAAATATTAGGACGCGCGCGGCTATGGCAGCCCGCGCCGTTTTCACACGCATGTCCGCGAGGCCCCGGTTTTTTCTCCCCCTGCCCCTATGCTTTTAAGCGCGGGTATCACGGCCCGAAGCAGCAGGGCTGTGACACTGCCGGCCGGAATGGCGGCGGCCGTCATAACTGGAAGATAAAAGAGCATGAGGTTGGTTGACACGAGCGCCGACGCCGCGGCGAGCTGCGCCAGATTGTGCGTGACTGCCCCGGCTATGCTCAGGATGAAGTACGAAGCTCCGGGCATGACGGCGGCGATGAGCGCGATCGCCAGCAATGAGAACATCCCGCCGCAGAAGCTCAGCATACACGCCACCGGGCCTCTCGTCAGCAGTACGAAGACCGATTTCATCGCCGCGAGCGCGAAAGCGGACCGCCTGCCGACGAAGAAAAGCGCGTACATTGTCACGACGTTCGACAGTCCGAAACGCATATGCATGGGCAGGGGCGGAAGCAGCCCTTCAATCGCCGCGAGCACGAATATCATAGACAGCATGAGCGCATAAAAGGCAATTTCCCTTGCGGCGAGTCTTTTCAACCTGCGTCTCCTTCAATATGTGATGCTGTCGAGCGTTTCTCCCTCCCCTGCCGCGACCCTCACGGTGACGCGGTTGGGGAGACAGACGGCGGACTGCCCGCGCAGGGACAAAAAACCGGAGTGGACGCACACCTTGTCCGGGCAGTCGGAAGCCACAAACCCCACTGCGCCGTCGCGGACGGCGATACGCACCGCCGGCAATCCGGGAGGAGAGTAAACTCTGTTTTCGCCCAGAGAAAGCACTTCAACCACCTCGCCGCCAACAACGACTTCAGCGTATGATCCCCCGCTCCCTCGCACGGCATAGAGGTAAAGAGCGCACGACATGACTGCCGCGCATAGTACGAGCAGCATATCCCGCCGCGCGAAGAATCTCCTACCCTCGGCCATTGAGCCCGAAAACCGAAGGCGCCGGCGTCCGCACAAAATACTTTACCCGAGTTTTCGCCTCCAATTTTTACACCCTGACAGCCATAATATTTCACTTTCCGTTGAATGACAAGGATATAATTTATACCATCGCATCTTCAACACTCAGGGCTCAGGCAGTCTGCCGGCTGCCGTTATCGCCCGCTATTTTTTCTCCGGTATCCGCTGCGCGGTGATTACGGTGTAGACCTGTCCGTCGCGTTCGAATGGCATGATCGTATACAGGTAACCGTTATCCTTTATTAACGCGCTGTCGTCCTCTATAACCGCCTGCGACGCACCGGCGTAAAATGTGCCCAGCGCCTCTATCTCCGCGGACAGGTCTGCCGATGTGCCGTGGTATCCGTATCTCCGCGAGAAAATCGGGGTGCCCGTGTAGCTGTCGGTCGCGAACGTGTCGTAGTTGTAAAGCACATAACCGTCGACAGCCTCTGACGCGGTGAAGGGTAAAACGCGGCTGTTCTCCGCGAGTTCGCGTTCGGGGAAAGCGGAAACGACGCGTTTTTTTATGCTCTCCGCGACGCGCCCCCTCTGTTCTATTTCGACCGTCACGATATGCGCCAGTTCGGAGAAATAATTCCGCACCGAGACGCCCCTGCCTTTTAGCGAGCCTTTGAGAGAAAAGCTCGCGATGTTGTTGAGCCCCGTCTCTTCGGGAGAGTCGAGCGCTTTCATGTAATGGGCCTTTATGTCGGAGAGTTTTTCTCGCGTGATGTAGGTCACCCTGAGACGGCATCCGTCGCCGCCGTACGAAAATGCCGCGTTGAGTGGAAATTCCATGCCGTAGAGAGCAATATCGCGTCCGGCCATTTCGACCGGCCATGATTCGTCTTCGAGGTCGACGCACCCCCGCGCGGCGTACACAAAAAAAGCCGCCGCCACAAGTAACGCGGCGAACACGCCTGAGACCGCGAAACGCCGTATTCTCGGCCTCCACGCCCTGTCCGCGCCTGGCGTGTTTCCGCCCACCTACGCTCCGTGATACAGCCGCGCAGCCTCTATGGCGCGGAGGTAGTTCGCGTATTTCACGGCGTATATCGCCGCGTCGGACGGATTGGGCTCTATTCTGTCCTTCACTCGCACCATGCCGCGCACCGCGTCGGGAAGGCTGCCGTACACTCCGGCGCACACGCTCGCGCACATCGCGGCCCCGAGGGTTCCCAGCTCGCTCGACATCGTGGTCTCTATCGGCATATTGAGTACATCGGCGAACATCTGAAGCCATACTTTCGTCCGCGCGGCGCCTCCCGCTATCCTGGCGGCGCCCGGAAGCGGGCCGTATCCGGCCAGCCTGTCGATGTGCCACTTGTGCGAGAAACAGACTCCCTCGTACACCGCGCGGATGAGGTGTTTCCTCGTATGCCAGCCTTCAATGCCAAAGAAAGCGCCTTTAAGACCGGACGCCGCGCCGCTTCCGTAAAGGAAAGGCAGAAATACGGCGTCGCTTTCGTCTGGGCGCGTCTCGGCGACCGCGGCGTTGCAGATGTCGTACACGCTTTTTCCCTCAGCCGCAAGGGCGGCTTTTTCGGCGGACAGCAGGTTCTCAGTGAACCATTCGAGGTTGACCGCGCCGCACGGGCTTCCCTCGAGCATCAGATGATATCCCTCGATGGCGAATATCGTGGTGCTGAACATGTCTTCTGAGATTATAGGGATCTTCGAGACAAGCTGGTTATTCGCCCACGAGCCGACTATCACGTTGAGGTACGACTCGTCCGTGACGCCCGACGCGAGGGCGGCCGTGTCTATGTCGTAACACCCGGCCGCAACTGGCGTACCCGCCGCAAGCCCCGTCTCGCGCGCCGCCGCTTCTGTCACCGTGCCGCATTGGTCGGTGGCGTATTTCATCGGAGGAAAATATTTTTCGAATCCATCGAGCCCCATATCCGCGAGCATCGCTGGGGCGATCACGCCGGCGCTCGTGTCCACAAAGCCCGCCCCGCTCGAGTCCGAGTATTCGAGCCACGCCTCGCCGGTGAGTTTCATCCTGACGTAATCCTTGACGTTCAGTATCCACTTCGTGCGCGCCAGCGTCTCGGGTTCGTTGTCGCGGAACCACGCAAACACGCAGACCGACAGGGCGGGCCAGAGGGCCTGCAAACCGCGCGGGTGGATTTTTTTGAAAGTTCCGTCGGATATCCATCTGTCGGCGTAAGACTGCCCGCGGTTGTCGAGTGACTCGACCGAGTTTCTCACGCCACCGCCGCGCTCGTCCACGAAGTGGCCCCCGTTGCCGTGTCCAGTGAGGGATATGGCAACTATGTCCGAAGGGTCGGCGCCCGCTTTGGAAACGGCGTCCCGAATGGCTTTTACGTTTGCCTCCCAGATGCCGTCCATGTCCCTCTCGGACCAGCCCGACCTGGGGCTCGTCATCTCGCATTTAGCGGTTCCGACCGCAATCTCCTCGCCTCGGAGGCTGAAAACACCCACCTTGATCATAGTGGAACCATTGTCTATCCCCATAAGATATTTAGCCATCGAGTCGACCTCCAAACAGCCATAAAACCACTCAAAAAATATCAATGAAACCGTATTTTTTTCGCTTATTTCAGTGATTAAATTTTCGCCGATTTCTGGCGTTACATCTTTTAGAGAAAGCACAAGCAATACATCACCAGATTTGTTGATTAATCCACTTTTGTTTTTGAATTTTTATCAG
>JAISXR010000108.1 GCA_031270375.1 Synergistaceae bacterium | reverse complement strand
CGCCTCGGCCGGGATTCGCCCCTCCTCCTTCCAGGCCCTGCACGCCGCGAGTTCCACTTGCAGCATCACGGCAAAACGGTTTTCGTCGCTCCATATCCGGGATATCGCGGGGGTCGTGTAACGATCGATCATAAAAAATTCCTCCTCACAAAATCGAAAAACGACATGAAAGACAAAGGCGCAGCACGCTGTTCATGCGTCATCTCCGTAATTTATATCGCGATATAATTTCTCCACCACTTCCTTCTCGTACCACGACGGTACAGGCTCGTCCGAACGATAGGCGGATTCAAACAGCGAGTACAGCATATCATAGCCGATGCCATGTTCCAATATTATTCGCAGTTCGGGCGTGGCAAGCACTAATATCTTCAAACCCTCAACGAATTTCTCGTGCAGGCCGTAATATTTATACGTTCGGCGATTGCGGAAATCGCTGATCACGTTACGATTCAGAAATGTAGACACAAACAGACAATATGCGTTTGTGTCGCCGTGCGACAGGATATATTCGCCGGTATGACGGCTCACCGGTTCCATCTCCATCCTCCGTTGATTGGTCCCGTCCGCGAGCGTTGCTTCAATCAAAAGCGTGTGCGCCGGGTAAGCGGCGGAGCGTGTATAAACATACTCGATATCGGCACTACCGCCCACCGCGTGAGTCCGCGGCAACAAATCCGCTTCGAGCGACAGGTTCATATAGCTCAATACATCGCCGCGACGGTCGCTGATAAGATACCAAGCGATACCGACGACGTACTCAAAAATTGTCGGAATATCAGCGTTATTCGTTACAGCCTGCCGGATAGCGTCGTCTTCACGCCGCTCAAAATTGCCGAACAAATCTATCAACACGCTTCGGTCAAAACGCGCATCAATAAGCGCGTTGAAACGTTCATAACGCCTGTCATTGATCACTTTGCCCGCCTCGGCGGCGGTCGCTGCCACAACACCGTAAAGTTGTCGCAGGTTGACGTAAAGCAACTGTTCATCAATCGCAAGGAACGCGGAGATGTCGGACAAATCAACATTCTCCGCGAGATTGTCCGCGGGCGTGAACGCGATGCTCAACAAATCATCAGAGGCGGAATGCATCCAACAGCGCGGGAACATGTCAAGTTCTATCTTGCCATCAACGAATATGACCGTATCGGTAGTCTTAAAATAGCGGCGGTTGAGGTCAGCGTAGTCGTTCAAATTCGCGCGCACTTTGAACAGGTGCATCTGCTCGAAAAACAGCCGCTTAAACTCATTTTCGTTTGAAGAGTAGAGCAACGGAACATCATTCAATGCCGCCAGACCATCACACTCCAATCTGCGCCGAGCGGTTGTACGGAACAGATATTGCCGCCACAGCGTACCCGGCTGATTCCTGATTTTATGGCTCTGTTCATACAATTTCAACACAGCTTCGCCATTGCGGTTTAACGCAATATCGCGGAGTGTTTCATAGAACGGGAAGTACGGCTTGTCATACGCCTTTTTGCCTGCTCTGCCGCTCTTGCGATTCATTCCGATGGTGGTAATCACACTTTCGGTTACGCGCTCAGTGAGGAAATAGTTCAAGGCTGCCTTATAATTGTCCATTGCCATAATCCGCGACGTTATAACGGCGTCGATACTGTCGTTACCGCTGCGCAGATTCTCAATCGCGTCGATGATCGTTTCCGTGCTTTCGCGAGTAACGCACAGCGGAAGAAGATAGGTAAATTCGTCGTCGGTGAGATGTTCAAGCCTCAATAGCGCATACGCCGTCACGACAAACGGGCGAACAATACTACCGCCGACGTCGTTGCTCGTTTTGAGGAGCTGTTTCAGGTAAATAAGGCTGTCAGCAGGTATTTGAAGCAGGTTATCGCGATTGAAATCTCCGCGCCGAGAAATATCGAGCAAGGCCGTTCCCGCAGGCGTTGGCTTACGTTTGCTGTCTATCAGGCCAATCGCGGTCAATCCCGAAGTTTTTTCGCGGGCATCTTTATCTGGACGCGCGGCATCACCGTCAACGAAACCGTGTTTTTGCATAAAGCGGTAGTATCGTTCCTGCAAAACACGATTCCCACTCCACTCCAGACCCGCATTTTCCGACGACGCCCAAAATTCGTCAAGCAAGGCAAGCTGCCGCTCGATTCGCACATTAAAATCGATCGTTCGGAAACTTGTAGTTCCGACAGCCCAACAGTAGCTTTTGAACGGAAATCTCGGCACGGCACTTCCCCCTCAATAGTTTACAATCAGCACTTCGTCGGTCGATTGTGTCTTGTCTTTCGTATGATAATTTGAATTCGAATAGCTGTAATTGAGGTGAATCGTTCGGTAGTTTCGCTGACTTAACCATTTCGCAAGGATCGTGTTTGTTTTTCCTTTGCTGCTGACGACATTTGACAAAGCAAACTTAATATTTCGCGTATCCAGCGCGTCAAGCACAGCATACAAACTGTGCTCGCATCGTTCATTCCAACTGTTCCGTTCGTTGTACGTCGCGCAGGCAATCAAATACGGCGGGTCACAGTACACAAGGCTGTTTTCGGTCAGGGCGGCGGTATCGACCTCGCGAAAATCAAGGCAGGAAAAAATATAATTCCCCTCACTCAAGCGGTCGAGAAACGCGCATAATTTCGACTTCATTTTATCGTTAAAATCACGCTTGCCGACAGGCAGATTAAACTTGCCCTTTGCGTTGAAGCGAATCTGATTATTGAAGGCATAGACAATTAAAACATAGAGCATGATGTAATATTTATAGTCCACATTTTTCTTATTGAAGTCTTCACGCAAGCGCAGAAAGGGTTTACGGTTGAAATCTCCAAGCCCTGCCGAGCTTTCGCAACCGTAAAAGTCGTAACCGTTCTTCGTTGAGCGTGAAAGCCCGTATTGCGCGATGAAATCTTCAATCATTTGAAGAACGGTTGATTTGCCAAGATTTTTGAATGCGTTGTACAGGCAAAGCAAGTGCGGGCTGTTGTCGTTAAAAATCACTCGTCCCGCGTTGACATTGACCCCCACATTGCACCCGCCGCAAAACAGGTCGATAAACGTGTCAATCCGATCAGGAAAATACGGCAGAATCTGATTGAGCAACTTGAATTTACCGCCCGTGTAGTTCAGCGGCGATTGAATGATCGGGCGCTCTTTCTGTTTGCAGATACAAAAGAAAAGCCGTTCCGCGTGCTCATAGATATCGGATTTGCCCGCCGAAAAGGGTTTGTAATCCCGCGTGAAGACTTTGACCTCGCCCTTAGCCGAGAGGATTCGCATAATGTCCGCATCGCTGATTTTGGCGTTGGAGCGACCATTACCCTTTTGCGCCATATTGTTATACGACAGCAGTATATAACGGGCGCTGACGTTCGCAATCAAATCTTCAAACGCCGCCGCCGCTTTGTTTGTGCAGTAATCGCTTTTCAGATTCGTCCTGTCCATCTTCCGGGCGACGCCGGAAACTTTCGGCTTCTCCCACCGCGCTATGTTCTCCAAGAGATGATAAGCGTCACAATACTGCCGCGAGTTATACGGCGGGTCAATGTATACCAAATCCGCTGAAACGCGTTTGATAAGCTCGTTTGTATCTTCGTTATAGCAGCGGTTTCCACTGTTCAGACTGTCAGCCGGCAACGGCACGGAAAGTTCAAGACATCTGTCAATTTTCACTCCCTGCCGAAAAGCATCATAATGTCCGCAGGTATTGGCGATTTTGTCGGAGGCATAAAGGAGCGAGGTTATCAGTAAAGCCCGCTCGCGCTCGTTGATTTCGCCGAGCGCGAAGCGCGTTTCAACATCTTCGCGGATAAAGCCGATTTTGCGGCAATCGGCGCGGCTGAAAAACGTGTCCGCGAAATTGTCGCTCATATAGTTGTCGCCCGTCACACAAAGTCCGTTATAGTATGCGACAAGCCGCTTTATCTTCTCACGCGAGTACGATTGCGGACTGAACCACGCGAGATGGCAGATATAGTTACTGTAAAGGTTATCGTTGGTGATCAGCCGTTTGTCCGTGAAAGCCGACGCCACCGCGCCCGTTCCCGCGAAAATGTCCGCGACGGAGTTCACGCCTTCGCAACTTTCCGCGACCACTGACTTGATGAACGACAGCAGCTTATACTTGTTTCCGAGATAGCGGCGGTTGTTGATGCGGGTTGTTTTTAAGGCGAATTCAGATTTCTCTTCGAGCATAGCCGGCTCGTATGAAATCGCTCTTTCTGCCACGGACATCGCGCTCACCTCCGTTCGTTCCGCAAATCCAAAATTATTGACTTTCTTCGTCAGCGTTTAAGCCAGGAGACGCGCGCGGCCGATAAAAATTCGTCGTAGGCGCCGCTCGCGAAATCGGGGAAAGTGTAATCGAACGGCACCCACTTCCCGAACCGAAAACGCATCGTCACCTCAGCAAAAATGCCGTCACGCAGATAAACACGGTGCGCGTGGTCCTTGGTCGAAGCCAGAATCAGACGGGCCCCATCGACATACCCCGGATCGATGTTGACGATACGGGGCGTCCGGCTCTTCGCCTCGACGGCAATGGCGGACCTCTTCCAATCCGGCAGGCCCCCGGCGTCGAAAAGCCCCCCGAAACAGACGAAACGCCGGGAAAGGTTCGGGGCAATACCGCGATAGTAGTCCGTCTTCGTAAACGGCACGGGCCCGCTCACGAACTCCGGGACACCCCAAAAAGCCCTCACTTCCTCGACCGTCCAGGCAAACCAGTCGAAACCGTCGAAGCTCTCCCCGGACGGATAAAGCACACCCGCAATCAACTTCACACGAGGCTCAGGCATTTCCTCCCCTCGCGTTTCCTTCCCTCGCATTTCCTTCCCTGCCCGGCGCCAGAAGCCCCATCGCCTGAGGCCCCAGAGCCTCCAACACCGCGTTCTCCCGCGGCGTTTTCTCCGCTTTCTCCGCGGGCGCGGAGCCGGAACGTTTTTTGGCCGGGCTGGCCGGGCGGGAAGGCTTTCGGGGCTCCGTCCGGCTCGCTTTCGCCTTCGCTTTCTCCTTTTCCGTCTTCTCTATCTTCGCCGTTTCTAAGCTCTTCTTTTTAAGCGATCTCTTCTTGACGCAGAGGTACCCCAAAATTCCGTCCTCCCATTCGCAGGGGATCAACGTGTTCTCGGCGGAAAGAGCCGCCAGATCCTCCGCGTCCATCGCCTCGACCTCCGCTTTTTCATAACGGCGATACACGCGCTTCCCTTTGTCGAGTATCGCGATCCACGCCTTGCCGACAGCCGCCCACCAGGAGATGTCCGCCGCCGCCAAAACGTCGCCGGTCCAGTCCTCAAGAGTGAAAATATCGCCTTCCAGCCGGCGGAACATCAGGGAGCGCGGAACTTTGCCCTGACCGCTCTCCACGTCGAAACCCTCCAGGCGCACGAGAAATTCGTCCTTTTCGGGAAGGTCGCGGGGCAGTTCCTCCAGCTCCCCGCCGAACGTCCGCTTCGCCGCGGAGTTGGAATAAGTCCTCCTTCGCCTGTGCATCACGAAGGGCACGGGCGCTTCCCACCACGCCGGAAAGTCTGGATCGCGGGACGCGAGCGCCTCTCTCAAAGAGGACAGCCCGGCCTGCTCGTCTTCGATAAACAGGACTTGCAGCGCGTCGGGGTCTATGTCGGCGTCCGGCACGGCGGGCTTGTCCGAAAAAATCAGCGGCTTGAAAGCCCCCTCCGCCGCCAGCTTGGGAATGTCGGAGACCCGGATGTTCGGGCTGTCCCGCTCAATCAGCAGCACGAGCTGGTCTTTGGTGAAAACGACGTAATCCCTGAAATTCCAGGAGGGAAGCATGACGCAATAGTCCACCCCCGCGCGGTACATCGTGCGGAGCATCTCGGTCAGATCCGAGTCCGGGGTCAGAAACTTGAGCGCCTGTTCGCTGAAGACGTTCACCGCCCCTCACCTCCTACGGCGCCGTCGTCCATCAGGGCCAGCGCGAATTCGCGGGGGTCGAAGGGGCTCAGGTCTTCCATCCCCTCTCCCAGACCGATGTAGCGTATGGGGATTTTCAGGTCGCAGGCGATGGAAAGCACGATACCCCCCTTTGCGGTGTTGTCGTATTTCGCGAGGATCACCGCGGACAGAGGCAAGATTTTATTGAAAGTCATCGCCTGCGCGATGCCGTTCTGACCCGTCACCGCGTCCAAAACCAGAACGACGCGAATGCGGTCCGGTCCGGCCTCCCGCTCCAGGACGCGGTAAATTTTTTGCAGTTCTTCCATTAAATTGTGCTTGGCGTGCAGCCTCCCCGCCGTATCGACGATCAGCAGGTCCGCGGACGAGGCGCGGGCCGCCTGCCAGGCGTCGAAGGCGACGGCGGCCGAATCGCTCCCCTGCTTCTGAGCGACGACCCTCACCCCGGCTCGCTCCCCCCATATCTGCAACTGCTCCGTCGCCGCGGCGCGAAACGTGTCCGCGGCGGCCAGAACGACTTTTTTGCCCTGACGTAAAAACTGCATGGCCAGCTTCCCCGCGGATGTCGTTTTCCCGCTGCCGTTGACGCCGACCATCAGCAGGACGAGGGGCGGCGCGGCGGCAGAGGCACAGGCAGAAGCACAGACAAAAGGCTGCCCCATTCCCTCGACGGCCGAGAGCCGGTCGGAAATCATCGACACGAAGACATCTTTGAGCCCGGCCTTCGTCGAAACGCCGCGTTTTTTCGCCTCGCTTTTCATATCCCCGACAATGCGCTCGGAAAGCGCGATTCCGACATCGCCGGCGATCAACCGCTCTTCGAGTTCCTCCCAGAAGGCCGGATCGAAAGGCTCGCCGGTAAAGAGCGACGCGATTCCCCCGCTCCAGCGTTCTTTCACACCCTTCAGGCTTTCTTTCAGCTTCGCGAAAAAGGCCACCTCTGCAACCCTCCTTTGAATCGCTCAGGGAGACGGGGTCCCCCCGATACCTCCCGGACGCGGACGCCGGCTGTGCTTGTCCCGGTTTTCATGCGGCTCCCGCGTCTTCGCGCCCTTGGGGCGCGGCTTCTCCCGCTCCGCGTGAGGCGTCTGTCCGGGCGCGGCGGCGGCGCGCTTTTTTCCGTGCTTATTCGGAAAGGCGGCCTCCCCGCTCTCCGCTTTGTCGGGACCCGTCCGCTTCTCCGCTTCTCGTCCCGCGAGATGCTCCTCGATCGATATTTTTTCGGGCTTGAGCTTTCTGACGGCCCTCGCGAAATCCTCTTTCGGGCTCACCGGCAAACCGCCGGGGCGGGCTATCGGCAAGAGCGGAATTCTGTGCGCCGG
>JAISXR010000095.1 GCA_031270375.1 Synergistaceae bacterium | reverse complement strand
TCCATAGCGTTGAATTTGGCGACATAGGCGGCGGTGAACAGCACGCCCTTAACGCCGGAGAGCTTGTTGGCGCAGAGTTCGCAGCCCTGCTTGGTGAGCAGGAAGCACGATTTCTCGCGTCTGCGGGCGTCAACGTAGCTGCTCTCAACGAAAAAGTTAATGAGCTCAAATTTGAGCTCATTGGACTTCCGCAGAATTTCGCAGTACTCGCGAATATCCCGAAGCAGATTCCTGTGGTCTTTGCCGATAAAAACGGCCACTTCGCGGCTGTCGATATACGCGCAGCCGTCCAGCTTGATGATTGTCAATTCGTTCATTGACTTTTCGCCTCCTTAATTTTTTTGTGAAAAATACAAAAAGCCGCCCCCTCCGCAGCGGGAGAGAACGGCTCAATGCGCGATTTGATTGATTAAAACGGGGTTAAATCTTCTTCCTCGAAGTCGTGGTCGTTGCTGTCCGGGGTTTCTTCGTCGTTTCCCGGCTGCTGAAAATCGTTGTACGCGGCTTGCGGCATTTCCTCGTCCGCTTCGACGTACTCGTGATGCGTGTATTCCTCGTCCGGCTTGACTTTCAGGCGGGTGCTGACAAACTTCTCAATGTCAAAAGCGTTTTTGGGGTTCGAGTCCGACAACAGACGATAGTTTTTGTGCTTCGTTATATCGTATTTGTCGGACAGGAACGGTCTGACGCCTCGGACTTGCAGGATACACTTGCCGCCGTCCATGACCGAAAGCTCGTCAATCGACATCAATTCTTTGCCGAGCTTCTGTTGGTTTTGGCTGAAAGACGGGGAGTTTCCCTTGCTGACGCTGTTGTTTAGAAGGTAAATCGTCTCCTTTCCGAGCGACTCCGACATATCTTTCAAAGTCGTTTTTTCCTTGCCTCCGAGAAACAATGTCGCGTCGCAGTTGCCGATAATCGTTTCTGCGTTGTCCTTGTAAATGGACTTCAACTGGCTCTGCGCCTGTAAAATCACGCACGCGCTGATTTCGCGGGAACGTATCGTGGCGATAAGTTTCTCAAATTTCGGAATCTGGCCTATATTGGCGAACTCGTCGAGTAGGCAGCGGACGTGAATCGGCAGGCGGCCGCCGCAATCGTTGTCGGCGTGGTCGCATAAGAGGTTGAACAACTGGCTGTACATCAGCGCGGCGATAAACGAGAAACTGTCGTCGGTGTCCGATATTATAATGAACAGCGCCGTTTTCTTATCGCCGATGGTGTCAAGCTCCATCTCATCGAAGCTCATCAATTCCCGGAGTTCTTTGATGTCGAACACGGCAAGCCTCGCGCCGCAGCTTATCAAAATGGATTTCGCGGTTTTGCCCGCCGCCAATTTGTACTTTTTGTACTGGCGCACGGCGAAGCAATCCGGCTTTGGGGGAAGCCCTTCTTCCTCATTGCCGTTCTCCAATTCCTCAAAGTAGTAATCCACCGCGTTCTTGAAATTTTCGTCGTCCTCGCGGGTTTCCATTGAGTTGATAAGCTCGACCAGCGTGTTCATATTCTGCTGGCTTGGTGGGGCTTCAAAGTGTATCGCGCCCACAAGAGCGCAATACAAGAGCGTTTCGGCCTTGACCCAAAAATCGTCTGAGGCTTTTCCCTCGCCTTTTGTGTTGGCGATTAAAGCGGTGACAAACTTTAAGATGTCCTTTTCTGAGCGGATGTAGTTGAAGGGATTGTAGTGAAGCGACTTTTTAAAGTCGATTGTGTTTAACACTTTAATCTCGTACCCGCCGCGCTGGAGCATCTTGCCGGTCTCAATTAAAACCGTACCTTTTGGGTCTGTGACGACATATGAACTGTGCATTTGCATGAGATTCGGCTTCAACCAGAAGCGCGTCTTGCCGGAGCCGGAACCGCCGATTATCAGCACATTTTTGTTCCTCGCGTGTTTCGGGTTTTTCGGCCTGCCGTTCAGCATAAGGCTCTCTGTCGCCGTCAGAATCACGTTCCTTTCGGGAACGGGGTCAACGAACGGCGCGATGTCATTTTTATTTCCCCAGCGAGCCGAACCATACTCGATGTCTTTTCTCCATTTCTTGCGGTTATGCTTTTTGTAAAGCACCGCGCAATATATGACCGCCGCGCCGACAAGTCCGACTGCTATGTCAAATAAGTCGAGCGTGGGGAAGGGATGGGCGAACGCCGTATTCAGCGCGCTTACCGTTCCTATCAGCTTTTGAAGCGTATCGCGCCCCGGCGACAAGCGGTAAGCCTCGCCCACTTTCGCGAAAAACCACCATAGAAATACATACGGCAAATTCGGAAGCACGAACCGTTTTACCTTTTGGGCGTCTATCATAATTCGTGTTCCCCCTTTGTCCTGTGCTTAACGGGGGCGGCAAGTTCCTTCGCCTTTTGCCTTAACCGTTGAATCTTCGCGAGGAAGTTCGGTCTGGGTTTCTCTTTGACTTTCAGCTTCGTCTGCGTGTATTCCTTAAACGCGGCGGTCAATGCGTCGGCGTCCTTTGCCTTGAAGAACACAAGCCATTTTGGGGGCGATTCCGCATCGTCGCGTTTGAGCGCGAAGTCAACGTTGTACTTGCGAGCTATGCGCTTAAAATCGCCGATATTGTCGCCGGTTATCTCAATGTTTGACAGGCTCGCGCCCTGTTTCGTCAGCGACTTGATACTCTGCTTGCCTTTCTTGTAAGTAGGTTCCCGCGCTTTTTTAAGGAAATCCTGCATTGCCTTAGCGAGAAGCCGCCCTGTGATTTTCGCCGCTTTGACCGACAGGGCGACGGTCTTGTCGTTAATTTGTTCCTGCAATTCTAATCACCTCCCGTTATTCCAAGCCGTCGCGCGATTTGTACGGATTCGGCGCGACGGGTTCCTGCGCCGCAGCTTTGGACTTTAATTTATCAATCTTCCCCATGAAGTCCGCTTTTTTGTGAATGTAATTTCCTGCATATTCCAATAGTTTCACCTCGTTTCTGATTTGTTGCAGGGTTTCGTTCCAGTCCTTACCGACCGGGATAGACCTCGACACGCGGATTGTCAGCTTCTCGGAAATTTCCGAAAAGACCAAGTCTCCCGCCGTGTCGCGGTCAGTGCAGACGACGCAGTGGGCGATAGGCTGTTTGAACTTCTGCCGTTCAATCAAATGCGTCAACGCCAGCATCGCCGTACCGCCGAGCGATAGCCGCCAACCGTCCTGCGGCTCGATATGTCCGAGCTTGCGGAGCGTATCGTATGAGAG
>JAISXR010000024.1 GCA_031270375.1 Synergistaceae bacterium | reverse complement strand
CTGACCCATTTATTTTTATGATAGGCGCAGATTGCCGAGATATTTTTTTGTTTTAAGTTCGTGGGCAGTTCGATCAATTTCCCGCTTTTCAATTCCTCCTCCACCGCGAAATATGGCAGAAACGCCACGCCGAGGTCGCTGACGACGCTGCGTTTAATCGCCTCTATGCTCCACAGCTCTATGACATTCTCGATGTAGATTTTGCGATCTCTCAGGTATTGATCGAATATCTCCTGGGATATGCAATTTTTGTCGTTGCTGATCAAAGAGACTGTTTTCCTCTGGTTTGGAGTGATGAAATCGTGCTGATCCCCGGCTAAATCGGGTGAAGCGACCAGTGCTTGCCCGAAATCCGCGAGCTTTTTCGTGACAACCATTGCGTTGTATCCCTCAACTCCGTAATGGATGGCGATGTCAATATCGCCGTTCAATATTTGATTTCGCGTCAGATAGCAATTTTGGGAACGCACAAGCAATTTTACCTGTGGGGCCTGCTCCCTGAACGCTTTCAGGATCGGCTGGCTTTTGTATGTCAATATGGTTTCCGGCATCGCCAGTTTCAGTACGCCACGAAGCTCCTGGTCCTCTTTTCCGAAGTTGCCGAGCCGGTTCACCGATTCGAGAACGGCATCAATATATGGAAGAATTTCGCGTCCTGCTTCAGTCAAGACCATACGCCTCCCGATCCTCTCAAAAAGCTTCAGGGATAATTCCTGTTCCAGCTGCTGTATTTGGAAGGTGACTGTGGACTGCGTGTAATTCAATCTGTTGGCGGCTTTCTGGAAAGTACCCGTTTCTAAAATCGTCTTTATCGTGGTCAGATACTTCAAATCCATTTCATAGGCCCCCTGACAGGTTCAATTTGGATAAATCATTTTCTAGGAATCATCGATTTGATTTATATGTTATCACGAAATGGCGCTATCATTATTCAATTATATCGAATTTTAAATTCAAATTCATTGACTATATTTGTATGTTGAAAAATGATAAAGTATCGATAGTTAAAACATCAGTAAAAGTGAATAGCAAGCGCATCGTGGTTTCGGTTTCAAATCAATATTGAGGTTTATTTGATTTGAAGGTCGGAATGAGGTGAATCAGTGGCCGCGTTCGCTCGTGGTATGGATGTTTTTATTGGGCCGCGCGGCCGTATCGATGATGAGCGCGGGGAAAACGCGTCAAATGTTGCCGAAGGGAGAAATCATGCTTTATATAAGCGGCATACTGACTATCGCTCCAGACCGCTTTCTGTCACAGTTGCAGGAGAAAACGTATGAGACGTTGAAATCACTGCAAATTCCGTTTCAGCGCGTCGAAACCGACGAAATAGTCACGATGGAAGACTGCGTTCAGGTCAATCAAAAGCTGGATATGAAAATGGTAAAAACTTTGTTTCTTTGCAACCAGCAGCGGACGGAGTTTTACCTGTTTGTCACCTGCGGTGGCAAACCGTTCAAGTCCAGGGAATTTTCCGCCGCTTTGGGCGTTTCACGCGTGTCCTTCGCGCCCATAGAGATGATGGAGGGGATGCTCGGGACGAAGATAGGAGCCGCGACAGTTTTCAGCGTTTTGCTGGACGCGGATCGGAAAGTGCGCGTCGTGTTCGACAAAGACGTAGTCAATGAGGAATGGTACGGATGCAGCGACGGGACGAATACCGGCTATATGAAAATCGAAACGGTTCGGATAGTCAAGGATTTTTTGAGTTACGCGAAACACGTCCCGACTGTGATCCGGTTATGAATGTCCGTGGGGAAAAAGATGAAGAATCGAGAGGAGATGTCGGAATGAGCGATGAAACAAAGAAGGATTCGGTGAGCGAGGATCTGGCGCGTCTGTTCGGTGTGACGCCGGAGGAACTGATTCGCCTGTTCGACCTGAGCGAAGAACAGTTGATGGAGCTGGATGAGGTCGAGTTCAGGGCGAGGACACGAGAGCGCTGTCACCACACGATGGAGATTCCGACTTACGAGAGCGCGTATTTCAATACGCCGCTTCCCGCAGACCAGACCGCGACGATTGAAAAGATGCTTCGCGTCTGGGACAAACGCGGCTTCTCCCATGATCTGGTCGAGTACCGCTTTGCCACGACGATTTTGGGGTTTGCGAAAAAACGCATCGCAGGGGAACCGGTGGATCTCAGCGCCTATGAGCCCAAGCGGCTGACGCCGGACGAACAGGCGGCCTTCGACTGTGTCCTCTACGAGCGCCGCTCGATACGCCAGTGGAACCTCAAGCGCCATGTTGACGACGCACTGATCGACAAGGTGCTGAAGGCGGGGTTATGGGGGCCGCATGGCTGCAACCTGCAGTCGGTCCGTTACATGGTCATCCGCGAGGACGCGGAGCCGGGGCTGTTCGAGGGCAGCGACGTACCGGGGGGGCCGATCCATATCGTGGTGATGCAGGACAAGCGCTGTTACCAGGCGAACCCCTTGATGCCCGAGTTCAACATCCTGCTGGATTGCGGCGCGGCGACCCAGAACATCGTGCTGGCCGTCCACGCCTATGGATTGGGCGGATGTTGGCTCACCTTCTCGGACGTGATGCGCGAACGCTTTGTCAGGCACTTCTCGATCCCGGATCACTTCAACGTGGTCACCTATGTGGATATAGGCTGGCCCGACCAGAGCCCCTGCCCGATATGGCGCTGCGAAGTGGAAGAGGCCGTCGTCTATCGCTCTTCCGGCAGACCACAAAAGTAAAAGGAGGCGCTTAAATGTTATTCCTGAATGGCGGCGAGATCATGCGCGCAATTACATTGGATGAAGTGATGGAGGCTGTCTCGGACGCTTACATCCTTTTTGACAAAGGGACGTGCTATATTCCCAACCGCGCGTTTTACGCGCATGAAGGCAATAAGATGATCTATATGCCCTGTTTTGCTCCGGGAGCGTTGATCACGAAAATTTTGTCCTTCTTCCCTGAGAACTATAAAAAGGGCAAACCCACGATTGATGGCGTCGTTCTTTGGAAGGACCCGGACAGTGGAGAAATTCTCGCGATAATGGACGCTAAGAAAATAACGGCGCTACGCACCGCTGCGGCCGGAGGGCTTGCCGTGCGCTATCTGTCGAATCCCGGCAGCAGGACGCTCGGTATTGTCGGGGCGGGGATGCAGGGGTTGCATTTGGCCCTATTCGTTTCCACAGTGCGAAGCATCGAGCATATATATCTGTACTATACGTATCGCGGGGAAGCCGATTCGTTCGCCGACGGGCTTAAGGAAATGCTGGGGCGTTCCATACCGTGTACGCGGTGCGGGGATACCTCCGAATTGCTGGAAAAGAGCGAAATAGTCGTCACCGCGACCACTTCCGCCGTCCCCGTCCTGCCCAATGATCCGGCCCTCCTCGCGAACAAGTGCTTCGTCGGCGTCGGTTCCTACTCGCCGTCGATGCGGGAATATCCCGGCGCGATCTGGAGCGTCGCTGATACGGTTTACGTGGATTTGGAGTACGCCATGGAGGAGAGCGGCGATCTCAGCCAGCCCCTTAAAGAGGGACTGCTCAAGCCAGAGCGGGTAAAAAAGATCAGCTCGCTGATTGGCGGCATAGTCATGCCGCCCGCAGAGGGGAAGAGCAATTTTTTCAAGACTGTCGGCATGTCTTTAGTCGATTTGACGACCGCAGCGGTTGTATACAAAAACGCGCTGGAAAAGGGCATTGGCCAGGCGGTTCAAGGATGATGCCGGAGGCAGAGAGGGCTCGTGGGTGCCCTCGCTGCCCTGTGAAAATAAAAACGTGAAATTAGCCGCGCGCAGAGGCATGATACGTATGGAACGAAAACACCCTGGGGAGGAAAAACAGTGTTTACGACGATCATCTACGCCCATCCCTACGAGGGGAGCTACAACAGAGCGATCCTCAATACCGTCATAGGAAGTTTAAAAGCAAGGGGCAAAGAATATGTCTTGATTGATTTGTACCAGGACAATTTCGACCCGGTTTTGACGAAGGCGGAGCTTGCGGCGTACAGCAGGGGGGATTACCTGGACCCGCTCGTTGGGAAATATAACGGGATATTGGACGAGACCGAAAAAGCCGTCCTGATCTTCCCCATATGGTGGTACGATTTTCCCGCTATCATGAAGGGTTTCTTCGATAAAGTCATGCTCCCAGGATCATCATATTCGTCTGGTGAAACGAGACTGTGCGCGATCCGGCATATTCCGCGGACGTTGATCATTACGACGGCTTCCGCTTCCACTGAGACTTTGATAGATAACCTTGGCGATACCGTAAATCGAATGATGATCGATACGATCTTCAAGGCAATTGGCTTTCATGGGGCGGTTTGGGAGAATTTTGGTTCGATCGGCAAGAGTACGCTCGAAGAGCGGAAAATTTTTCTCTCGAAAATCTCCGCACTCGTATGAACTTTGCGCTAAATTCGCACAAACGCGTCTGTAGGCAATTAAATAACGAAGCGTGGCCGCACGCGGCTTGGTCGTAGTAAAGCCGTAATGATAGCTTGTTGCCATTTGAACGAGAAACGGCTTATTTGAACACGAGGAAGTGGTATGAAGGTGAAGAAATTTGGCAGAATCGTTTCGCTGTTGATTCTTCCGCTCATCGCTGTGATCCTGTACAGCACGCTGAAGGCATTCTTTTTGAATCAAACTCCCTCGTGGAGTTTCGAGGTGACAATCTTTCTCTACGGCGCTTTTTTCATGCTAGGCGCCGCATACTGCCATCGGGAAAAGAAGCATGTCGCGGTAGACGTATTGATATACCACGTATCTCCTAGGTCTCAGAGGATATTGAAAATTATCGGCGAGTGCGTTGTCTTGTTCGTCGCGCTGGTAATGCTTTGGATCAGCGCGCCCTCCGCGTATCGCTCCATGATAATGGGAGAGCGTTCCACGCATCAAACGCCGTTCAATCCTTATGTATGGTGGTATCGCATGGTCATTCCGATTTCATGCGCCCTGCTTTCCTGGCAGTCTTTCTGGGATTTGTTTGGGTTAATCTCCGGGCGCGGATCAGACCTGGACAGGGAGGAGAATGAACATGCCGGCTGAGTATTATCCGCTTCTGATGTTTGTCCTGTTGATGGTGCTCTTGTTCATAGGCGTGCCGATCGCCTTTTCACTGGCGTTTGTCGCTGTCGTATTTACATATTTCCTCTGGGGCGCCAGCGCGCTCAATATACTGATATCTGCCGCGTGGGGTGGGATGAACAACTTCGTCATAATCGCCGTCCCATTGTTCATCTACATGGCGTGTATCCTCCAAAAAACGAAGGTCGTCGAAGATTTGTATGACGCCGTTTTTAAATGGTCAGGCGGCCTCCGGGGCGGCCTGGCAATCGCGACGGTCATCGTGGGCGCGATTCTGGGGGCCGTTTCCGGCGTCGTGGCGGTTGGCGTGATCGGATTGGGCCTGATCGGCCTGCCGCAGATGCTGAAACATAAGTATGACAAGAAACTTGCCCTGGGTTCCGTTCTGGGAGGCGGAACCCTCGGCCAGTTGATCCCGCCGAGCACGAATATGGTCCTCTACGGCAGCGTAACTGGGGTTTCGATAGGTGGTCTGTTCGCCGGCGGGCTTTGCGCGGGGGGTCTTCTGGCAATCCTGTATATCGTATATATCGTGATAAGGGGCCTTGCGGACCCCGATTATTGTCCCGCCTTGCCTCCGAACGAGCGAATCGGCCTGCGGGAAAAAATTTCCTCACTCAAGGGCGTTGTCATGCCGGCGCTGCTCATTCTTGTCGTGCTCGGCTCGATCCTCGGCGGTCTTGCGACCCCGACGGAGGCCGCCGCGTACGGGGCTGCGGGCGCGCTGGTCATCGGCCTGATAAAGAGGAAACTTACGTGGGAGATCATCTATTCTTCGTGCTATGAGACATTGTCGGTGACGTCGATGGTAGGTTGGACGATGATAGGCGCCGGAGGCTTCACTGCGGTTTTCTCCGCACTGGGAGGAAATAACCTAGTCGCGAATATCGCCATGAACATGCCGGGAGGCCCCAATGCCGTATTTGTCATCTCCGCAGTGTTCATCTTTTTTCTCGGCATGTTTCTGGAACCGGGCGCGATCATCTTCCTCGCCGTGCCAATCCTCGCGCCAATCCTCTCCCGTCTCGGCTTCGATCCTCTGTGGGTCGGGCTGGTTTTCAACGTCCTTTTGCAGTGCGGCTATCTGTCGCCTCCTTTCGGTTTCAGCCTTTTCTACCTGAAAGGCTGCGCGCCGTCCGATATTACGATCGCAGACATATACCGCTCGGGAATTCCGTTTCTCACTTTGCAGGTGGTGGGCGTAGTTGTGATTTTTCTCTTTCCCAAAATCGTACTTTGGCTTCCAGGTTATATCCTGGGACGCTGAGTAAATACAACGTACGGGAGGTAATACAGTGAAAAGGAAATTATGGTATCTTGCGGTTCTCGCGGCGTTTCTAGTTTTGTTAGGCACAGCGGCGAACGCGGGTGAAAAATGGAGGCTCGCCACCCACGGCATTGTCGGAACCACCGATTATAGGCTATGCGAGGTATTTCGCGATACAGTGAACAAACTCGCGCGGGGGGAATTGGAAATAGAGCTCTACGGGGCGGGCGTCCTTTTCCCGACTTTTGAGACCTTTGATAACGTCGCCAATGGAGTCGTCGAAATGGGGGCGGCAGGCAGCGTATACTGGACAGGCAAGGATCCCGCGTTTGGCCTTACGTCCCGTCCGGCGTGCCCTTTGAACTCCTTTGCGGAAGCCTCGTATTTCGAGGAAAAAATAGAATGGTTCATCGAGAAGCTCTACGCGAAGCACGGGATCACGTATCTCGGGATTCTTCAGGTCGCTCCCATCAACGAGCAGCTCTTATCCGTAGTGCCGATTACGTCTGTCGAGGACGTGAAGGGCAAAAAAATCAGATCTTCGGGAATCGGCGCGCAATTTTACAGCGCCCTGGGAGCGACGACCGTTTCCGTCTCCGCACCGGAACTGTACGCGGCGTTTCAGACCAGGAACATCGACGCCGCAGAGTGGAAATCCTGGGATGATAATTTAAGGCTCGGATATAACGAAGTGGTCACATATGTTTTGGAGCCCGCGCTGCATAACTCGGCGTACGGCAGTATGCCGCTGTTCGTAAATCCCGCGAAGTGGGAAAAACTGCCGCAGCATTTGAAAAATATCGTTATTGCCGCGAGAGATTGCACAAGACACGCAGCGGCCCTTACTTACATCGACGAGATGGTCGCCCGTCAGAAATGGGTCAATGACCCGAAGATTCAGATTGTCCGCTGGAGCCCAGAGGACGAGAAAAAGGCGCGCGAGGTCGGATTGCGGCTCATTATGGAAGAATGCGGCAAAACCGAAGACGGGGGGAAATATCTCGAAATATATCGCGATACCCTCTGGGAACTCGGTTATCGGGATGAAGCCGTGTTTTTGGGTTATAAGCCAAAATAGCATAAAGAAGAGTGCCCTAAACTTTGTATGGTTATCGACTAAATGGCATCAACAAATTCTGGCAACTTGGCTGTCATTAAAACCATGTCTGTCAAGTAGCGCGATTCTCCATAAAGCTGACGGACAAACGTTGGTTGATCGGCCGCTATGGGGACGAGGCCAGTCGTTCCCATAGCGGCTGTGACACAGAGCAGTCCGGTTGAAACCGTTGGAACCACCGGGCTGCTTCTTTATTTTATCAGAATCAAGATGGGCAAGTAAAATGATGGCTCACTAAGGAAATGGCGCGCCAGTTTCTGAAAAAAGGCGGCTAGGTTATGAGGATAACATTTGCAAGAGCAAAGCAACAGAAGTTCAATTATTCATTTGGTTGATCGACCGCTATGAGAACGAGGCTAGTCGCTCCCATAGCGGCTGTGACACAGAGCAGTCCGGTTAAAGCTGTTGGAACCACCGGGCTGCTTCTTTATTTTATCAGAACCCAGAGAACCGGTAAAATACGGCCTCGCTCTTACGCATTTACAATTTGCTTATGCTTTTTTCTTGCAACGATGAATTAATTCAAAAATTGTGCTATATTTTTCCTATAAAAGCACTCCACTTGGAGGGTATAATTGATTAAGAGACGGCGGGTGAAAAATTCCGCCCGCCGTTAGTTTAGATCGTATTCATCTTCCCTCCCTTCACGGTAACGAATGCCGCAAAACCTACCTGCAAGCGGGCCGGCCGCACTCGTAAGATTAGTGTAGAAACTGCTGCTTTGTGATGGTACATCTAAGGTTCCTCTTGAGATGTACCGATATATTTGAACTTTCTCGTTTGTATTACCCTGCCTCAATATCCTGCCCGCCCGCTGCTCTAAATCGCTCGGCCTCCAAGGACAGTCGAGATCGTGCAGGGCTATGAGCTTGTCCTGTATGTTGGTGCCGACGCCCATCTTCTGAGTGGA
>JAISXR010000296.1 GCA_031270375.1 Synergistaceae bacterium | reverse complement strand
GGTCGTCTCGCCCGTGAAGATGGCCTTGACCTGATCTTTAGTCAGGTTCGTGAAGGGATTTTCGTTGTTCACTATCACCGCGATGCCGTCGAGGGCGATCTGGATGGGAGTCAACTGCTCGAGTTCGCTTTCCCTGAGTTCCCGGCTTGCCATGGCGATATCGCAAACTCCGTTGATAGCGTCCTTCAATCCAGCGGACGAATCGCTCTGCTGAATCTCGATGGCGGCGGCGGGGTTGACGGCGATGTAGGCTTCCTTCAGGCGCTCCATGACCGGCGTCACCGAGGAAGAACCGCCCACCACTATTTTACCGGCCGGTTTGCCGCCGGAATAGGCCGGGGCGTTCCCGTCGATGGCGATATAACCCTGGGAGACGACTGCCTGCCCTTCCTTGGAGAGGATGAAACCTATGAAGTCCTTCGCCAATCCTTTGGGCTCGCCCTTGGTGGCTATGTTGAAGGGCCTGGCGATGGGATACGTTCCGTTTTTCACGTTTTCCACCGTGGCCTTGACGCCGCCTATATCCAGCGCTTTCACCGTCTGGTTGAGGGACCCAAGGGAGATGTAGCCGATACCGTACTTATTCCCCGCGATATTTGTCATCATGACGTTGGTCTGATTGGCGATGACCGCTTCTTTCGTGGTCATATCCTTTCGCGTTCCGTCATCGTTCCTGACCTCGATGCCGAACAGCTCGATGAACGCCCCCCGCGTCCCCGAGCCGTCCTCCCTCGACACGACACCGATGTCCTTCGCCTCGTCGAAAGCGGGACTGGCCGCTCCGCATCCAACCATCACGGATACGATCATCAACAGAGAGAGTATCACGCCCATTGCCCTTTGTACATGTTTCATGTTTCATACCTTCCTTCTCGCTAAAATTTTGGTTCGCGAGATAATGTTATAGAAGGCTCGTATAAACTAAACGGGGCTGCGTGTAAAAACTGTGTAAAGTTTTTCGGGTTGCTTTTGGCTTGTCAGTCTTTTTCGGCGAATTCTACAGCGCCGATGTCGTCCCGCCGGCTGTCAAATATTCGATGTACGGCATAGCCTAATTGAAGCTGTTTTAAAAACGCTTTACTTATGCTTCCGTTCTCCTATATAATTTTGAGCAGTATCAGCGGAACGGTTTTCGGCTTCCGCACAACGAGGGAGGAAATGATTATGGCGCTTGGCGAACTTGTAAAAACAGGTGATTGGAAGGGCGAGAAACATGTCCCGGTGATCGCGGCTCCGGAGAAAACCGCGTCGGGAGAGGCTTTTGAGGTGAAACTGTGCGTTGGGCATGAAATCGCTCATCCCAACACGCCGGCTCACTACATCAAATGGATAAAGCTCTTCTTCGTTCCAGAAGGCGGCAAGACGCCCGTCGAGGTGGCGAACCTGACGTTCGACGCGCACGCGGACACTGCCGACGCCGCCAAGCCCGGCCCGGCGATCGCGGAGCCGTTCGGATCGGTGAAACTGAAGCTCACCGTCGGTGGAACGCTGATCGCTCAGTCGTACTGCAATATCCACGGCTTGTGGGAGAACTCCCAGTCGGTAGTCGTCGGCTAACGACCGTAGGCTGATCCGCGTCAGTTATGGCGGAGGCGCGTCCGCGGGGCGCGCCATTATTTTTGTCCGTGCTTTTTCATAGTGCGGTAAAACCACACAAAAGCGAACAACCCGCGCATGGACGCCGTGATTGTGACTCCGTACCATACGCCGTCAACTCCCAGAACACGCGACATGCCGTAAGCGATGGGTATGCGCAGGGCGTTGCACGAGATGCTGACCGCAAACTGAGGTATGGTTTCTCCAAGGCCCCGCATTGTGCCGAAAGAGATCGCCTCCAGGCAGCCGAAGACCTCGCATATGGCGAGTATCCGAAGAAACGACTGTCCCATGTCGAGAAGCGCTGGATCGGGGAGAAAAAATCCGAAAGCCCGGCGTCCCGCGAAAACCATAAGAAAAGTGACGAACACGCCCCAGGAACACCAGGAGACAAGCGCCATTTTGATGCCGCTCTTTATGCGGTCCCATCTGCCGGCACCGTAGTTCTGCCCCACAAAAGCGGCGACGGAGGTCGACGTTCCCTCTCCGACGAGCCAGCATATCGACTCTATCTGGCTCCCGACGCGATAGACCGCTATTGCGCCCGCCCCGAACGAAGCTGCAAGACGCGAGATGAACATCGTGAAGAAGGTGAAGAAAAAACTCACGACGCACAGAGGCACTGTCCATTTCAAAATCTGCCGCAGCACGTTTACGTTTATTTTCGTGAAAAAAACGAAACGCTCAAACGGCCGGTCGCGTTTTTTAAGGAGACACACTATGGAGGCCGCGCACGCGACATACTGGGATATTGCCGTCGCTATCGCGGCGCCGACAACCCCCATCCCAAAACCAAAGATGAAAACCGCGTCCAGAACGGCGTTCAGGACAAGGCCGCACGCGTTTATCAGAAAAGGCGCGCGTGAATTTCCCGCTCCCGTGAAAGTGCCCGCTATCGCGCCGGCGATGAAAACGGCTGGGACGGCTGACGATACGATGACAAGATAATTTCTCGCCTGAAACGCGACTGATATCTCGCGAACGTGAAAAAAACCGATGAGGCGCTCCGAAAACAGCGCCAGCGTTACGCCGTAAATGAGACCCGCTGTAAGGGCAAGTAAAATTGACGAGTGCGAAAATTTTCGGGCGGCCTCGACGTCACGCCTGCCCAAATTTTGCGAAACCCCGATTTCCGCGCCCATTTTGCCAAGAAGAAGAAACCCCTCCCCCATCCATACGTACATGCCGGCGAGCCCCGTCGACGCGACCGCGTCGCTTCCCACTCTCCCCAACAAAAACATGTCGACAAGATTGTAGCTCATCAAAAGAAGCTGAGTGCCTATAATCGGCAGCGCGACCAGCATAAGCCTGTCGAGTATGGAACCTTGCGTCAGGTCGTACTTCGATTCAGCCGGCAAACCTATGTGCCCCGTTACGTAACGCGCCGTCATGATATTGATATGATGAAAGATATATGTTCAAGCTCACGGCTTCTTTCGCAAAAAATATAGCTTATTTTATCATGACGGACAGGAAGGTATTTTTGAATTTTGAATTTTTGACTTTTTGAATTTTTTGACGCGGGTTTTCCTTTTTCTGCTGAATTTTGCGCCAATTGGTGATATCCTTCCTTGGGGAGTGAATTGACTATGCCGCGAAAAATTGAGACGTTGGCCGTAATACCGGCTCGAACCGCAAGTACCAGATTACCCGAAAAACCGCTTTTGAAACTGGCGGGGAGAGAACTTGTCCTCCGCGTTCTCGACGGCGTAAGAAGCAGCTCCGAGGTCGACAGGGTCGTAGTGGCCACGGACGACGAACGGGTCGCGCGGCTCGTCGAATCCGAGGGAGGTGAGGCGATGATGACGCCGCCCGAACTGCCGACCGGCAGCGATCGGGTCGCTTTCGCCGCCGGGCGGATAGAGTCGCGCTTCGTGCTCAACGTGCAGGGGGACGACCCGATGGTCACGAAGGACGTTATTGATCCGATGATAGAGGCCTTGCGCGGCAACCCGGACGCCGGTCTCGCTGTTCTTGTCAAAAAAATAGACAATCTGGAGGAAACGGAACGCCCTTCCATTGTGAAAATGGTTTTTGACAGGGATATGAGGGCGCTTTATTTCAGCCGGTCTCCAATACCCTTCGCGCGCGATCCCAAAGCGCCGCCCGATTATTTCAAACACATCGGCCCTTACGCGTGGAGACGGGAAGCGCTTTTCGAGTTTTCGTCGTGGGCGACGACGACGCTCGAAAAAGCGGAGAGCCTCGAGATGCTGAGGCTGTTGGAGCACGGAAGAACGATAAAATGTATCCTGACAGAACGGGACAGTATAGAGATAGACACGCCGGAAGACGTCAGGCAATTTGAAAGATATATCGAGGAAGGTGTTTTTTGATGCCAGGGTGGGAATTATTCGACGAAAACGAGAAAAAACAGGTGGACGAGGTGATGGAGACCGGAGTCATCATGAGATTCGGTTTCGACGGGGCGCGCAAAGGCCGCTGGAAAGCGCGCGAGATGGAGAACGCTATACGCGAACACACGGGAGCGGCGCACGCGCTTCTCGTGGCCGACGGGACGGCGGTGCTGACGGTTACCCTGGCGGCTCTGGGCATAGGCGCCGGCGACGAGGTAATAACGTCTCCTTTTACCTTTGTCGCCACGTTCGAATCCATAATGGCGGCCGGAGCGATCCCGATATTCGCGGAAGTCGACGAAACCCTCTGTTTATCGCCCGAATCGGTGAGAGAATATATCACGCCGCGAACGAAAGCTGTGATGCCGGTACACATGTGCGGAGCGGCGGCCGACCTGGACGCGCTCAAATCCATCTGCGACGAACATGGCATACTGCTCGTCGAGGACGCGTGTCAGGCGTTCGGCGCCACGTATAAGGGACGCGCGGTCGGCACTCTCGGAGACGCGGGCTGTTATTCGTTCGACTTCAACAAGATAGTGACGTGCGGCGAGGGCGGCGCGCTAGTCACGAACCGCGGCGAGGTGTACGAGCGCGCCAATAGATATCACGACCACGGCCACGATCATTCCATGAGCGACAGAGGAGCCGAAGGGCACGATTTCCCGGGGTACAACTATCGCATAACGGAACTTCATGCCGCCATTGGTCTCGCCCAGATCGCCAAAACAGACCGTTTTCTTGCGATCCAGCGCGAGAACAAGCGTATTTTCAAGGATGAATTCGCGGCCATCGACGGTATCGAGCCGCGCAAACTTCCCGATCCCGAAGGCGACAGCGGCACATTTGTCACCTTCTTCGCGAAAAACGAGGAAATTGCCCACAGGGTGACGCGATCGCTGAAGGAATCGGGGGCCGAAGGGGTATTCCACTGGTACGATAACAACTGGCACTATATAAGAAACTGGAAGCACTTCAAGGAACGGCGTTTCGTCAATCCGGTCCCAAAAGATATTCTCGATGGAATGCCCGATTATACGAAACGCGAGTTCAAATCCGACGCGATAATGTCGCGCGTGGTATCCGTCTCCATAAAACTCGGCTGGAGCAAAGAAGAGGCGGCCGAAAGGGCAAAACGCGCGGCTAACGCGATAAGACACGCGCTTTAAAGATATGCGGAGGGTTGGACTTTGACAAAACTGAACACGAGAGATATCTGCATGATGGGGATTTTCACCGCCTTGATGGCGGTAATGGCTCAGATAAGTATTCCGATGCCGCTCGGAGTGCCGATGACGATGCAGACGTTCGCAATATCGCTGGCAGGGGTGATGTTGGGCGCTAAAGGCGGATTTTTCTCAACACTGGCGTACGTCCTGCTCGGCGCGGCCGGCGCCCCAATATTCGCCAACTTCACCGGCGGCATGGGAATAATCCTCGGCCCCACCGGAGGTTTCATAATCTCGTTCCCTCTGATGGCGCTGCTTATAGGCTGGGGAGCCGATAGGGGCAGAAACGAAACGATCGCGGGACTCGTCGCCGGCAACATCGTGAATTACGTGATGGGAATGATATGTTTTTCGCTGAGCACAGGCAAGGGGCTGGATGTGGCTTTCACGGCCTGCGTGCTGCCGTTCATACCGACCGCGATAGTGAAGGCCGTAGCGGCGGGAGCCATGGGGCTCAAAATAAAGGCCCGCGTCATGTCCGCCGCGTAAGAATGATCATTATGAAAGGACGCGATGATATGTCTCGAAAAATTACGATACTGCTCGGCAGCCCAAGAAGGAACGGAAACAGCGAGACGTTGGCCGCGTCTTTTGTCGAGGGAGCGGCGAAAGCCGGGTATAAGGCACAAACAATCAGAGTGAACGGACTCAAAATCAGCGGATGCATAGGCTGCCGAAGATGCTGGACGAATGGGACGCATTGTTTCCTCAACGACGACATGAAAGAAGTATACGCGTCCATCGACAAGTCGAGCGTTATCGCGTTTGCCGCTCCGCTGTATTTCTATTCTTGGCCGGCGCAGATAAAACCGGTCTGGGACAGGCTGCTCCCTTATTTTTCCCAAAATTCAAAAGTGGACCTGTCGGGGTGCAGTGCCGTTCTCTTAGCCACAGCCGGGGATAACGACGATAAATGTTTCGACGGTCTCAGGAAATCATTCGAGCTTGCTTGCAACTACGCCAAATGGCAAATAGCCGGGGAATTGCTCGTCCCTGGAGTTCACGAAGCGACGGCCGTTTCGTCGAA
>JAISXR010000287.1 GCA_031270375.1 Synergistaceae bacterium | reverse complement strand
TCGGGCCAGCCCGACGTCAATCCCGCCTCGGCGAGCGCTTTCACCATCTTCGAGGCCCCCGATCGCTCCAGATCCGTCACGGAGATGTTCACTTCGTCACCGCTCGCGCCGATCGAAATCAAAGTACCAAGCGACGCGAACGCATGTTCGAGAACCGGCACAGCGGCGCGCGGCGAAGCGCCGTTGAGAAACCGGATGGTGTACGACGCGTCGCGGCACAGTTTGTTGAGCGATTGCCCCGATACCTCGCGCGCGCCCGTCAGGGCAAATCCTTCCGGCATGGCGTCATTCCACCGCCCTAACGACTCGCCGCGCCATTCGAGCAGCCAGAATTCGGCTGGTTCGTCCGTGCCCGCCACGCCCACCGGCAGAGGCGGGCCGAACTCGGTTTTGGGATGCGGCGAAAAACCCTGCGTATATTCCATCTCCAGGCCGGCCCTTCTCGCGGCCCTCGCGAACAGGATGGGAAGGTCGACATGCGGGACAAACAGGGCTCGCCCACCCTTTGAAAAAAATATCCTGACGCGGGGCATCCTACGCCGCCCCGGTCCGACGAGCACGGCGAGCATCCGCGCAGTCGGTGAAACGATTCCATCCACAGACGTTGCACGTCCCAGCGTTGCAGTCGGCGGTCGGCGTTCCGGCGAAGGCGCGCGCGCGCTCCATCGCCAGAAATTCCTTCGTGACGCCCGTGTCGATCATATCCCACGGCAACGGCTGGTCAAGAACGCGTTCCCCGGTCGAGATCGCCTCGGCGTCGATGTCGAGATCGCGAAACACTTCCTCCCAGCGATTTATGTCGAAATATTCCGTCCAGCCGTCGAAGCGCGCGCCCGCACGCCACGCATCCAGAACGGCCCGTCCCAGCGAGGCGTCGCCGCGCGCGAACACGCCCTCCAGAAAAGTCTGATCCGGCTCGTGGTACGCCACGGAAATCCTGCCACCGCGCACGCGCCCTTTGATATAACGCCCCCGCTCGCGCAGCGTGCCGCGTGATGCCTGAGGTTCCCACTGAAAAGGCGTGTGCGGTTTGGGAACGAATCCCGCCACTGAAACCGAAATTTCTCCGCGCTTTTTGTGAAGCCGCGCGTAATGGACCGCCCTGCCGGCAATGTCCGTCACGCCGTCCAAGTCGGCCGTCGTCTCCGTCGGCAGCCCCATCATGAAATAGAGCTTCACGCGATCCCAGCCGTATCGGAACGCGGCATCAAGCGCCGCGTTCACCTCATCGTCGGAGAGTCCCTTGTTTATCACCCTTCTGAGCCTTTCACTTCCCGCCTCAGGGGCAAAGGTGATGCCACCTCGCCTCATCCCTTCGAGACGGGAGGCAAGTTCCACCGAGAACGAATCCATCCTCAGGCTCGGCAGGCTCAGCTTTATACGGTTTTTCGCAAGCGTCTCCGACAGACCCGAAATCGCGTCTCCAAGACCGCTCCAGTCACAGGTCGCGAGAGAGAGCAGACCGACTTCGTCACAGCCCGTATACCCGAGCAGATTTTCGATCTGGGAGACGACCGACGCGGCGCTTCTCTCCCTTCTGGGACGCCCGGTCATGCCGGCCTGACAAAACCTGCACCCGCGCGTACAACCCCTGAACACCTGAACGGCCGCGCGATCATGAATTATGCTTATATTTGGGACTATCATGTCGCGGTTTATAAATCCGCTGTCGAGGTCGGCCACTATAGCGGTCCTCACGGGACGCGCCGCGCCCGGCACGTAAACGCCATCGAGACGCGACAGTGCATCGAGTTTTTCGTCCCTGGGGCGTCCTTTGAGTTCGTTCAGGATGGAGAGCACGGCGGGAAGCGTCTCCTCTCCGTCGCCGACGCAGAAAGCGTCGAAAAAAATTTCGAGCGGCGCGGGTGCGCACGCTCCGGGGCCGCCGCCTATGACCAGGGGATCTTTATCCGAGCGTTCCGCGCCGAGAAGCGGTATCCCACCCAGGTCGAGCATGGTTAGCACGTTGGTGGCACACAATTCGTACTGAAGCGTGAAACCGACCGCGTCGAAATCGCGGAGCGGACACCCGCTCTCCAGCGACACGAGGGGAAGACCCGCGCGGCGCAAACCCTCCTCCATATCCGGCCACGGGCAGAAAGCTCGCTCGGCCTCCGCGTAATCCAGCGTCTTGACAAGCGAGTACAGTATCTGATATCCGAGGTAGCTCATGCCCACCTCGTAAACGTCGGGAAACGCGAGACATATTTTTGCGGCGCTCGCATTTTCGCCGATGCGTCGCGATACTGAACCCCATTCTCCCCCCGCGTAGCGCCCGGGCCGCTTGACGGAGGCGAGCAGTGAGAAATACCCGTCCGTCATGTCCTCTCGAACCATCCTTTCAAAAACTCCTCTGCCCGCATATCATGCCCCTCGCGAAAAAAGCGAAAAACTCGGGCGTCAAATGTGGGCGAATTTTTCCCTCACGGGAGAAATAGCCACGCTCTGCACCAGCGCAAGCGCGATCACGACCATCAGCAGGGAGCTGCCCCCGTAGCTGAAAAGCGGCATCGGCAGGCCCGTTATCGGGGCGAGGCCCATGCTCATGGCTATGCTCTCCATCACCTGAAACCAAAGCCACGCCACCACGCCGATGCACAACATTTTCGCCCTGGTGTCACGGGTACGGAACGCGCCGCGCAGTATCCGCCAAAACAGGCACGCAAACAGAATTATGACTGTAACGCCGCCTATGAAACCGAATTCCTCCGCGAACACGCTGAAGATGAAGTCGGTATGAGGTTCCGGCAGAAAGTGAAGCCTGCCCTGCGTTCCCTGAAGAAATCCCCTCCCCCACAGTCCTCCCGAACCCACCGCGATGCGTGACTGAATGACGTTGTATCCGGCGCCCTGGGGGTCGATATAGGGATCGAGAAAGACGATGAGCCGCAGTTTTTGATAATCTTTCATTCCCTTCCATAAGACAGGCATGGCGCACAGCCCTACAACCGCAAGCCAGGCCATATACTTCACGGGTGTGCCGGCTACGGCCAGGATCGCGAAAATTATCGCGACGTATACGAGCGCGCTTCCCAAGTCGGGCTGGAGCAGTATCATGACCACGCTGACCCCGCACATCGCGAGTACGGCGGCCAGATTTTTCACGTTCTCGGGAGGTCTCCTCGAACAGAAGCGCGACATGAAAAGGATGAGCGTCACCTTGCCCAATTCGGATGGCTGAAAATTAATTCTTCCGAAGTAAAACCACCGCGCGGCTCCTTTGGACAATACCCCCCTGATTTCGAGGACGACGAGGCACAAGACCGTAGCCGCGTACAGCCAGAAACTCAGCCTGACGAAATTGCGGTATCCCACGCGCAGGATGACGACGTAAACCGCCGCGCTCACGCCGCCAAAAACCAACTGTCTCGTGACGAACACGATCGTGGAGGAGCGCACTCCTTTGCCGGCGCTGTAAATCGAGACGATCCCCAACGCGAAAAGCGCGCATACGAGGACGACCATCACCCTGTCGAGACCGGCGCGAATTTCGCTCCAACTGTAACCTACTTCCGGGAGGAGCATCCCGAACGCGCCGTCTCGCCGTTTCTCTCTCGGACCGAGTTGATGGGAACGGTCGCGAGAAGCGCCGTCGATCCTTCGTCGTTCTCCAGTTTCAGCTCTATCTGGCTCTCGTTGATGTCAAAATATTTTTTTAGGACATCTATTATGTCCTGCTTCATCAGATTCATCTTGCCGGGGCCGATATCTACCCTGTCGTGGACCAGGATGAAAGCGAGCCTTTCCTTAGCCGTCTGCCCCGAGGAAGCGTCCTTCGAATGCGCTCCCCCCGTTCCGAAAAGACCGGAAATGATCGACTTGATGCTCATCGCTCCTACCTCCCGTTTCCAAAGGCGTCCTTGATTCGCGCGAAAAAGCCCTTTTTGGGAATTTCGAGGTTTATGAACGGGATATCCTTGCCGGTAATGCGGGCGGCAATATTTTTGAACGCGACCGCTGCCTGCGATTCGTCACCCAGCGTCAAAGGCCTACCCTCGTTAGCGCTCTTGACGACATTCTCGTCATCCGGGACCAGGCCTATGAGCCCTATCTGCAGGATATCGAGCACATCCGAAACTCCCAGCATATCGCCCCTCTTCACCATCTGCGGGCGTATCCTGTTTACGATCAGGAATATGGGGGATTTTTGCATGGACTCCAGCAACCCTATTATCCTGTCCGCGTCGCGCACGGCAGCTACCTCCGGGGTAGTTATCACCAGGGCCTCGTCGGCTCCGGCGGCCGCGTTCCTGAAGCCGGCCTCTATCCCAGCGGGACAGTCTATCAGCACAAAATCAAAATCCTTCCTGAGTTCCGCGCAGATGTTCACCATCTGATCGGAATTCACGGCGTCCTTGGTCTTACTCTGTGCGGTAGGTATCATGTAGAGGTTATCGACCCGCTTGTCCTTGATGAGCGTCTGGTTCAGCCGGCAATTCCCATCGAGCGCGTCCACCAGCGTATAGACTATACGGTTTTCTAGCCCCATTACCACGTCGAGGTTTCGAAGACCCACGTCCCCGTCTATAGCCACTACCTTGTTGCCCAATATAGCAAGAGCCGCGGCAATGTTGGCTGTGGCCGTCGTCTTGCCGACTCCTCCCTTGCCGGAGGTCACTACTATAACTCGCGGCGCCATCTGCCTACCACCTCTCCTCAAAAATCAGAAATCTCGTCAGACCGTCTCCTCTTTCGCGTTTTCGCCTTTCACGAAAGGCCAGTACTCTATCAGCACAGCGCCGTCCTTGACGCTCACTATGACGCGTTTGCCCCACCATTCCGCGTCGCGTCCAAGCGAACCTATCTTACTGCCTATCCTGACTTGCAGAGCTTCCATGCATCTCGATACCACCACGGAGTCCGAGCCTTCGTCTTCGCCCTCGTAACCCGCGTGAACCAGACCATTGAGGCGCCCGAGGACGGTGATGTTCCCCGACGCCAGGACTTCCGCGCCATCGTTGACGTGACCGGAGATTATGACGTCGCCGCGGTGTTCGACGCGCTGTCCCGAACGAAGGGATCGATGGAGCACGAGCGCGCTGCGAGAACCTCCCTCCGACGGAGCGGGTTCGGACGTACCTAACCCGGCCCGTTTCAGGAGCTCCTGAGAGACGGCGTCATAGGTTATCCAGGCAACAACAGAAGCCCCTGAGGGCCAGACAAACTCCGAAAGCAATGCCGTGACGGCCGTCTCGGATATGGCGCGGGCACCGAAATCGAGCACCATTCGCGCGCCGTTTAGAATTGATCCGCCATCTTCCATCACTTTATCGAACGCGGATTTGAAATCCGCCGCCGGCAGATCCTCGGGGATTACGCACCTCACTATCGAGCCCGACATACCTTTCAGCTTTATCATCGTTACCACCTCATTTATCGTGTTCCAGAAGATATGCGAGCATCTGGGCCACCAACGGGCTCGCCACGGAACCGCCTGAGCCGCCGCCCTCGACCAGCGCCGCCGCAACGTATTTGGGGTTGTCGGCCGGAGCGTATCCCACGAACCACGCGTGGTCTGCTCCCTCAGAATTCTGCGCGGTACCCGTCTTCCCGGCGACATCCACCCCAAAACGGGCGGCCGCCCTGGCGGCCGAGACGTCGCGAATGCCGCGCCGGATTATATCCATGTTCATTTTGGAGACCTTCACGTCTCTCCACTCAGCCTTTTTTGCGCTGTTGAACCGGGGAACCAGCAACTTGCCCCCGTTCGCGAACGCGGCGTACACCCTGACGAGCTGCAGCGGGGTCATCAGCAGGTATCCCTGCCCGATCGCGTAGTTGACCGTATCGCCCTGATACCACGATTCGCCGATACGTCTCCGCTTCCAGTCACGCCCCGCGATATTCCCGCTCACTTCGCCCGGTATGTCGATGCCGGTCGGCTCTCCTACCCCGAAAACCCGTCCCCATTCTATCAGTTTATCTATGCCCAGTTTCACTCCGTTTTCATAAAAGAACACATCGCACGAATCGCGCAGCGCGCCGTGGATATTTTCTCTGCCGTGTCCCGAACGATTCCAGCAGCGGAATGTCCGGGGCGGATCGCCCAAGCGGAAATAACCCGGGCAAGACACGGTCGTCCTAGTATCTACCGTTTTTTCCATCAAAAGGCCCGCCGCCGTCACCACTTTGAAAATGGAACCCGGAGGATACGCACCGCCCGTCACGCGGTTCATCATAGGTTTGTCCGGGTCGCCCGCGAGGGCCGACCATTCCCTGGCCGATATTCCCCAGGTGAGAGGATTTGGGTCGAAAGTGGGAACCGACATGAGAACCTTGACCGAGCCGTCGTTCACGTCCATGGCGACGAGAGCGCCCTTTTTCCCCTCCATGAGGCGCAGCGCCTCACGCTGGGCCGCGAGGTCGAGCGTGAGGTTCAGGTCGGTTCCCTTCTGGGGATCGTTGTAATTCACGTTCCGCAGGCGTCTTCCTCGGGAATCGACTTCGACGACCTGCTCCCCCACAGTCCCGCGAAGCTGCTCCTCGTACATCGACTCCACCCCGTTCTTGCCTATGATGTCTCCGATCTGATAGTACAGATCGCGCTGGTCCTCGAGTTCTTCCCGGGTTATCTCGCCCACATTGCCCACCACGTGAGCCGCCAGAGCCCCAGCGGGGTATATCCTGCGCCACACCGGGGACGGGAATAACATACGCGAGAACTCGTCGTCCATGACCAGGTCGGAAACCTGCGCCAGCGTGAGGTTGCCCACCACCGATATCGCTCGGTACGGCGCGACATATTGTCTATCGACCCGCTCCTTCAAATCCGCCGACGTCATCGGTATCCCGTGACGCGCGAACATCTTCGCCGTGCTCGCATAATCTTCGTCTTTTCTAATATCCATCGGGTACGCCCGTATCTCGAACGTACGTACGTTCACGGCGACCGGCACCCCGCTCGCGTCGTATATGTTCCCTCGCGGGGACGGAAGGCGGATCATCCTCAATCTGTTGCGGGAAGCGAGATTCACGTACTCGTCGGCTTTTACCAGTTGAAAGTACACCAGCCCGGCGATGAGAAACAACAGCGAGAATATGAAAATATTCCGCACGTACATGAGCCTGTGGTCGAAGTCGAAATGGTCCAGCGCCTTATACATGCGAGCCACGCGTCCTTAACAAATAAACCGCGCATACTGTCGCGACGGCGGGGATGCCCAGAAGCTGCTGCGCGAGGAACATCCTCACCACGGTCCGAGTCGTTGCGCCCCATGCTATATAGTGTACCATCCCGGACGAGAGATGCGCTATGCCGGCAAGAAGGGCAAAGAGCCAGACGCCGCGTCCGGCGAGCGGCGTCCGGGCCCAGGCCGTGTATATGGCGAGCACGACAAGGGAATTGACAAGGCCGCTTATCCCTGGCGTCGCCGTCCAGCGGAAGTCCCACAAAACCCCGCCCGCGAACGCGAGCCATATCAGGATCGATATGCGCTCTTTTAACAAAGGACCGGATACAATGCTATAAGTCACGGTGAGTATGAAAAAATTGGGCACCAGCAAAACACCCATGGAGAGCACTTGCGACAAGTCCTGCAGAAGCCACGCGACTACGAGAGAGATCACGACGAACGGCCCTCGCCTGAGGAGATGAGTATCTGCACGTTGTAAAGCTGGGCCAGCCTGGCCCCCGACACTACTTTGAAGGGAGTGAGGCCGTCCTTCGTCTCCCCGGGGCCGGTTATCAGTCCGAGCGGTATTCCCGGAGGAAGATAATCGCCGACCAGGGCGGTGGAGACGAGCATGCCATCGCTGAATTCCTTCTCGGGAGGCATGTACATCAGCCAGACGTTGCCGATATCGTCGCCGTTTATCACGCCTAGGTCCCACGTGTCGACCACCACAGCCGCCAGGAGAAACGCGGACGACGTCACCAGCTCTATCCACGCGTAATCCTCGCCGATCCGCGACACGCGGCCTATCATGAAGCCCTCCGACAGGACGGGCGCCCCGGCCACAACGCCCTGCGACGACCCCTTGTCGACCCTGATTTCCTTCCACCACGCGTCGGGATATCTGAGCGTGACGCTGGCGCCGAGGAGACCGGGAGCGGATTGCGGAGGGTTTACGCCCAAACGCTGAAGCGCAAGCCGAAGCGCTATGTTCTCCTGCTCCAATACGCGCGCCCTTTCTTGAAGACTTTTCCGTTCGCTCATCCAATGATCGGCGGCTTGTACGAGGAATCTGAGTTCCCTCGCCGGAAACTCGGCATGATACAGCATTGAATTGATCTTATCGGCCGCCATTCGCGCGGGGTATTGAAAGGTGTGGGAGAACCACATCAACATGAGCCCACAGAAAGCGGCCACGAGAGAATTTACCAGAACAGTATTGAGTTTGCCAGTCATTGGGGCATACCACCCCTGAATAAATCGGCTTATACGGCCGAGTGATCTACGGTAACGGCTATCTTCTCACCTCTGTCCACCGTCTCAAGCAGACGCCCCAGCCCTAACGCGACGGAATAGAGCGGGGATTCGGCCATGTGAACGGGGACGTTTACCGCGTCGGAGAAACGGGCGCTGAGGCCCCGCAGTTGAGAAGTGCCTCCGGTGAGGACGAATCCGTGATCCACTATATCTTTTACAAGTTCCGGAGGTGTCTGTTCGATCGCGTACCGCAGCATTTCCTCGATTCGGAGTATTATAGGTTCTATGGCATCGCGCACCTCGCTCGACGTGACGTTGACCACTTTCGGCAGTCCGTCCATCAGGTCGCGCCCTTTGACCTCCATCTCGATTTCCTCCTCTTGCGATATGACCGAACCTATCGTGCTTTTAACCTCCTCCGCGGTGCTCTCGCCGATGGAAAGAGTGTAACTCTGCCGCATCATGGATATTATGGCGGCGTCGATGTCGTCGCCGGCCGCGCGCAGCGAATTGCTGAGCACTATGCCGCCGAGTGAGAGCACGGCAACTTCGCTTGTGCCTCCGCCAAGGTCGACCACCATGCTGCCCTTCGGCTCATTTATGGGAAGGCCTGTCCCCAAAGCCGCCGCGAGAGGTTCCTCAACAACGAATGCCTCGCGCGCCCCGGCGCCGAGCGTAGCGTCGACCACGGCGCGTTTTTCGACCTCGGTGACCCCGGCCGGTACGCATACAGCCACTCTCGGATGGGACATCAGCCTGCGTCCCTGGTTCGCTTCGCTCACGTAATGGCCGATCATCTGCTCGGTCATGTCGAAGTCGGCGATGACCCCATGCTGCATTGGCCGGATGGTCTCTATGCCAATGGGAACCTTTCCTATCATCTTTTTCGCGGAGGCGCCGAAAGCTATGACGTCCTTTTTGCCCTTGAGCCCGGCCTTGCGGACCGCGATGACGGAGGGTGCGTCTATCACTATGCCGCGCCCCTTGACGTAGAGCACTATGTTGGTACTCCCCAAATCTATGCCTATATCCCGGCTGAAAAGGCCGGATAAAAATTTGAACATGCAAAAACCCCTCTCATGGCCCCATAAGCGCGTGTGGACCGTCAGTTCCGCACAAAATAACAGCAGAGAAATATATCCCCGCATTTCATTTATAGTACCACATTTTTACATCAATACCAATTTGAAATGAGGAACC
>JAISXR010000261.1 GCA_031270375.1 Synergistaceae bacterium | reverse complement strand
GCGAAACGGGTTTGGAGCGCAAGCGGGGGAACTTGCACCGATAAACTTTTCAACTTTTCCCCGGTCAGGTGGGCGATAGTCGCACTCGTTACCAATCCGTCAAAGTTGGTCGTAACGGCTTTCTGATACATCACCCACGCCAAGTATTCTGGCGCACAGGCTTCTGCTTTACAGCGAACGCGGTGAATCGCCTTTTGGAAGAAGCAATCTTGCTTTTCGTTCTTCCATATAGCTGTCCGCCCGACCTCACCGCCTTCACAAACCAGTAAATCACCGTATTCAAGCGCAAATTCGGCTCTATCCGCTTCGTCGAAGTCCATTTCGTTCAGCTTTCCCAAGTCAAAGCGAAACCATTGGACGTTGAAGTTTGCGAGATACGGATAACGGCTTTCGCCTGTTTGTCGTTTTGCGTCCAACATTTTGCCAAGCCGTGTATCGGCTATCTGGTCGAGTCGCTTGATTTCCCACCCTTTATCGTTGCTTATGATGTCCCCGAACATCTCTACAAATTGCGATTTGAAATCAGGCGATGTACCGTTTATGGGAGTTTTTCACGTTATTTTGGTTCACCATCGCGTACTGGAGCGTAGTATCGACGCTCTGGTGACCGAGCAACTGTTGAACCTGTTCAATCGGCATACCTTTATCTATCGCCATCGTCGCCAATGTTCTCCTGAATTTGTGCGGGTGTACTTTAGGAATATCGAGTTTTCGCCCAAGTTCACGAAGCCGTATTTCGACGCCGCTAATTTGCAAGCGGTCGTATGGTTTCTGCAATGCGACGAACAATGCCGGATTGTCATCAGCACGGTTTGCGATATAATTTTTCAGGTGAATCTTTGTCCGTGCGTCGAAATAGACTTTGCGTTCCTTATCTCCTTTGCCAAATACGATACATTCACGGTTTTCAAAATCTATATCAGCATGGTTCAACTTCACGAGTTCGCCAACGCGCATTCCGGTCGAGGAAAGCAAATCGATCATAGCCAAGTCGCGCGACGTGGCGCAATGATCGCGCATTATCTCCAACGCCTCGTCTGTGTATGTCTCTTTGACTGTCGTCCCAGTTTTGACCTTATGAATCCGGCGAACGGGGCTTTTCAAAATGAGGTTTTCTTCTTCGAGCCACGAAAAAAAGCTCGATAGAATACGCCGGATATTGTCAATCGTCACTTTACCAGCCCCACCGTTCTGCTGATATTTGTCGAGGTACTGCCGCAGGTCGTCAGTTGTGATGTGTTTTACGGGCTTATTCACAACCGTAAGCATATTGTTCAATGTAGATTCGTAATATCGTAGAGATTTGCTGGAACAACCTTCAACGCGCTTCGCGGCGATGAAATTCGCTATCAGGTTTTCTTTATCACCCTCGTCGCCTTGTTGCTCTGACGAGAGCGATTCGTCGCGCAAGAAATATCCGAGGACTTTGTGAAGCTGTTCCATCTGTTTGTTGTCGAGGTACGTGAGCATTTTTTGCTCAATGTCATTGATAAGCTGATTTTCCATTTTGATTCCTCCTTCATTTTTGTTGTGTCATTTATCGGAGGAATCAATGAAGTGGCTCTTATCCGAGCTTTTCGCGCAAAAATGCTTTGTAGGTAGCTTCCAGATCGTCTATCGTCCGTTGGAGTGCAAATTTTGATTTGTCGGCGGCTCTGTATACGTCGGCAAGGTGGTTTTGTTTCGCTTCTGACGGTTGCGGGATAGGCAATTTTCGTACATCACCTATGTTTATCCCTTTAACCGCAACGCCCCTAATTAGCTCCTGCATTTTGTTCTGCATTACGGGCGTTTCCAACACGCCGCGCACGAACAGTCGGTTAAACGCCGGCTTTATTGATAACCGTGCCGTATCTTGCGTAATATTCGCGCCTTCAAGCGTTTCAGGGACTTCTGCCAACCTACCGACAGTTCCTCTTATTGAGATTAGTAAGTCGCCGGGCAGTAGCTTAGAACGCTTATAATTTGCGTCTATCTCAGGCGAAGTCAGCAGCAAGTCAGACTGGTCAATGTAACCATTTGGAAAGTCCTTGACCTTAACCACTGGGATGCCACCAACAAAGCCAGTACCCGGTTTCAGAATCCCGTATGTTATTGGTCTATCTTGTTGAATCAAATCATTCAATGGCGCGTAGTTGCCATCGGCAAAGCACCGTTCGACCTCCTCTACAAATTGCGATTTCACAAGTTCGTCTGTTACGGCAAGCAGTTTTTTATACGCTTCCCGTGTCGCATTCGCCGCCCACAACAAGTCAGCGAGCTTTCTTTGCTCCGCTATTGAGGGAAGTTCAAATTCAAACTCGCGTAAATGTTCCCATTTTGCGCGAGGTGAGAGAGAGCCAGCGGATTTTCCAACCGCGAAATCGAAAAATGTGTCGTTTTGTATGATGAACGGCAACAGTTCCGGCAAGAGTTTGTCATGCTTAGACTCGATCACCGTAATATCACCTGAACAAATGCCGTCGAACGGCGCAAGTGCAGCCTTTTTCAAATAAGCACGACGACGACCGAACAACATCTGTCCCTTGTGAAACGCTTTAGTGAAAGTGTTGTCACCGTCAACACTCCAACCGGAAAGTGTTACTTCACTCGGAGCGAGATGTTCAAGCCCAACGACAGACAATCCATGTTTGTTTCCCTTTATTGTTTCGCGGCATTCCTGAGCCACGTCACCCAGCTTAATTCTCATCACCCTTGCCTCCGTTACCTTCTCCCTTTTCCGCGACCATCAGCAATTCCGGCTCATCGAAAGCGTAAACGACGTTATCAGCGGCCAAGAGTGATTTCAAATCATCATACGCCGTCCTCATTTCAAACGCGCTTTCGAGCCACGCCGAGACACATTCCACAACAGACCGGCTGTCGACGGCTTCCTCGTTTACGGCTTCGCGTACATAAAGCGGTATGGACAAAGAGAAATTGTTGCTCTCCGCGTCCGCGATGGTGATTACCTTTGAGAATCCGTCCGTGTCGGCGTACTTTTCGTAAGCGGCGGCGATCTTCTTGATGTGCCCGTCCTCTAAATAGCTGAAAGAGTTCTTTCGCGTCACTTCGTTTATCGCGTTGACGAGCAGAATCTGGCCGCGCCGTGCTGCGGTTTTTTCCGTCCGGCAAATGACTATGCACGCCTCCATAGGCGAGTTGTAGAACAGGTTTGCACCAAGCCCGATAACGCACTCCACCAAATCCGTTTTCACGAGATTTTCGCGCAGGCTGTTTTCCTCGTTGCGAAAAAGAACGCCGTGCGGAAACAGTATCGCGCATCTGCCGGTCTGAGGCTTCAAACTCTTAAGGATATGCTGAAAAAAAGCGTAGTCGGCGCGTCCCTGCGGCGGCGTCCCGAGGAAGTTGCGCCCGTACTTGTCGGCGGCGAACGCTTCGCGGTTCCATTGGTTGATCGAATACGGAGGATTGGCGAGAATCATGTCGAATTGCATGAGCTGTCCGTTTTCGATGAACGTCGGCGCCGTCAACGTGTCATCGTTCACTATCTGAAAATCCTTCACGCCGTGCAGAAACAGATTCATTCGGGCGATTGCCGACGTAAGCGCGTTTATCTCCTGCCCGTATATCCTGACGTTGCGCCACTCTTTGCCCTGTGCCTTGAGATAGGCGATTGCCGAAATGAGCATACCCGCGCTTCCGCAAGTCGGGTCGTAGATAGCTTCGCCGGACTGAGGTTTGAGCAGTTCCGTCATGAGGTGGACGACGGTGCGGTTCGTGTAAAATTCCTGCGCAGTGTGCCCGCTGTCGTCGGCGAATTTCCGAATCAGATATTCATAGCCCTGTCCGAGTTCGTCCTCGGGGCAGTTTTCGATTGAAAGCATCAGCGTCGAGAAATGTTCTATGAGGTCTTTTAGCAGTTCGTCGGGGAGGCGGTTTTTGTTCGCCCACGCGCCGTCGCCGAAAACGCCGGTCAGAATGTCGGCGTTTTCCCGCTCGATTGCATGGAAAGCGTTTACGATAGCCACTCCCACATTCTCGGAAGTTTCGCGCACGTCGCTCCAATGATAGCTTTCCGGCAGTACGAAGCGGTGGTTTTCCGGGAAATCCTCGCCGAATTCTTCCAAAGAAGCGGCAAGTTCTTCGTCGTAAACGTCGCTGATCCGTTTGAAGAACAAGAGAGGGAAAATGTACTGCTTATAAGAGCCCGCGTCGATGTGTGTACGTAGCAAGACCGCGGAGTTCCACAGATAGCTTTTCAGTTCTTCGAGAGTGATACGTTTACTCACGGACGTAGCCCCCCTCGCTCAATAGTTTCTTGAATCGTTCTTCGGCTGCGTGAGCCGAGGCGAGCGCGTCGTAAAACTGTTCACGCACTTTCGCGGGCGACATGGTCTCGCTCTGTGCTTTTTCTATATAACTGTTTACAGAGAGCGAATGCCCTTTGTCTCGTATTTCATCAAGGCTTGCGACTTTCGATTTTTCGAGAACGTCCGCATAGCCGGAGCAGAGCTTGAATACTTCATTGACGTTTTCTTCCGTCATGATGTTTTGAGCCCGCTGTGCCGTATAGATGTTAGCCGCGTCAACGAGGCAGACTTTTCTACGGTGAGATTCCGGCTTGTTGTTGTTCAGGACGAGAATACACGCCGAAACGCCTGTCGAATAGAAGATTCCGCTCGTCAGAGCGATAACGTATTCGAGCTTGTCCGATTCGATCATCGCCTTGCGAATGTCTCCCTCTTTGCCGCTACGGAACAATACGCCCTGCGGCAATACGACGGCGAGCCGACCGGTCTTCGCGTCGGAGGATTTCACCATGTGCTGGAGCCACGCAAAATCGGCGTTGCTGTCAGTGGGACTTCCCCAAAGATTGCGCCCGTAAACGTCACTCGAAAACTGTTCCGCACCCCACGCTTTGAGCGAGAACGGAGGATTGGCTATCACGCAATCGAACGTCATCAATCCCCCGCGATATTGGAAGTTTGGGTTGCGGAGCGTGTCCCCCTGAGCTATTTTGAAATCCCGCGCCCCGTGCAAAAACAGGTTCATGCGGGCAATGGCGGATGTTGACAGGTTCTTTTCTTGTCCGTAAATTTTCCCGTAGGTTTGCTTGTCATAGCGCATATAATGAATTGCCTCAATCAACATGCCGCCTGTTCCACAGGCGGGGTCGTAGACAGTTTCGCCAGCTTTCGGGGCGAGCAGCATGACGAGCAACTTGACAATCGGGCGAGGCGTGTAAAACTCTCCTGCGTTTTTCTTCGAGAGATCGGCAAATTTCTTGATGAGGTATTCGTATGCGTCGCCCATCACGTCCGCGGAATAATTCTCGTTGCCTACTTTTATTTTGCTCATGTGTTCGACGAGGTCTTTCAATCGCGCGTCGGAGAGTTTGTTCTTGTCCGTCCAGTTCGCGTCGTCGAAACTGGAAAACACGGTAGACAACGTATCAGGATTGGAGCGCTCGATCCCGACCATCGCGTTCACGATGGCTCTGCCAACATTTTCCGGCGTGTTCCTCACGTCATTCCAATGACAGCCGTCAGAAATGACAAAGCGGTGGTTTTCGGGAAAAGCCGCGAATTCCTCGTCACCTCCGGACTCTTCGAGGGCTTTTGCCGTTTCTTCGTCGTACACGTCTGACAGCCGTTTGTAGAACAAAATCGGCGTGACGTAGCTTTTATATTCGTCCTGATTGATCGGACCGCGCAGGATATTGCAGGCTTCAAACAGGTGCCGGAACAGCTTTTGGCTGGTCGTTTCCTCGTGCGTCGTCGTGGAGGCTTCGTAGTCCTCGTCGTCGGCGAACAAAGAATGTTGAATGATTTCCTCGCGGGAGTTTCCTTTGACGCTGCGCTTTCGTCCGTTTACCTTGACGGGCTTTTCCGCGACATTCTTTTCAAACGCTGGAGGGTATGAGTTTTCAAACGCCGTCAGTATTCCGAGAAGTCGCTCGTCGAGGAAAGTCAGCGCGTGTTTGCGAATGTCGGCGGGAACACCATAATACGCTTCCGCTATGCCGCCCGTAATGGCCGCGAGAGTGTCGCTGTCGCCACCTATTGAGATCGCGTTTCTTATAGCGTCCTCAAAGGAAGTCGATTCGAGAAAAGCCATAATCGCTTGAGGGACGGTGTTCTGACAGGTTTCGTTGAATTGGTAGCTGTCGCATATGCCGTCGAGTGTGAAGTTCATCGGGTAATAGCGCTTGTCAACGTAATCACGAATTTCGAGAATACTTTTTCCCTCGCGGGCGAGGAAGATACAAACCGTCGTCGCTTCCGCGCCCTTCAAGCCTTCCGGGTGGTTGTGCGTCACTTCTGTTACCTTGCAGGAAAGCTCTATCGCCTCGTCGAGCGATTGAGCGACAAAACCGCAAGCGGAAACGCGCATTGCCGCGCCGTTGCCGAAGCTGTCATACGGCGCGGGATTGTCGGAGTACATCCAATGGCGAAATTTCCCGCCGTAACCACAGTTAGGATAAGGGCGGCCCACTTCCTGCATGGCTTTGACAGTCAATGCGCCAAGACTGGAATAATCGCCCTTGCAATCGAGCAAAGCCTTTGCCACGGCAAGGCTCATAATGCTGTCGTCGGTCGCTTCGCATTTATATGTTAAAAACTCGAACTCTTTCGTCTTGATGTTATGCCATTCGAACCGTGAGCCTACAATATCTCCGATAATTGCTCCGAGCAAAACCTACACCTCATAACCGAATATCCGAATTTGTACGGCCATCCAATAAACCGAAAATCATTGTTTCAGATTATACGTCATAAAAAAGGAAGAAACGAGGCGACCTCGAAAGGCCGCCTTCGTTAGCTCTAAATACGATTATCGCTTAAAGTAAGTACAACAAAAGTGCGATTAAAACTAAAATCTGCAAACCGAGCTTTATTTTGCAGAAAATATTCTTTTTCAACAGCTTCCAATAGTCGAGACACCACAACACGGTATAGACGAAACCGCAGTACAGCACGACACTTCCCGCTGGAATCCGCAGAAGTATGCCGAGGAAATCGCCGCTGTCCTCGCTCCCAAAGCCATACACAGCACCAAGCCAATATGACACAGCAGAAAGAGCAATGATCAAGCCCAGCCACAAACGTCTGCCCCCTGATAAAGTGAAATTCTTTAGTCGAGGACAGTACATCTTTAGCTGACTCGGCTATTTCGCTGCCCATATCCCGCCCAATCTCCCGCGCCCCGTCGCCGAGGACTCTGGAAATAGAGCTTTCGAGCGTGCCGCGTATATTTTGCTCCAGCGTGGTCATCTCGTCAAACCGCGCCTTCATCTCGTCCCTGAAACTAGCCAGCGTCCCGTCTACCTTATCCTCATTTCTTTTGAAGACCATGAGCATGTAGAGGAAATCCTCGACGTTGCCCATCCCAATCGCGCCCGCCAGTTCAAGAAACTCGACGCGCTCGCTTTCCGTCAAGTCGCGCTTCAATATCGCCTGCGAAGACTACCCGCAGAGAATTTTCAAATCCTGCCATCTGCCAACCTCAACTTTCGATCTTTTTCAAAACCGGACTGTCCGCAAATAATCCAGTGCTATCGAACATCTCATACGCCTTGTTCTTCCACGACAAAAATATCTGACGCCTGAATACGTTCAGCATCCCAGCCGCCTCCGGCAGAGTTTTCCCATAGGAGTAGAACGCCAGCGTTATCAGGTCGTTCAATGCCGGGAAGTCAAGTACGCCGTTTACCCGAGACTCGGCAATCTCAATGTTTGGGGGCTTCTTCATCATGGCGTCGTAAATCAGGAAGTCCTTTGGCTCACCCCAGTAATTGTTTCGGATAACGAATACGGGGCCGCACTGGACGACCCTCAAGTAGCCCATGAGCAGGTTGACGCAATCGAGCTGCCGGTTTATCGGCCAGAATGTGACAAGATCATAAGGCACGGACTGATCCGCTATCGTGTCTGAGAAGTTCTTGCCGTTGGCTTCTATGCCGTGATTGCTCCTGGCCGCGCTGTTGATTACGAACAGCGTGTCGCGGCTGTCCTCAAGGAT
>JAISXR010000232.1 GCA_031270375.1 Synergistaceae bacterium | reverse complement strand
CAGCCTTCGGGCGGGTTGGCCGGGTTGGGGATGTCCCCCGTGAGCACGATTTTTTCGCGCCTCGCTCGCGGGTCGGACACGGGGATCGCGGACAAAAGAGCCCTCGTGTAAGGATGACGCGGCGAGTCGAACAAATCGCGCTTGGCCGCCGTCTCGACGAGCTTGCCGAGGTACATGACGCACACCCTGTCCGAGATGTGACGGACGACGTTCAAATCGTGAGAGATGAAGATATAGGCCATTCGGAATTGTTTTTGTAAACTTTTCAGCAAATTGACGATCTGGGCCTGTATGGACACATCGAGCGCCGAAACAGGCTCGTCGCAGACGACGAGCTTCGGCTGAAGAGCTATCGCGCGGGCGATGCAAACCCTCTGACGCTGCCCTCCAGAGAATTCGTGGGCGTAACGCGACAGACAGGCCGGGTCGAGCCCTACGGTTTCCACAAGTTCCAGAATTTTCGCTCTGCGCGCTTCCCTGGCCGGGTACGCTCCGTAAATGTCGAGCGGTTCGCCTACGATGTCGCCGATCGTCATTCTCGGATCGAGCGACGCGAAGGGGTCCTGGAAGATGTACTGGATGTGGCGGCGCTGCTTCATCTCCGAGCCCTCGAAGACCACCGTGCCCGCGGTCGGCCGCAAAAGCCGCACTATCGTCCGGCCGAGAGTGGACTTGCCGCAGCCGCTCTCCCCGACGAGCGCCACAGTCTCGCCCTCGTCCACCGTCATGTCCACGCCATCGACCGCGCGGACGCAGCTCTTCGCGCCGAAAAAAAGGCCCCTCGTCTCGAACCATTTTTTCAGCCCCTTCACCTCCAGCAGAGGACGTGAATTCAGAGGATACGAGTTATGCGCCCAGTCCATTTTCCCCTCTACACTTTCTCCGCGTGTTTCCAGCAATTCACGCTTCTGGCGGCGTCTTCTCTGCCTTCGCGGAGGGTCTTTTCGGGGGCCGTCCGGCACGCCTCCGTCGCGTGGCGGCAGCGGGGGCGGAAGGCGCAGCCCTCCGGGAGCGACGCGAGGTTCGGCACGCTCCCCGGTATCACTTCCAGTTCCTCGACATCTCTGTCTACGCGGGGAACGGCGTTCAGGAGCCCCTCCGTGTACGGGTGCAGCGGATCAAGCAGCACGTCCGCCGTCGGGCCCTCCTCGACGACGCGCCCCGCGTACATGACCGCGACCCGGTCCGCGATCTCGGATATGACGCCGAGGTCGTGGGTGATCATGATAACGGCCGCCCCGGTGGAACGCTTCATCTCCTCGATGAGGGACAGTATCTGCGCCTGGATCGTCACGTCGAGCGCCGTCGTCGGCTCGTCGCATATCAGGACGTCGGGCTTGCAGCAGAGCGCCATCGCTATCATGACCCGCTGGCGCATCCCTCCCGACATCTGGTGCGGGTAGGCCCGGATTCGCTTCTCCGGCATGGGGATATGGACCTTCGAGAGCATCTCGACGGCTTTGTCCAGGGCCTCCTTCTTTCCGAGGCCCTCGTGAAGCCTCAGCACTTCCGATATCTGAGTCCCCACCGTCAGCACCGGGTTGAGCGAGGTCATGGGCTCCTGAAAAATCATCGCTATCTTGTTGCCGCGAATACGCCGCATTTCGGCCATCGGCAGCTTCAGAATATTCACCGCAACCGCGCCGCCGCCGCCGCCGCCGTAGAACACCTCTCCGCCCTCCACCGCGCCGGGGCTGTCCAGGAGCCTCATGATCGAGAGGGCCGTCACGCTCTTTCCGCAGCCGCTTTCCCCGACGATTCCGAGGGTCTCGCCGCGCGCCACGTCGAACGACACCCCGTCTGCCGCGCGCACGAGGCCGGCGGAGGTCCTGAAGCTCACGACGAGATTCTTCACGCTCAGGATCGGGGTTCCCATATTTATTTTTATTCCCGCAGTCTTGGGTCGAGCGCGTCGCGCAGGCCGTCGCCGAATACGTTGAACGACAGCACGGTCACGACGATCGCGAGCCCCGGCGCGACGCTGTAGTAGGGGTAGAAACTGATGTACTGCTGAGCCGTGCTTATCATCTGCCCCCAGCTCGCCGTGGGCGGCTGCACGCCGAGCCCGATATAGCTGAGCGAGGCTTCGGTGAGAATGGCGCCGGGAATGCCCAGAGTCACCAGGACGATGATGATGGAAAAGCAGTTCGGCAGGAGGTGGCGCAGAATGACCCTCGTGTCGGAGCCCCCGCACACGACGCAGGCTTGCGCGTACTCCGTCTCCCGAAGCTGCATGACCTGCCCCCTGACGAGCCGGGCGTAGCTCGTCCACGAAAGCAGGCCGAGGGCGATGAACACGTTGATCACTCCGGGCCCGAGGACGAACATGATGCCGATGGCGAACAGGAGTTCCGGGAACGCCGAAAATATCTCCATCGTCCGCGAGATGACCGTGTCGGCGATCCCCCCGTAATAGCCGGCGAGCGCCCCCAGAAGGACGCCGATACAGCACGCGATCGCCTGCGAGACGAGGCCGACCGAAAGGGATATCCGGGCGCCGTAGACGATGCGCGAGAGGATGTCCCGGCCGAACTCGTCCGTGCCCAGAAGGTGGGCCCGGCTCGGTCCCTGCAAACTGTCGGCCAGAGACTGGTACGCCGGATCGTAGGGGGCGATCAGCGGGGCCGCCGCCGCCACGAACACGAAGGCGGCAAGAACCCCCGCCGCGGCGAGAACGAGGCGGTTGCCGAATATTTGGCGAAATTGTCGAAGTTGGCAAAACCGGCCGGAATCCGCGAATTCTCCGTCCGTCATGTTTTTTGTTCAGTCCTCCTTCGCGTAGCGGATGCGCGGGTCGATAAAGGCGTAGGAAATATCGACGGCGAGGTTCGAGAGGACGAATATCGCCGCGACGTACAGCACCGTCCCCTGAAGCATGGGCAGGTCGCGCATCAGGATGCTGTCCACCATTATTTTGCCTATGCCCGGTACGGCAAACACCCATTCCGTGAGCATCGAGCCGGCGAGCAGGTTGCCCAGCTCCGTCCCCGCGAGAGTGACGATCGGTATCAGGGCGTTTTTGAGAGCGTGCCTCAGGACGACGGCATACTCCCCCAGCCCTTTGGATCGCGCCGTCCGAATGTAGTCCTGATGGATGACTTCGAGCATACTCGTTCGCGTCACGCGGGCGATCGAGGCCATGTAGCGGATTCCCAGCGCCGTCGCCGGCAGAACGAAGCTGTGGGGCGACCGCACGCCGCTTATCGGGAGCCAGCCGAGCCTCAGCCCGAAAATCAATTGAAGGATGATGGCCACCCAGAACACGGGAGCGGAAATCCCCAGCACGGCCCCCCCGCGGACAAGGGAGTCGAAAGCCCGCCCCCGTTGCAGCGCGGAGACGACGCCCGCCGATATGCCGAGCGCCAGGGCGATGGCGTAAGCCGACGACGCCAGTTTCAGCGTGACGCCGAAGCGCCTCGTCAAGGCCGTCATGACCGCCTCTCTCGTGAAATACGAACGCCCCAGGTCGAACCGGAGCGCGCCTTTCACGAAGTTGAAATACTGGACACGCAACGGTTTGTCCAGCCCCATCTCGTGGCGGATACGCTCTATCGCCTCAGGCGTCGCGCGCTTTTCCATCATCAGGAGGACCGGGTCTCCGGGCACGACGTTCATCAGGATAAAGGTCACGAACGAAACGCCCCACAGGACGATGAGCGTCTGAGCGAGGCGTTTCAGAATGTAAGAGGCCATTTATTCCATCGCAACCCAAAGAACACGCATTTTCTTCATTCCGCAATCCTCCCCGAAGAGATGAAATAACGGCACAGTAATGTTTACTAAATATATAGTAATAAAATCCGTTAAAGATAATACTTCTCCCGGTTCGGCTTGTCAATGAACAAAGGTTTCCCAGTAGGCGCGGTCCAGAAAGAGTTCGTAGGCCGCCGTATAGTGGCGTTCGGATTCGTCCAGCTGCGCGCGGGGCAGCTTCGCGGCGAAAACGGTCCCTGCCTTACAGTTTATCGACCAAATCCCCCATCACGCCTATAGAACGGTCTTCGGGCAAGCCCGTTACGGCTATTCGGTCGAGGAATACATTGCGGGATTCGCACGATGTCTCCGGCAAGAGCGTACAGTTATGACACGCCGCGTAATTGAGCGATTCGAAGCCTTGATCGGTAGACGTGGCGCAAAGAGGATCGGCGCTGCACCAAAGGGCTTCCTTGAGCATGTTTACCAGCAAATCGCCGAGCATGGCCTTATCTTGCGCTATGCTCACCAAACCGCCCAAACTTCCTTCGCTGTCCGGAGTCGCGACAAAAATCAAAATACCGTACATGGAGGGCGAGATTTTTTCGCCTGTTTTGCCGCGGAAAGTGCTGTAAATTTTTTCCTGCAAAGACGCGGAGTTGTACCCGCACACGTCGGCAATCTGACGAATCAGCAAATGCGCAAAACTGTGCATAAAAATATACTCTTCTGAAAAGCGGGTGTTATAAAAATACGAGCGTTTATAATTCGTCTTCAATTTCTCGTAACGATTATTCAACCGAGCGCGCCACTCGTTGATTTCGCTTTCTGCGAATTTGATGAAAATACCTTCGCCGTTCATTTTCATGCCAGGCAGCCAAGGCAGTTTTTTCAGTGACAGAGGCGCGATTTTCTTGTCGCACAAATCGCTGCCATTCCAGGGCTTGTCCCTTGTAAATCCACAAAGAGCCTCAATGTTGACCAATTTATCGACAGCCACTATCTTTTCGATATATGGCTTGAAAAGTTCGGGAACCTCAGTTTCAGACGCGGAATATTCCCCCGTCTTTTCCGTGCTTCCTCGCGAAAGCACGACGTATTCGTCTCTGTAGATATCCGTTTCTTTTTTGCCGGATACGGCTTGCTTCTCTTCGCGCACAATGCGCAAAGCCTCTTGCAGCGTTTCGAGGCTGAGATGAGGCAGGAGGGGCAGAATACGATCTTTCAAGTAGCGCTCCAGGTTGTCTTCCGGGATATATTCGATGTCCGCGTATTTCGCGAGGATAAGCTGTACCGCCTCTCGGCTCCACGGCGGAATGGAAAGAGCGCTTCGCGTAACGGGGAAATAAATGCTTGAAGAAGAACGAAGGCGCGTTTTGACGTTTGCGTCGCAAGTCTTTGCCGCCTCGCCGCCGGAACGTTTCAAGTGCGGGTGAGAAGCGCCGCAATCGTATCCGCGCAGCACCCCCTCGTCTCCGCCAAACGCCCCGAACATAGGCTTCGGCGGTTGGGGGCAGCTTTCACACTGTACATACAAGCTCTCCATGTCGCTCCGTCCGCCGACGTTGAACATTTTTATGCGGGGATGTTTCTTGCCGGACGGACACTCTTGCCCGCCATGCGCCCACCATGAATATGGAAAGTCGTCTATATGGCCGTTTTCGCATATCACCACAAAACGGGAGGCTACCAAGGGAATTTTGCTGTCGCAGCAAAAACATCTCCTGGGATTTTTTTGGGTTTGCAGCTCTTCCGCGTCTAAAATCCTTTGACATTTGGTGCAGTAGAATTTACGAGGAAAAATAGAAGCCAGAACATCCTTACTCCTTATCCATCCGTTGTTGTTCTCCGGTTTGGGCTCTACAAAAAAGTCCGCGCCTGTCAGAACGCGCAGGTTTTCGTTGTAGATGTGCCTCGACTCGTCGTCGATAACCCAATCGTCGACGCCGGCGATAATCACGGTGTCCTCGACAAAATCCACTATGGATCCTATCCCGAAAGTTCCGAGCAGCTGATGCTGTCTGACGCTTCCTACGATGTGTTCTTTGGCTTTTTTCCCCTTGAATGGATTTCCCACTGTCGATGTTCCTTTCAGAAGCGAATATAAACGTTAGAGGACAGTTCCACGTTTCTCAGAGAGTTCAAAATGGCCGGAAATAAAATATTCCCCTTTCCGGCTATGTTCAAGAGGCTTATTTCTCCGTCCTCGTCCCTGCCTTTGTAACGCAAGCGATCTTCGTTTCGTCTGGCCAGGTCGTCCCACGCCTCGATGACCCATTCAAGCCAGATGCCGGCGTCCCGTTCAGAAGCGGGGCTGACGGCCCGCACGCGGTTTAAAATAAATTTCCGCACGTCCTCGACTCCTTCCATATTTTTTCGGAACCGGGCCGCGGCCTGGTTTGCCCCCATCCCCTTTATCGTATGGCGGACAAGCGCGACGAAGACGCAATGCAGCGCTTTTTCTATTGCCTGAGCGGAAAAAGGCGTCACGCTCGTCGCCTCCACGTGCTGATAAAAAGATTTATGATAATGCCCGAACTGCTCGTAGTGCGACTTGTCCCTCGATCGCATAGCATTGTACATCGTCAGCACCAATCCGGGGTTCTGCCTGCCCACGCGGCTGGTGGCTTGAATATACTCCGCGTTGCTTTTGGGCTGATTGTATACCGTCATCAAGCCGAGGCGGCCGATATCGAGGCCGACGGAAAGCATATTCGAGGCAAGGACATAAGAATAACACGCTCTGTCGTCATGCGGAATTTCCAACCGATTCAAGGTCTCCCGCACCTCTTTGGCTGTTTTGCGGCTGGTCAGCTCGTCATGCTGGGGATAACGCAGGTCCTTGAATGAGAATCCGATTGCGTCCGCCTCTCTTTTGAATTTTTTGAATAAAGAACGGATATGAATAGAAAGACGGTCTTGTATGATACTGGCGGAAGCTCCTAAATCCCTTATGGCGTTAAAGTAGCCTATAGTGGTGTAAAATTGGTCGACAACGTCTTTTCCCTTTCCCTGCTTGATAAAAAGATGAACGATAAAGGACATGTCCGCGTACACCCTGATCAGCAAGTCAGCCAGGCTTCCGTCCATTTTGCAAAGGCCAGCGTAGGTTCTCGCGGGCCGTTCCTCCGGGCTTGCCTCCACGGCAAAGAAAGAATCTTTGAACGACATCCCGCTGGGGGGGAATTGCAGCATCTCTCTGTTATAAAGGCTGCGTATCTGGCGCTGCGCGTTTTTGACCGTGGCCGTCGAGGCGATGATTTTAGGCCTGACGCTGCCCTGTTCGCATAATTTTTCGACGGCCGTTTCATAGAGGCCGCTGAGCGTCCCCAGAGGACCGGAAATGAGATGAAGCTCGTCTTGAATGATTAAATCTGGCGGACAGTCGCGATTATTGCCGCCGACGCTGAACCCGAATCCGAATCCGAATAAAGCCTTCGCGTTCTCTTCCCACACGATACGCGCGAATTTATCTATCGTACTCAGCACCAGAGTGGGACGCGCCTTATAGATATCGTCGTCGATAAGGCAGATGGGCAGCTCCGAATGAAAATCGCATTCCGGGTTGTTTTTGCAGCGGACAGTCATTCGGGAATCGATCTCATAGCAGCCTATGTCGATTGCGGTTCCGCACCAGGGGCATTGGGTCACTTGCACAGGATTTCCTTCATATATTCGTTTGTGCGGGTCGTCCTTCAATTCTTGCAATACCTTGCCGGCTTCTTCCAAATGGTTGGGCGTCATATTGCTCCCTATCCACAACCCTATGCCAATGACTCCGCCTCCGATATCATGCAGCCTTCTCAAATATTCGCAGGCGCATATCATGACCATCGCGCGGTCGAATTGCTGCAAAGTCAGAAGCCGGAGCGTGTAGCGCATCAAGACGGTCACTCCGTCGGACGAGGGGCGGCGGGACAGGCGGCGGTAAAAAATTACGAACGCCGCGACGCCCAGATAAGCTTCGGTTTTTCCGCCTCCCGTGGGAAACCATAGCAAATCGACGACATTTCTGTATGGGCTGCCTGGACTGACAATATCGGGAAGGATCTGCAAAATATAGGCCAACTGAAAGGGATACCAGGCCGAGTTTTCTGCCGTGCCCTTCCTTGTTTTAACTTGCTGTAAAAGCATCGCCTCGTTCATCAGGGTAAAAGCGCGCCACGCGATGCCGTCGTTTTCCAGTACGGAAATGCCTGTTTTTATCCGATCGATGCAGGTATCGATACGTTCCAGTACGATTTTAGCAGCTTTTTGATGTTGCTCGCGCAATTTTTTGGCGATCGTTTCCTGACGCTCGCGCCACATCCCGTAGTCGCCGCAAAAGCGCCGCAGTTCCTGACAGGCCGTGTCTTTATCCGCGTTTCTCCAATACGCGCGCCGCAGGATGACGGCGTTTTCAATCGTGCCCGGCATCATCTGTAAGACCTGCTCGCTTGGGAAAAACGCGCTGCTGATTGCCGTGACGTTTCCGCCGGCGTCATAGGCGTACTGAACGGCGCAGCCGTGCCCCTGAGCGAAGCTGTGTATATCGCGATAGAGCAAGGCGTTGACCAAAACATCCTCGTCCTGGCCGGCAGGAATGTTTTGGGACACCGGCAAAAACGGGCGGTCGCTTTCGATTCGCAGGGAACATTGAAAAAGCGAGTTTTTGCTCTGAGCGAAGCGATTTTTTGGAGATTCGCAAGTATTAGAGACCGAAACGGTAACGAGCTTACTGCCGTCGCTCATGATTTTCCTGACGTGAAGCAGCGTCTCCAGTTCAGGTAGTTCACTATCGCATTCCACGTTCCCCGGAACGGACGGGACGTCGAAACGCGACGCTATAGAAAATGTCTGGCGCGTATATTTGCGCATCAGCCATTGTATTTTTTCTTCCGTTTCTCCGGCTTCGTCGGTCGCCTCGTTTTTCGCGCCGGCTCTTGGTTCTTCTGAATAGGCGTATTTGGCGAAATCGAACGTGAAGGAGACCGTCCGCGCGTCGGCCGGAATGGTCGCGGAGACCGCTATTGACGAGGGGCGAAAGGAATTGGTCAGGCGGATAGAATCGTTTTCCGCCGGCGGTTCGTCGTCCCCGAAAGCGTCTTCGCTATCGGCATCTATATTTTCATCAAACTCTTCCGCGCGCAAAGCCGATATGCGCGGCCATAAAATGCCCATAACATAACGGCTCAGAGGCTCCTCGTCGCACAGTACCTCTTCCGGCTCCACCGGCCCGATCAGGTCTCGCGTCAGGTAGGTTTTGATTTCTTCGATAGCGCTGTAATATTCAGTGTATTTCCCCATAAAAGTCCCGACCTCCGCTCAGCGGAATAAAGTTTTCGCGAACCCGGTAATTTCGATTCCAAGCCATAACTTCGATTCCCTGAAAAGCAAGGGGATATTTTCCGAAAAACACCCCATCGTCATTGTAACGATGTTCGATACGCGGACATCTTCCAGTTTCGAAGGAATGTTGCGGGATATATCCGTAACTTTGACGGCTTCCCAAAAGTCTTTTTCCGCGGCGGCCGAAAGATACCCCACAGCGCGGTCTTTGTGATAAATACGATATTTATTATCCTGTTCGCGCCGGATTTCCAAAGCGTCGCCGGGTTGAATCTTTTTGGAGATGTATTTCTGAAGTCCAATCGGGTCGGCTTGGTCCACAAAATCGACGGCGTCTACGTCGCCGGCAAGCCCGACGACGAGCCTCTCGCAAAATTTCAAGGTTTTGTAATTCCTGCAAATGGCGACAGTGCTTAACACCCGTCCGCTCGGCAATCTTTTGTAATACAGTTTCCGGCTTTTTATGACTTCGAGTTCTTTTTTGGGCCTCGTCGCCGCTACGTAGCGTACCCGCGCTTCTTCCGTGTCGTCGGCGTCTTCCTTGAAGCTGTCCAGTATGTAAACCCTGTCAAACTCCCGCCCTTTGGCTTTATGAATCGTTGAGACGACAAGGCCGGGCGCTTCCGGGCATTTCAGCCAATGGGGCGCGTCCGAAAGATACGCGAGCCTTTTGCGCAAAACGTC
>JAISXR010000224.1 GCA_031270375.1 Synergistaceae bacterium | reverse complement strand
CGTCTCAGCCAGGCCGCGCAGAACGAGGTGCTCAACATGGCGACCATATTCCTCGGCATTTCGGTCGGCGGCACAATGGCGGGAGATACATTCCTGCAAATTACGACCATAAAGATAATTGTCCTGGGATTTATCGCCTTTGGTTTCAGCACGGCAGGCGGCTTGCTTCTCGGACAGGTGTTCAAGGTGCTCTCGCACGGCAAGATAAACCCGACGATCGGCGCGGCCGGAGTATCGGCGGTTCCAATGGCGGCGCGCGTGGTACAGAAGGTCGTCCAAAAAGAGAACCCGAGCAGTTTCCTGCTGATGCACGCGATGGGCCCGAACGTGGCCGGCGTAATCGGCACGGCCGTAGCGGCGGGAGCTATGCTCACACTGCTCACGAAGTAAAACTTTTTTTAGCGCGCGTATTGCGTATTGATTTTTCAGTACGCAGAAGCTATATTTAATCCGTCATCGACGCGAGCGAATTCTTGCGCCGGGTGACGTAATAAAAACAGGTCCTTGTTCGGCGAGGATTTCTTGCTGGGGCGAGGCGACATGTCATAAAGGTCATCGCGGTTTTGATGACAGTGATTTTGCCGCGCCTATGCTTTATGGGCGCGTTTTTGCGTTTGATTTCAGGGAGGGGGAAGCGCGTGGCGGAGATAAGGATAGCTTTTGTCGGAGCGATAATCGAGGAGCCGGAAAAAGCGCAGCAAGAGTTTAACTCTGTAGTATCGTCGTACAAGCCGATCGTCAAGTGCCGCTCCGGGATGCCGTTTCAGGACGAAGGCATAGCGGTCGTCTCGATAGTCGTGATGGGAGACATCGACACAATAAACGCGTTTACCGGACGGTTAGGACAGATCAAAAACGTGCAGGTCAAAAGCGCCATATCTAAAAAAAATCTTGGCGCCACGCATTAAGGGGAGGCAAATCTCATGGACATGAAAATCGACGCCGCGAAAGTGGAAAAAATGTTGGACGAGGCTAGGGGAACCGGTGAAAAACGCCTGGACGCGATACTGGACAGGGCCGAATCTTTCAAAGGACTGTCCCCCGAGGACGTGGCGGCGCTTCTGACGACCGATTCCGCGCCGCACATCGAGAGGATGTTCAGGATCGCCGGCGGCATAAAAGAGGAGATTTACGGCGAGCGCATAGTGATGTTCGCCCCTCTCTACGTCAGCGACTACTGCGTGAACAAGTGCCTCTACTGCGGGTTTCGGTGCGACAATAAATTCAGCCGCAGACGTCTTTCCATGGACGAAATAAAAGCCGAGGCCGAAATACTCGAACGCATGGGGCACAAACGCCTCGCGGTCGAGGCGGGCGAGGACCCCGTCAACTGCCCCATCGACTACATACTGGACGCGATAAAGGCCATCTATTCCATGAAGGCGGACACAGGCGAAATCAGACGCGTCAACGTCAACATCGCCGCCACCACCGGCGATAACTACAAAAAACTGCGCGACGTCGGCATCGGGACGTACATCCTCTTCCAGGAGACATATCACGAGCCAACATACAGGGAACTCCACGAGTCCGGCCCCAAGAAGGATTTCGACTATCACCTGACGGCCTTCGACAGAGCCATGCGCTCAGGCATCGACGACGTTGGCGGCGGCGTGCTGTTCGGCCTCTACGACTGGCGCTTCGAGGTGCTGGGACTGATGCTCCATAACCGCCACCTCGACGAGACCTACGGAGCGGGGTTCCACACGATATCCATGCCTCGTCTCTGTCCGGCGGAGGGCATGGACATGTCATCGTACAGGATACTGTCGGACGAGGATTTCAGGCGCGTGGTCGCGACGGTGCGCATAGCGGTGCCCTACACGGGCATGATAATCTCGACGCGCGAATCGCCCGCCATGCGCAAGGAGCTGATAAAGCTGGGCATCTCGCAGATAAGCGGCGGTTCGAGCGTGGAGGTGGGCGGTTACGCGACGCGGCAGGCCGGAGGCGAGCAGTTCGTGCTGGCCGACAGCAGGCCGGCGATCGACGTGCTGAGGTGGCTGATGGACGAATCTCTGGTGCCGAGCTTCTGCACCGCCTGTTACCGCAAAGGCCGCACCGGCGACAGGTTCATGTCGCTCGCGAAATCCGGCAACATCAAGAACGTCTGTCTGCCCAACGCCCTCATGACACTCTGCGAGTACATGATGGATTACGGCGACGACGCGTTCCGCAATCAGGCGAGCGCGCTGATTGAGAAGAACATCCCCAAGATAAAAAACGAAAAGATGAGGAATCTGACGAAGGGCAACATAGAGAAGATAAAGGACGGAGAGCGGGACTTGTACGTGTAGCGCGGATTCCGGCGTCACACGTATCCACCCGGCCGGAAGCTTGGCCGGCCGGGTTTTGGCTTTTCGCTTTACTTTCACCAAGCCGCGACGCAACCGTCCGTGCGTGGTTCCGTGGCGCCTGCCAGAGTACCGTGTTCCGTGAGGAATATCATCTCCCCCCTGCCAAACGTTATCGTGTCGCGGACGGTTCGGATGTCGTGACCGCGCGCGGCGAGCCCGAGGGCGATGTGATCGGGAACGCCGCTTTCCAGTTCCACACTGAGGCCGCCCGTCCACTGCCAGCGCGGGGCGTCTACCGCCTCCTGCGGATTCATTCCGAAGTCGACGAGGTTGGTGATCACCTGCAAATGTCCCTGCGGCTGCATGAAACCGCCCATCACCCCGAAGGGGCCGACGGCCGCGCCGTCTTTTGTGAGAAATCCCGGGATGATCGTGTGGTACGGTTTTTTACCGGGCGCGAGAAAGTTCGGCGATTCGGGGTCGAGGCTGAAGTTGCTTCCCCTGTTATGCAGCGCTATGCCGGTATGGGGGACGACGAGATATGAGCCAAAACCCATGTAGTTGCTCTGTATCATCGAAACCATACAGCCCTCGCCGTCCGCCGCCGCGAGATACACCGTCCCGCCCGCGTCGGGGCGGCAATTTTCGGGTTCAATCGCGCGCTCCCCGATGAACGACCGCATCCTGTCAGCATGAGCGTCGGACAACATTTCCCCGACATCCGCCGTCATGAACCTCGGATCGGCCACTTTGCGCCTGCCCTCGGCGAAGGCGAGCTTCATCGATTCTATCAGTCTGTGATACGTCCCCAGATATTCGCGGGCGCCAGAGAACTCGAATCCCTTCGCGATATTGAGCGCCATCAAAGCCACTATTCCCTGGCCGTTCGGCGGTATCTCCCAGACATCGTAACCCCTGTAATTTACGGAAATTGGCTCGACCCATTCCGTGCTGAATTTCGCGAGATCACTGGGCGATAGCCATGCTCCGTATTCGCGGGCGAACGCGCCTATCGCTTCCGCGATGCTGCCTCTGTAAAATTCCTCCGCACGGCTGTCCGCAATGGCGGCAAGGGTACGCGCGTGGTCGGGAGAGTGCCATATTTCACC
>JAISXR010000120.1 GCA_031270375.1 Synergistaceae bacterium | reverse complement strand
CGGTCAGTTCCGCCCTCGCGTAGCTATGGCCGACTTTCGAGACACGGCACTTGACGCGTTCGCCGGGCAGCGCGCCCTCCACGAAGACGACGAATTTCCTCTCCGCGGCGCCATGCTCCGCGCCGTACCGTGCGATGCCCTCTCCTTCGCTGGATATCCCGTCTATCTCGACCGTTAGGATTTCTTTTTCTTTCATGCTTCCGCCCCCAAAAAGAGAAAATATTTCCACGCCGGCACAATCGTGATATTTACGCCGTTTTTTTGAATTTGTTCCGCGTGGTCGAACGTTATCACGGTCCCCTCACGCAAGCCAAATCTCGCGCAGGCAAGAGTCAGGCCTTTTATCTCGCGTTCCAGGGTTTCGGGCGCCGATATGTCCTCGGCAATTTGAATCGCTTGAGTGACCAGGCCCTTTTCCGCGACGACGAAGTCGCACTCGAAGCCGTTTTGCAGGTACGATATCTGTTTTCCCCGTTTCAAAAATTCGAGCGCCGAAGTCGTTTCGAGCTGTCTTCCCCGGTCTTCGGCGAATTTATAATCCATAGCCGCGCCGAGCCCGGCATCGATGATATATGTTTTTTTTCGCGAGTTTTCGGCCTTTACAGTGGAATCCGAATATTTGTTCACAAATCGGCAGAGATAAACGTCGTCAATATAATCCCGCCAGGCGTAGAGCGTATCCTTGCCGACTTTATATCCCTGAGATTTCAGCTCGTTGAATATTTTGTTCAGGCTGAATTCTCCGCCGCTCGCGCCCAGCGCCCGCTTGCAGAAATATTTCAGCGTTTGCGCCCGCGATATTTCGTAGCGCTCGACCAAATCCCTGAAAACCATGACGTTGAAATATTCCTGTAGGATTTTTTCGCGCAGACCGGGAGCCTGCTTTATCGTTTCCGGAAAACCGCCCTGCTTTACGAAGCCGCCAAACGCGCGCGCCAGTTTCGCGGCGTCGGCGCTTTTGTGAGGGGTCAGGCCGGGATGAACGACACCAACGTATTCGGAGAACGACAGCGGATAAATTTCGTATGTTACGGAGCGCCCGCGCAAAGCCGTGGCGATTTCGCGCGAGAGAAGCCTGGCGTTCGAGCCGGTTATGAAAACGCGCCTGCTCACCGTCTCGTAAAGCCGCGCGATAAATCGCTCCCAGCCCTCAATCTCCTGGATTTCGTCGAAGAAAAAAAAGCACTCCGACAAATTCAGCTCCGGATATAATTCGCGGTACGACTGAAGGATCGTGTCGAGTTCGTCCTCCTTCAGGCGAATGCGTTCGTCCTCGAAATTGATGTAGAGTATGTGATTCGTTTCGAGGCCGTCCGCGCGCAGACGTTGTATCAAACGCAGCAGACAGTATGTCTTTCCGCTGCGCCGTACTCCGCTCAGTGTGATTATCTTGCCGCTGTCAAGCGGCACATCGGCCGCTCTGTCCCAAATTTCGGGCAGTTCGCGTTCCTGCGCGTCGACGATGATAGTTTTGAGCTGATCTTTCCTTGTCATAAGGAAACTTTATATAAATTATTTCCTTCTGTCAAGGAAATTTTTCCTGTAAAATTTCTTTTTCCCTCATGATTCCGCCCCCAAAAAGAGGCCGCGCGAAATCTCGCGCGGCCTCTTCATTATACGCTTTCGCGCGGTTTTTAGTCTTTCGGAATCAGCTTGTAACCTTCGTCGAAGGCTTTGCTGTTGAGTTCCTCTGTGCCCTTCGGCACGTTTTCGAGGATTGTCGCCTTTATCGACTCCGGCTTTACGAGCCCCCTGGTCTCCAGCACGCGGGCCACTGTGCCGAGCGCCACCATGTTGGTCACTATCTCGCGGCCGAGGACGTCGCGGGCGGTTTTCACTATCGGAAGGCTGTATATCTCGGCGTCGATGTCTGGCTTCTCCCTGACGAAAAAGTCGTCCAGTATCACCGTCCCGCCGGGCGCCGTGTCACGCGCGTACTCGTCGCACGCCTTCTGGGTGAGTATCACCTGAAGGTTCGGGTTCGCGGCCTTGGGGTAGTCGATCTCGCCGCGCGCTATCACGACCTCCGATTTCGAGGCGCCGCCTCTCGCCTCCGGACCGTAAGCCTGCGTCTGCACCGAATTTAGCCCTTCCTCTTTCAACGCCGCCGCCTGACCTATGATGACGGCCGCCAGAATGACGCCCTGTCCGCCGGAACCGGCTATACGGATTTCAAAACGATCGCTCATCTCGGTCACCTCCCGGCCTTTTCGATGATTTTTTCGTATTTTTTGGTGTATTCCTCGACGTCGGCGCGGGAATACAGTTCGCCTATCACGTACTTGCCGGCCAGTTCCTCCGGGGTCATGCCGCCGGCCTTCGCCTTCATCACGCTGTTGTCCTTGAAGAAGTTGAAGTTATCCAGCGGACGGCCCCGTTTGTTCTTCCTCCCGAACTGGGTGTGACAGTGAGTCATTATCTCGATGACCGAAAATCCGTCGTGCTGGATGCCCTTTTTTATCAGGGATTCGCACATCGGCGGCTGGGCTATGGTCGCTCTCGCCACGAACGTCGCGCCGGCCCCTATCGCCAGGTTGCATATATCGAACGGAGGGTCGACCGCCCCATAGGGAGCGGTGGTGGCGAACGCGCCCACCGGAGTGGTGGGGGACGCCTGGCCTCCGGTCATGCCGTATATGTTGTTGTTCATTACTATCGCGCAAACCCCGATATTTCTGCGGCAGGCATGGATGAAATGGTTGCCGCCTATCGCGGAGCAGTCCCCGTCACCCATCACGTCCAGCACCGTAAGCTCGGGGTTCGCGAGCTTGACGCCGGTCGCGAACGCGAGCGAGCGCCCGTGCGCGGTGTGCAGCGTGCAGGAGTCTATATATCCCGGCATACGGCTGGAACATCCGATGCCCGACGATATCACGGTTTTGGCCGGATCTTTTCCAAGAGCTGAGAGCGCCCTCAGTATCGCGTGCATTATTATTCCGTGCCCGCACCCGGGACACCATATATGGGGCATGAATTGTGATCTTATCCACTTCATCACGTCATCGCGGGGCATCTCACGCCACCTCCTCTATATAGGACATTATCCGCGCCGGTTTGAAAAGCTCCCCGTTGAGCAGGGTTTTGCTGTGCGTCTCGCATTTTCCGTGAACGGCGCGGTCGATTTCCAGGAACAACTGCCCCATGTTCAACTCGGGCACTATGACGCGCTTGATCGGCGAATCGGAAATTATGCGCTCCAGTTCCGCGTCCGGGAACGGCCATATCGTTATCGGGCGAAAATGTCCGACCCTGGCGCCGCGCGAGCGAAGCTCGCGAACCGCGCGAAGCGCCGAGCGCGAGACGCACCCAAACGACACCACCAGTATTTCGGCATCCTCATAACTCTCCGCCGCGAATTCCACTATCTCTTTCCGGTATCTGTCGACCTTGCGGAGAATGCGCTCTATTTTTTTCTCGATCTCCCGCGAGTCGTTGGTGGGAAAGCCGAAATCGTTCGACGTGAGTCCGGTCACGTGCCAGCGATAGCCGTCTCCGAACGCGGCCATGGGAGGGATATCGTCGTCGTCCGCCAGGTACGGCACAAATTTGTCGGGCGGGACGGACGGCTTCTTCCTGTTCACGAGTTCGAGGGACGCGGCGTCGGGGACTACGATGCGCTCCCTCATGTGCCCGACGACCTCGTCGGACATGAGGAGAACAGGCTGGCGGAAACGCTCCGACATATTGAACGCTTTTACCGACAGGTCGTAGCACTCCTGCACCGACGACGGAGCGTAGGCTATTGTGGCGTGATCCCCGTGCGTCCCCCAGCGGGCCTGCATTATGTCGCTCTGCGAAACTTTGGTAGGCAGGCCGGTGGACGGGCCGCCGCGCTGCACGTCGACGCACACCAAAGGCAGTTCGGCCATGTAGCAGAAGCCCAACAACTCCTGCTTCAGCGAGAAGCCCGGCCCCGAAGTGCCGGTCATGGCCTTCTTGCCCGTTATGGAAGCCCCTATCGCGGCCGAGATGCCGCCTATCTCGTCCTCCATCTGTATGAACTTTCCCCCCAGTTTGGGAAGTTCCTCCGCCATCACCTCGGCTATCTCCGTGGACGGCGTTATCGGATATCCCCCAAAAAAGCGGCAGCCGGCGTCAATGCCGCCCATGGCCACCGCCTTGTTGCCCTGCCAGAATTCGGCCCTTGGCATATCACTCACTCTCCTTCACTGTTATGGCAAAGTCAGGGCACACATTCTCGCACTGATGACAGCCTATACAGTCGTCGATACGGACGGGCTCGCTTTTCACCTGCTCGTCGAGTTCGAGCACTTTTTTGGGACAGATGCCCACGCACAGGGCGCACCCCTTGCACCATTTCTTGTCGATGATCACGCTGAAACGTTTAGCCAAAAAATTCACCCTCCTCCTGAATCGTCCTACGCCCCTCGTTCGTTTGAGAAATTTTTATCCTGTTGCGAATATGGAGAATATATCTGAAAAATTTACACAAATCAAGTCAAAAGCACATGAAATATGTATAATACGTATTTTTCGCATTATTCAAAACTTTCATCCGAATTTAGGATAATATGGGTTCGTCGTGTTTGCGGCAAATTGCGACGGGCGGCAATCCGCCGCCCGTTCACCGTCCATACCGAAGGTGTTGCGCGTCGTGTTAAAACTCCATATCCAGTGTCATGTAGTACGACCGCCCCTCGATCGGGTACCACAACATACGCGTGGGGCCGTTGTAGCCGTCGGGTTGGAGGGTCCAGCCCTCCGCCTCGTTGAACA
>JAISXR010000065.1 GCA_031270375.1 Synergistaceae bacterium | reverse complement strand
GCGTTTTTCCTGTAGGACGCCTGTTATTACAACACATGTTCGCCCTGTATGAGCAATATGAAAACCAGACGCGTCATGTTTCCTTTCTGTACCAGCACAAAAAAACACACAAACGCTATTTCGCCGAACCGGTATTTATGTTTATTCGTTTACCCTCTTTTTCCTCATCGCCGCGACGAAACCCACCAAGAGCGCCAAGGCCAGGAAAACTCCCGCCCCGGTGTCGCATCCGCCGCCACCGCCGCCGCCGGACGCGTCCGATTTCGCCATTTGAACCGCTGTTCCAATATCGAGCAGGCCGTTTTTGGAGACCGGATTTCCGTCTTGCCTGACAGAAGACCCGGTTGTCGGTTTGACTGAGTTGTTGGCCGTTGCGAGTATGATCCGCTTCAGGTCGGGTGCCTTCCATCCCTTATTTATCGACGCCAACAGCGCGACGGCGCCCGCGACATGCGGAGCCGCCATCGAGGTGCCGCTGCCATAAGCATAATTATCCCCAGATGTGCTGCTTATGATATTCTCGCCCGGCGCCAGAATGTCGACATAGTCCTTGCTCCAGTTCGTGAAGGATGGGGCGGAATCGGATGAGTCGGTCGCCCCTACGACTATCATGTTGTCGATACCCCTGAAGGACGCCGGATAGCAGTAATGATCCTTGGAAACAGTATAATCAGTGAATTTGAAATCCTGGGAAGCCGGCTTCCCCACCTCGAGCCCCTCGTTACCAGCCGCGACAACGATTACGGTCTTGTTCGTTTCGCTCAGCGCCCTGAAAGCCTTATAAAGACAAGAGCCCTTTATATCATCGGAGTCAGGGTCGCCGCTGCTCCAACCGCCCAGCGAGATGTTGATCGCGGTAACACGCAAGCTGGGGTTATTATCCAAAAGGTTCTTTATATAATTTATTCCGGCCAGGAGCGAAGCGTCAGAAGCGATGTAATCCTTCTTATCGTCATCAAAATAAAAAACCTTGACCGCGATGATTTTCGTGTTCCAGTTGACTCCGGCGACGCCCTTGCCATTGTTGCCCGCCGCGCCGATCGTGCCGCTGACGTGTGTTCCGTGGCCGACGTCGTCGTTGTAGTCTTGTATTGTTTGGCCGTCTTTACCAAAACCGGTGGAATGGGACTTGTCGAAATTAGCGGCCAGGTCCTCGTGTGCCGACCATATTCCAGTGTCGACGACCGCGACGTAAACAGTGCTGTCGCCGGTCGTTACGTCCCACGCGCGCGGCGCGTTGATCTTCTCCATACCCCAGAGTTGATTATAGTAAGAGTCGTCCGGTCGGGCGAAAGCGCGGAGAATATGGTTTGGAGACGCCGAGATGACGTTGGGATCTTCCTTGAGCCGTTTGATAAGCTCCTCCGTCGTCTCCGTCTCCGATTTGAAGTGCGCGAATATCTCGCCGGTCGCCGCGGAAAGCGCGTTGTACGTCGTGAACACTGTGGCGTCGGATGCCGCGGCGACGCGTTGCACGTGACTTTGCACCGTGACGCTTGCGATGTCCACAACGCCCCTCGCCGCGATACCGGCCCCCGAGAGCCTGGAGGTTCCGCTGCCGTTGTACTTCAGTAGAACCAGCGCCTCCCCCTCCACATATTCTTCGGCAAACGCCGCGCCACAAAAAGCGAAGGTGAAAAAAAGCGTGAAAAGCAACAGCACGGCGCGAAATTTGGATAATTTAACGTTCATCATCAAACTCCTCCCCGCAAAGCGCAAAAATTTCAGCTCCACGTTCGATTCGATTGTAACACTTTATTGATAGAATAAGCACGTCTTTCAATGACATTGGTATAGATATGAAAGCAACCCCTTATGCATCACAGCTTCCATGGCTTCAGCCGGGAGAGGCAAGAATCGAAGAAGAACCGATTCGTCGCATCGTATTAAGCAAATCGCCGTGATGGCACTAAGCAAATCGCCGTGATGCAAACTCTTATCATCACTACATTTATTTATTTTTTTACGATTTCAATGAGCAAATCGCCGTATGCTTGATAGACAAATCGCCGTATTTGAGTTAGAATCCGCTATTATGAACGGTGAAATCTTACCCAGATGGCAGCACGCAAATGTCATTAGCCGTTTGCAAAACAGACGGGTGGTGATTATTGGCGGGGCGAGACAATGCGGAAAAACCACCCTCGCGAACAGTCTTAATTTGGAAAATGCCGTTTCATTCAGCCTGGACGTCAGGGCAACTTTTATTTCCGCGCGGGATGATCCCGAGGCTTTCGTCACCCAGGCTCCCGGAAAAACGATGGTTATCGACGAAATCCAAAAAGTTCCGGAGTTAATCCCCGCGATTAAAGTGGTCGTGGATAAAAACCCTCGGCCCGGCCAATACTTACTCACAGGCTCGGTCGATGTCCGCTCAAAGCCGGAAGTGGAGGAAAGCCTGGCCGGAAGAATCGGCAGTATAAAAATCCGCCCTTTTTCCATAGGCGAAAGGCTGAAATTGCCGCCTGTTTTTTTGGATGTTTCTATGACAAAATCATGGTCAAATTCAACATTGGATAAAAAAGACTATTTTGACTTGGCTATGACCGGGGGATACCCGGAGGCAATCACCAAAACCCCCACGGAACGCTACTTGTGGCATCTGGATTATCTTGACGCGCTTTTGCTGAAAGACCTTAAAAACGCCGCCAATATTAAAAGGGTTGACGCACTTAAAGAAACGATCGGCATCATGGCCGCATGGTCAAGTAAATTGATGGACAAAACCACCATTGGCGCACTCTCGAAGGTAAACCGGAATACCTTCAGTTCCTATTTGAACGCGCTCAAATTGATTTATCTTTTTGATGAGGTGAGTTTTTGGTACAAGACGGACTACGACCGGGTGGGCAAACAAACCAAGATTTTTTGCAACGATACGGGGCTGATGGCGAGCCTGTTGAACTGGAATTTGGACAGCGTGACGGCCGACTCAGATAAATCGGGAAAATTGATGGAGACGTTCGTTTACAATCAGCTTCGTTCTCTCGTCGAGTCGCGGCCGCATTGGGAAATATTCCATTACCGTGACCGATACCAGCGGGAGATTGATTTCCTCGTCAAAAGTCCCGAAGTTATCTTCGGCATCGAGGTCAAAACGAGTTCCAATATCGACCTCAATACCACGAAGCATTTGCGTTGGTTTCGGGAACACATCGTCCCGGGGGAAAAATTCATCGGGATCGTGCTGTACACTGGAAAAGAAGTTTTGCCCTTCGGTCAGGATTGTTACGCGGTGCCTATGTCGTCTTTGTGGCAGAACTCATAGAAAAAACGCGGCTTCATTGCCGGTCGGCCGACGTGGTTTTGTCGGCGGGCGGAGGCATAAAAAACACGATGCTTTTGTCGTTTCTTTTCACTGTCAGTTCTTTCCATTTTCGCGTCCTGTTTCCCGTCGCATCAAAACCGCGGACGGTTTCCTCACCTGAAAAATTCAGCGCGGCGGCCGCCATATCGCTTTCGATGTCCGGAGGGACAGTTTTTTCCTCGACCGACCACTCGATATCCCCGCTCGCCCCAAATACGGCGAGCGGGTTCGAGACCGTTTCCAACTGAATCGCGGATGCGCCGCTCATAAGATATTCCCTCTCCCTCACGCCCGCGAGCGTTTTTTCGGCGAGTGTGACCAGAGTGAGCGAGGCCGTCACGACCAGGGCGAGAATCAGAACCGCGATCAAGGTCTCGATCATCGTGAAACCTTTTGTCTTCATTCCACGGCGTACCCCAGCTTCAGCGGCTGCCCCCCGCGCTCTATCTGAAAATCGAAGCGCGTTCCGGAGAGCATGGAGCTTATCACATTGGCAACATTGCCCACGTCGTTGATGCCTATTCCGTTCACGTTGGTGATAACGTCGTCGGGTTGCATTCCCAGCTTGGAAAATAGGGCCTTTGAATTCATTCCCTCTATCATCATGCCGTTATCGACGGGGATGAGGCGCATATTTTTTAGTTCGTCCAGCGGATTCATCAAAAGCTCGTTGAGAGTCTCCCTGGCTACCGTTCCGTCCGCGCCGTCCGGTTCGGCCAGTTTGACGCCGTACTCGGCCGTGCTCTCCACGCGGGGCGTTGGCGCTGGCATTGGCGCCCGAGGTCTCCGGAGAGGGGGCTGATACGCCGCGGCGGCAGCAGCCGCGGCGCGGTTTCGTTTCTCCGGAGGCGTCCAAAAAGACAGGAATAACGTGATATTTTTCCCATCGCGCGACAAAACCACGCGGTCGCGCTCGATATGTTCCAGTTTGTGGCCTTTGAGCGATCCGCCTTTTGGGATGAACGTCACCCCGTCCTTCGCCTCCAGCCACGCGCCCATGTTCGGGATCGTGCCGGCGAGCGTCAATTCGCCGATATCTTCGGGTTCCTCGGGCGTTTCGGTTTCCGGGGCTGTCTGCGCGGCGGGATCGTCCTCGGGCACGCCGAATGGAGAGAAAGCGCTAGCCACCCTGTCGCCCGCCCTCGACGAACGCGTGTGAAAAATACTCGGCTGCCTCTTAGACGCCGTAAGGGCCAATGCCTCCTGAAGCGCGGCGGTCTGAGCCGCGATGAGGGGTTTCGAAAAGGCGCAGAGGATAAATGCCGCGGCACATCCTAAGGCGGCAGCGCAGACGGCGTATATCAAGACCGTTTTGAAGCCGTCAGCGCGCATTTTTTTTAATTCTCCATACGCCGGGCGATATCGGTTCCACGAAACGCGCGGCGGCCTGCGTTCCCAGCATCGCGTTGACGAGAGGCGTAACTTTGACCGTCGCCGTGCTCTCGGTTATAGCGCGGGCGCCGATATCGAAGGCGATATCCCCCGAGATCCCGACATCGCCTTCCATATTGGCGTCCGTGACGGAGACGAGGTTTCCCGCCGCCGATATATCCATCTCTCCCGATTTGAGGCTCAAAGAGTTGTTTCCAATGAGCAAAACGCCGGTTTCCCCGAATTGAAGGCGCACCCGGGCACTCCCCGACATGACCGACGACAGCGGATAAACCGTCGCTTGCAGATCGGAGAACGTAATCTTCGTCATCGGGCCTTCGACATCGAGACCCGTTATCCTGTACGACGGATTGAAGATGCCGCTCCCTGAAAATCCCTCATACGTCACGTAATAACCCTGTCGCGACGCGGCAAGACGTACATACGCGAGTGCCAGTTTTCCCGCCTCGTCCCTGGGGGCGAATATAAAACAACCTTCCGCGAAAGCCGCGACGAAGAATATCAGGCAGACGAGGCATTTAATTATCTTCATTTCGCCGGTTCAACCGTCAAAGACACGCTCAGGAGACGGATATCGGACGCGGGAAGAGCCCTGATTTCGGCCGCCCGCACGTCGAGCCCGCCGTTTTCCAGCGATACCAGAAAATCCAGCAGCTCGTCGCCGAACATGCGCTCCAATTGTATAGAAACGCCGGAGGAGCTTGACTGCAACCGCTGTGTCCTGTCGCGGAGCTTCAACACGTCGATTGTCTCAGAGACGATGCCGAGCGGTTCTTCAAAGGCGGCCGCATCCTTCGTGCCCGTTCTGGGAAGTGCTCTGTACCGCATGGCGTAATCCAGAACCTCATCGGAGGACGATATTTCGTCCGAGACTTGACGGTTCAGCGACGAAACGGCCGCCGCGAAGGCAAATACCGTCCCCCAGACAGCGAGCGCGCACGCGCAAATGATGAAAACGCCGCGAACATCGCGGTCTTCGAACGCTTCGCGCAGATTTATCATCGTCATTCCCCGTTCCTCCTGATATTCATGCTGAAACGAAGGTCTCCGCCCAGTACCGTCTGGATGTTGTCCGTTCGGGGAAAACTGCCCGTCTCCTCGATAAACGACCGGAAACGTTGTATTGATTCGTTGTTTTTTGCGGTGCCGAGTATATCGGACGCTTCCGGCCCGTATTTCAGCGTCTCTATGACAATTCCAGGCTCGTCCCCGAGTTTTTTCCACGCGTTCGATATATCGTTCACGAACGATAAAAGGGAGTATCCTGGGCTTTTTTTCCCCGCGCCGGCGAATTTCCCCCGCGCGGAAATCACGGGCTGCATGGAGCGTTCACCGAAGGACATCTCGTAAATATCGCCGGCTTGGTTCAAAGTATCTCCGGCAATACGGGATTGCTTGAAATAGACGCCGGCCATGAAGACAAGGCATACCAGGCCGGAGACGAGAGCCGCCCTCCCTCCTATGAAGAGACGCGATATCATTTTTTCCCGCGTTTCGCGGCGGCTTGCGCCAGTCTCGGAAAGATCGAGCCGTTCGTACATCGGGCAGGCGGACATCGTGCGCGACCCGAGAGAGCGCAGGTCGTCGTCGGAGTAATCTTTCATATCGACGAGAAGCACCCTGCCCGCGTGCTCCCCCGAGCGCTCTATATACTCCAAAACGCTTCGTTTTTCCTCTTCCGGCGTCGTGGTGTCCGCCGGCAATACGCGGTAAAAAACCGGCGTCCAGTTTTTGAACCAGACGCTCGTGATGTCATGTCCGTCGGAACACACCAGGAGGCCATCGGGGGCCGCTTCGCAGGCGAAAACCATGGGCTTGGGCCAAACGGCGCAATTTACCGCGGCCGCTTCGCCCGTTTTTTCGTCGTTTCGGATCACAAAGACGCAGCCTGACACGGATTTTTTTTCGGTTTTCGAGAGAAACGGAATCAGCGAGACGCGAGACGCCCCGTCGCCCAATAACGACTTGAACTTGATTTTCAGCGCTTCCCTAATTTTCGTCATGCCCTGAAAAGGAAACGAAAATTCGTGTGCGGAAATGTTCCTGAAAGAGCGCAAAAGAACGGATTTTCCGAAAGAAGGGTTCTTCGCCGCGCCGGAACCGTCCATTAAGAATCTGTACGAGCGATTCTTTTTTCTCATTGTAATAATCATTCTCTCCAGTTTATCACCGAGCAGCCGCCTTGTTCTCTTTTTACCGTAACTTCAAAATTACGCTCGCCGTTCCGCCCGATAACCTCGATGCGGACGCGAAAATAAACGCTTTTGTAGTTTATCACGTTTTTAAGCCTGGTAATCAAAGTTTTCGAAATCCCCGGTATTTTCGCGAGGTCGTCAGGGCCGGTCAGCGCGCCCTCCGCTCTCGATTCGACGATCCGCTCCGCCGTGTCCGCGTCTATGCCGGGATCCAATATGGCTATCACCCAAATGGGGGCCATGTTTATATTTATCCCCGAATCCCCGTGAGCGGTGAAAAAATCTTCAAAGGCCGGGTCCGTGCCGTTCGAGTGGAGAACGCCGTCCGTAATTTCCGGAAGTCTCAAAAGTTCGCTCAGGCCGCTCAAACGTCTGTTCGGGAAATCGTCCGACTCTCTGCCTCCGGCGCGGATGAGGGTATCGGCGTCGATAAAGTCAAGGATGACAGAGGCGAGGTGACCCATATTCAGCGCCTCCAGCGCCCGCGCCCATGGATAGGAATATTCATTCTTTATGGTCACTCCGTCCGGCAGCAGCAGGCCGTTTATTGGAATATGGCCGTCAAGGGGGTCTATGGTAATCCGTGCGGTGTAATCCGAAAAATAGAGTTCGACGGGTATCCCCGAATAAATACGCTCCACCCTGGAATCGCTCGGCCCATCGTCGAGGGCGATCGCTTCGCGGACTTCCCCGAGCGCGGCCATGGCGATCCCTCGCGTCACCGCGGCGAATTCCTCGGCGGAGGCGCGGGCCGCTTCATTTCTGGCAAAAAGCGCGAACGAAAGCGCCGTTCCCAGAAAAAGCGTGGATACGAGCAAAACCGCGACCAGAATAAACCCTCTCTCAGAAGCGCGGCAGCATTTCCTCATATACCGATTCCCCGTCTTCGTATTTCATGCTCACGCGCAATGCCCTGGGAAAAGCGCCTTCATAGGAATCATTCCATTCCGCGCCGTCCAGCGCCGAGAACGAAACGCTCCTCACGTCCGGAAGCGCGAGCGATCCCGACACCGGATCAAGCGCGGTAAAATCAAGAGAACGTGGCATCGTGCCATCTGAGATAACCCAGCGATACAACCCAGCGCGCGTTTCCGCGTCCGGCGCGCTCTTGCCGGGCACGCCCCATACGACGCTCGACGCCGGAAGTCCGTAATATGTCGGGGCCGAGGTCCAGACCGCGAGGTATCTCCCGTCATCCCCCAGGTTTTCCGGTTTTCCGATGCGAAAGGGCGTCTCGCAGTTGAGCGGGTTCATCTCGCGGGCATCCTGCAATATCCTGTTTACCGCGGCTCTTTCTACATTCTTCCGCGCGAAATCATCCCTGGAACGCGCGAGCGTCCGGACGGTGAACATAAGGGGGGCTATCCCGGCCGCTACTATTATGCCGCCGATCGCGAGCGCGATCAAAACCTCCACGAGAGTGAAACCGCGTTTTTTCATGTCAACTCATATCCGCCGCGGGACAGTGCGATTTTTCACGTTTTGCGCGGCGCCCATACTGTCAGATTCATTTCAGCTCGAACTTGAACGGAATTCTGGCAGTGACGCGCGGGCCGTAAGACGACGTGTCGAACCGCCACTCTCTGACAGCACGCATGGCGGCTTCGTCCAAGCGAGCGTGTCCGCTGGTACGCTCGACCTTTACCGACTCCGCCCGTCCGGACGCGATGTCGGCCAAAAGCACCACCATGCCCTGTTCCCTTCGTTTTTTGCTCAACGCCGGATATTCCGCGGGCACCTTTTTTGTGACCTTCAGGGAACCGTCCTCTATGTTCACCGGAGTGCCGGGCGCGAGCACGGCCGGTTCGGGGCGTCCAGGCGCTTCATTGCCTCCCGATGAGGCCGCGGTCTGCTCCGTCCCTCCAGTGCCGGACTGCGGGAGCGCGTTCGGTTCTCCTTCTTCCGGCGTGTCGGCCGTAGGCTTCGTTGCCGTCTGAGGCGCCGGCGGGGACGGCTGCGCGGGTTTGGTGCCGGGTTTAGCGGCAGGCTTGGCCGCGGCCTCGGCAGGTTTAGCGGGGGGCTTGGCCGGTGCTGATTTTTCCTCGCGCTTCGCCGGGGTGGTCTTGGGCTTCGGCTTTTCCTGGACAGGTTTTGGATCCGGCTGAGGCACCGGTTTCGGTTCAGCGGCAGGTTCAGGTTTAGAGACAGGTGCGGGTTCCGGCTCTGGCACATGGTCTGGTTCTGGCACGGGCACAGGTTC
>JAISXR010000309.1 GCA_031270375.1 Synergistaceae bacterium | reverse complement strand
AAAATAGCCCTTACACCTTGAAGAATCTGCATTGGTACCAAATAAAAAAGCAGGAGGAGGTATATTGGGATGAAATTGACTTAAATGCATATTGATGGGGTTTCTTGTGGTTGACGCTGAAGAAGACTTAGCCTCTTAAACTTTGAACTCCGCTATATTCTGTTTTCAAGCCGCAGTTATTTCTGTAGCTTCTATTTCACTTGATCCCCGTGCTTCCAAAACCTCCATCCGCCCGCTCCGTGCCGGATATTTCTTCCTTCTCGATCAGTTCCGTCCTCCCGTGCCGTGAAAATATTATCTGGGCTATTCTGTCGCCTTTTTTGACCGAGAATGTTTCCTGTCCGAAGTTTATGAGGATTACCCTTATTTCGCCCCTGTAATCGGAGTCGATCGTGCCTGGGGAGTTGAGCAATGTGACGCCGTACTTGTGGGCGAGCCCGCTTCTAGGGCGCACCTGTCCTTCCCACCCATAGGGTATTTCCAGGTACAAACCGGTGCGCACTGAGGAGCGTTCTCCGGGGAGAAGTTCGACATTTTCCGACGCGCGCAAATCCATCCCGGCAGCGCCGTCGGTTGCGTAAGAGGGTAACGGGATGTCCCTTGCGGAGACATCCCGTTTAATTTTTATTTCAACGGTCGCGTCCATTGTCGCGGCGCGGCCTGTCCCTGTGAAAACCACCGTTCCTCGGACGATCGCCCCTGTCACCTCTGTCGCTGCGGTCACTCGGCCTCGAATCGCGTCTTTGAGCGTTTTCGCCTTTTGGAAGGAGCGCGTATTTGGCGTCGCGTTCGCGCTCGACCGCGAGTTGTGCGGCGAGTGCCGTGTCGTTCGCGAAAGAGGCGCTCTGATCGAGCGCTCTGCGACGGGAGAGGTTGATCCTGTTCATGTCGTCTATCTCTTTTACGACGACCAGGACTTCGTCCCCTATCTCGAAAGCGTCCTCTATTTTGGGTATGTGGTTCACACTGATCTCGCTTACGTGCAGCAATCCTTCCTTGCCCGGCAGAACCTCGACGAACGCGCCAAAATTGATCAGACGCGTCACTTTGCCCTTAAAAAATTCGCCGGCCTTCACCTCGCGGGTGAGGTCGTCGATAATGCGCCGCGCGTTTTCGGACGCGGCGGAATCGACCGCCGAGATGAACACGCGCCCGTCGTCTTCCACATCTATTTTGGCGCCTGTCGCCGCCACTATGGAACGTATTGTCTTTCCTCCGGGACCGATTATCTCCCGTATCTTTTCCGGGTCAACGGCGATGGTGAGGATACGCGGCGCGTTGGGGGAGAGTTCCGGACGCGCGCTGCCGATTGTGTCCGCCATGATATCCAGTATCTTCATGCGGCCCGCTTTTGCCTGCGCGAGCGCCTGTTCCAATATCGAACGAGTGATGCCGCCCGCTTTATTGTCCATCTGGAGGGCGGTGACGCCGTCTTTTGTGCCGGCTACCTTGAAGTCCATGTCGCCGTAATGGTCTTCGAGTCCCTGAATGTCCGTCAGTATCCCAAACTTGCCGTTGTCCGCCACCAATCCCATGGCTACCCCGGCCACAGCTTTTTTAACCGGCACACCGGCGTCCATCATCGACAGGCTGCCCGCGCAAACGCTCGCCATGGAGCTGGAACCGTTCGATTCCAGTATGTCCGAAACCACTCTCACCACGTACGGGAAATCGCTCTCTTCTGGCATCATCATCCGCAGCGAGCGTTCGGCGAGGGCCCCGTGGCCGATTTCGCGGCGGCCGGGGCCGCGCATGACCCTGGCTTCGCCGACAGAGTATGGCGGAAAGTTGTAGTGAAGGATGAAGCGTTTCGCCGGTTCATCCCACTTGAGGCCGTCGAGCAGTTGGTCGTCCGTGCCGACCATCCCTAGGGTGGTGACGGCAAGAGATTGGGTCTCGCCCCTCGTGAAGAGGGCGGAACCGTGAGTGCGCGGCAGAACGCCTACTTCGCACGTGATGGGCCTCACCTCGTCCATCGCGCGTCCGTCAGCGCGGCGTTTTTCGTCGAGCAATAGACGCCTTACGCTTTTTTTGACCAGCTCATCCATCAGGGAAGCTATGTAAAGTTTTGAGTTGGGATAGGTTTCGGTGAAGTGTTCCTCTATTTTTTTTGATATGGAGCTGAGCGCGTGCGCGCGCTCGCCTTTGGCGTGTATCTGAATGGCCGTGTGGATTTCTTCCGAGAGTTCACGTCCGGCCCATTCGTCTATCTCGTCGATTCGTTCGGGGTTCTGAAGGAGAATTTTTTCGCGGCCCGCCTTTGAACGCATGTCGAGGATGAAGTCGACGATTTTATTTATCTCGCGCTGGGCCAGTTCCAGGGCGTCGATCAGCATTTCCTCGCTCACTTCGTTCGCTCCGGCTTCCACCATCGTGATGCCGCCTCTGTGTCCAGCCACCACGAGGTCAAGTTCGCTCGCCGGAATCTGGGCCTCGGTCGGATTCACCACGAATTCTCCCCCGATGTATCCGATCTTGACCGCGCCGATGGGGCCGTTCCACGGGATGTCGGATATCGCGAGCGCGGCTGATGCCGCGTTTATCGCCAGTATGTTGGGCGCGTTCACCTGATCGACCGATAAAACCGTCCCGACGACGTGAACATCGTTTCTCATGTGTTCGGGGAAAAGCGAGCGTATCGAACGGTCGATCACCCGGGCGGAAAGCACGGCGCTTTCGGAAGGCCTGCCTTCCCTTTTTATGAACCCACCCGGTATCTTGCCGGCGGAATAATACCGCTCTTCATAGTCGACGAGGAGCGGGAAATAATCCAGGCCCTCCCTCTCAGTCTCGGACATCACGGAAGTGACCAGCACTATCGTGTCTCCGCATCGCGCCACAATCGACGCGTTGGCTTGCTTCGCCATGCGTCCGGTTTCGAATGAGACAGGTTTTCCGCCTATCTCGAGGCTAAACGTTTCAGCCATCTTTCATCCTCCTATTATTATTCATGTTCGCGCAATAATATCACAAAGCCTCGAATAAGTCCCAGGTCCTTTTTCATTGCTTCTCCGATACGATCTTGAAACTCGTTATGCCGCATTGGCAAGTGAAGATTTTTTGAGCATCGTCATGTTGTGTGGTACGATGACTTTTCGAATGTCAAAGGAGTTTTTTCTTTCGGGCAAAGCGCTCGAATAATCTAATCAAGTCTGCATCAAAATCATTTTGATACTCCAACTCATCATCATCTTCCGGCAGATGGCCGCTTTTTTCCAAACCGTCGAGAGCTTTGACGGCAAGTTGTATATTTGCGCTCATATTTTTCCTGTATCTTCTTTTCAGTATGCGCGATACGCCTTGAATGACATTTTTTCTGTCGTCTGGGTTTTGAATTTTGGAGACGACTTTCGGCAGCACTTGCCAATCGTCTATGCGCTCGTGTTCCTCAAGGGAAAATTCGAAGAGCCGCAGCAGGAATTCGAGGGATACGCCGGGCCAAGTCATCAAAAACAGTGACAGTGTAGCATTGAAGCGACTATCCTGCGGGTTGGAGGAGAAAAACGCTGCGATCAGCGATTTATCGCCGGATAAGCTCATGGGCTTTTGGTCGAGGCAGAGCCGGCAAAAAGCCGCGTCAAACGAGTCCGCCGGCAGGTTCTCCAAAAACAGCGCGATATGAGCATTGGACACCGAACTCCACAGCGCTGGTATGCGCACCTGGTACATCGTCCGGGATATATCCGTGCGGATTATGGACTTTAAGATGGCCCGGAAGAATATCTCTTTTCCCTTGCCGTCAAATAGTTTCGAGGTCTCGGTGAGCACTGGGACGGAGAAAACTACCCCGGGGTAAAAATTGTCCAAAGCATTCTCGTCAGAATTGCTCATTTCGAGCGGCAGACGGGATTTCAGTCTATCCTTCACTAATTTGAGAGCCTGCGGAGCGTAAAGAACCATCGCCGCAATTGTCGCCGTCGTCATGTATTCGTACGGGAGGTCCTCTCCGACCATGAAATCCAAATACTTAGCGCCGCGGGAAATAGCCATCATCTCAAGGGTGAACCTGGCAGCCTTCGGTAACGCCCCTTCGGAACGCCTCCTGCCCCCTATTTCTCCAAGCGTCTTGAACCACTTCAGTATAGTGTTCTCAGGAACACCCTCGAAGCAATCATAGCCCTCTTTCATGTGATGAGCCGTCACGGTGAGAAATATGAGGATAAATCTCTCCTGTTCAGTCCAGCCGTCGTAATACCGTTCAGCCGCGGTGGGGAGGTTTGGGTTCACTTCGTTCAAATGATTGTTCTTGATAGCCATCAACTTATCGTAAGCCGGCTTGAAATCTTCGCCCAGGGACATCACGCTCATTCTGCCCGCTCTCGCCGCGTTCTCCCATCTGTCGCCGAATTTGCGTCCCCCCAGTTTGGACAGATACTCCCACAGGGTGAGCAGAGCGGGGTGAGTCGTGCGAAGAGGATAGCTCTTGGAACTAAAGCACCATATTAATTGCGCTGGATCCTTGAAATTATATGCGCTGCCCGCCACCTCCCGCATTATCGACGCTATGTCGCGAACTGTCCTGAAGATCACCGCCGAGCCAGACCCCTCCGTCTCCGACACCAAAGTTTCCGCCGTCTTCAAAAAGTTGGTGTATGGGCTTAAGTTCTTTGCCGACGGAAGTGCCTTGAACTGTTTTGCTAGCTTTTCGACCGTCGGATTGGATATCTCTTTCTTCTTCCGGCCGCGTTTTGGAGGTGCGAACACGTCCGCCAATTTTCGCCGCAGTTCTTCATACGGCTCGGGGAGAGCGATGCCGCGCACTTCCCCCTCGGGATGGCTCAATTTCCCTTCCCTGAAGGTTATAAAATCGAGAGCAGTTCGCGCGCACTCTCGGAGGACGCTTTCATCGGGGCCGAGCGTGCGCTCCGCCAACATCATTTCCGCTATCTGCCGCGCTCCTTCGTAGTTTCTGTACAGAAACAGCGTAGCAGAAAGACAGTTATACAGGGCATCGGGGAATCTGGCCGCCCACGGTCCGCGTTCGGACGCGTCCCGGTCTCGCATGTAAAGCGTGAAGAATGACTCCCATTTTTCGTTGTTCCAATGGCGCTCCAACCGCTCCGTCAGAGATAGGTTTTGTCCGGCGATTTTTTTCTTTTTTTTGCGCGACAATTATTGATATCCTTATAACTCGTCCATGGCCGACAGCAAGTCGTCCTCGATGTCGTCGATGTCGTCCGCGTCATCGGCCAGCGCGGATTCATAGCGTTCGAGGAGGGCGGCCATGGATGTTTTTTGCGATCCCTGCGGCATACCGTCGAGCAGGGTTCTGGCACGGTGAGTGACGAAGTTGACGGGCGGTGCGGATGTCTTGGGCTCGTCCGAACCGTCCGGCAGATATTCTTCGAGTTCCTGGCTGTACTCCTGCCCGGGATTCCTGCTGTCAAAATATACCTCGACCTTTTTGCTGAAGCCCTTGTGTTCGGCGGTGAGATGAATTATGCCGTTGAGGTCATAGGAGTATTCGACTTCGATGGGCGAATTCGCCTCAGCTTTCGCCAATTCCAGTTTTGCGCGTCCGATACAGGTGTTCTCCTCGGGCAGCTCGGATTCGCCTTGATAGACATCGAGTTCCACTCTTTTCTGCCCGGCTTCCACGGTCCAGAAGAGTCTGGCGCGCGTGGCCGGTATTTGTGTGTTACGCGGAATTATCGGCACGCACTTGAGTTGTCCGGACAAGTCGAGCGCCTCGAGGCTCAGCGTGTGCGATGTCACATCGAGCAGGATTTGCTCCACGTTCTCGCCGTTGATTATTCCTCCCTGTATAGCCGCCCCAAACGCGACGCTGAGGTCGGGATCGACGGCTGGCATGCTTGCGTCTCCGAACAATTCAGCGAGCCTCTGCGTGACGACGGGCATTCTCGTCATTCCACCGACCAGAAGCACCTTGTCTATGTCTTTCGTGTACAGTTTCGCCTCGTCCAGAGACTTGCGTACGAAATCGACCGTGCGTTCCAGGAGATGTGATGTCCACTCCTCCAGATCGTTCCTAGATATCTCCGTAGATATCGTGCGGCCGCGTCCGTCCGGGGCGGGAATATTCGCTTCCTCTATCATAACGGTCGCTTTGACGGACAGATCTATCTTCGCCTGCTCGGCGATTGCCGTCAGCCTAGCTATGGCGGGAGAGAATTCGGATACGTCCGGCCCGCCGCCGGCGGCAATGACCCCGATGAGGCGGTCGACCACACACCTGTCGAAATCGTCTCCGCCCAGCCGCGTGTCTCCGGTGCTGGCAAGAACCTCGATAATCTCGCTCATCCTCAGGACGGACACGTCAAACGTGCCTCCGCCAAGATCGTATACCAGGGCGTGTTTCCATGAGCCGGCCGAGTCGCCGGACGCGATGTTAATATGATCGTAGAAGAGCGCGGCCGCTGTTGGTTCGTTGATGATCCTCTCGACCGACAATCCGGCCATTTTTCCGGCCTCAATCGTCGCTTTGCGCTGTGCGTCGCTGAAATAAGCGGGTACAGTGATGACCGCGTTCGAGACCTTGTGTCCTTCCAGCCGCAAAGCTTCGTCGCAGAGATAGCGCAGAATCATCGCCGATATCTCCTCTGGGCTGTATGATTTTCCACCAATGGATGTGCGTTCGTCCATCCCCATTCGCCGCTTAATTGAGCGGACTGACTGTTCGGGAAACGCCGCGGCGCGGTTTTTAGCCTTGCGTCCGACGAGGATTTCGTCTCCGTCCACGCTTATCACCGAAGGTACCACGCCGTTCCCGTCGACGGGAATCACACGCGGCCTGCCGTTCTCAATCACGGATATACATGAATTCGTTGTCCCAAGATCAATGCCAAAAATTTTCGACTCGCCCATCATTATTAATTCTTTCCTCTCCATTTGATGTTTGACGTATCCATGGAATCGAGAATACCATCGGCCTTTCGTGCGCGCTCTCCGTCCGCTAGCGCCGCCAAATCAAGCAGGTCGGATTCCGCCGCATCGAGTTCTTTTCTGTCGCCCCAGAGGAATCCGGCGAACTCGAGCGGAGACATCCGACATGTGCCCGTTTTCAAAAGATTTTCCAGGAAATCGTCGCTCAAGCACACTTTTTGATAGGCGTTGTGAAAAGCGGCGAAACGTTCCGGGAAGCGTTCCGGTGGATAACGGCGAACCAATCTCACGTACGCCGCCCTCACCTCTTCGGGAGCGGCATCGCGCGGAATCCTCAACATTTCATACGCCGATTCGATCATCGGTTCCCGTCACTTCTTCGACAAATTCGCCGTCTTCGTCCGCCACGTCTTCCGTTCCGTTCTCCGTCCGGTCATCCGCCACGATGGGGAACCGGTTGACCACCACAGAGGCACAGCGTAAAATCTCCCCTCCTGACACAAACCCAGGGCGGACCGTTTCCAGCACGTACCCCTCAGGCACATCGGGGTCAAATCGCACGGCGCACGCTTCGTGAACGGACGGATCGAAGGGAACTCTATCCCCGGCCATGACCTCAATGCCAAATAGATCAAGAAGCGCGGCAAGCTTCGCCCAGAGCACCTGAAATTCCGGCGAGTCCGGCTGTGACTGGCGCCACAGCACAAAACTCTCCGCAAAGGCTATCAGCGCCTTCAGTGCCTTCGATTCGTTCCGCATACTACGCAATATCGAGATTTCCGCCTGTTGATTTTCGAAGAGGCTATCGAGCGCTGCCTGGTTCCTGCGCTCTTGTCGGAATGACTGCTGCAGGCGTTCATTCAACGTTTCGAACCGGCCGTCCACTATGTCGAGACGTTCGGCCAACACTCCAAGACGGTCGTCAACGGTGTCAAGGCAACCCAAAAGATATAATTCAAATTTTTCTTCAAATCCTTTAATCAGCGAGCCGAGCCGACCGTCGATGCGGTTCGAGAGAGATTCCTCAATTTTTTTCTCAAGATCTTCAATTTTTCCGGAGATCCTCTTCTCCATCGAGCCTAAACCGAACATCACGGTCTCTCCCTCTCTGCCAAACTGCAACCCAATATGCGCCGCGATTTTGTCCGGCACATGGCGTATTATAAACGATTTTCGCCGAGTTTCATCTCACCGATGGAAAACTCGTTTTCGAATTTGATATGCGGTAAATATTTTATCTACGGTCGTCGTCGCAAAACCCTGGCGTTCACGGAACGTGCGCTCTATTTTTCGTCGCGTCACCCGAAAGTTTGTCCGACGCCGTGGGTTCGGTGGATCTTGGGGGAACCACTCTCGAATTTGGCGGAACGTCCGCCGTGATCCACACGTTGCCTCCGATTATCGAATCGGAACCTATGGTGACACGGCCCAATATCGTAGCGCCGGCGTATACGGTTATCCGGTCCTCCAAAATCGGGTGCCTCGGCAAGCCTTTTATGGGGTTGCCGTCCGCGTCTTTCGGAAAGGACAACGCTCCCAGCGTGACGCCCTGATACAGCCGGCACCGTTTTCCTATCACGGACGTCTCGCCGATGACGACGCCCGTTCCGTGATCGATGAAAAATTCTTCTCCTATGGCGGCTCCTGGGTGTATGTCTATGCCGGTGCGCGCGTGGGCGAGTTCGCTGATGATTCTGGGGATCACGGGGACAGAAAGTCTGTAAAGCTCATGAGCCACGCGATGATTCGTCATCGTCCATATCGACGGATAGCAGAATATGGTTTCGGCTTTGCTCTTGGCGGCCGGGTCGCCCTCGTAGGCCGCCAAGACGTCGCTGTCGAGCAGGTCGCGTATGGCGGGGATTCGTTTCATGAAATCGTTCGCCATGTCGAGAGCTGTCCGCACGTATTTGGCGCAGTTTTCGCCGGCGGCGCCGCCGTTCTCGTCGCCGTCGAAGCAGATGCCGAGTTTTATCTGCTCGGACAGCACCCTGAAAATGCGGTCGAGGTCGGACGCCAGACGATGACGCGTCGAGTCGGCGCCGAGTCCGCTCACGCCGAAGAATCCGGGAAAGAATACGGACCTCAGCAGTTCCATCATATCGCCCAGCTCGGACAAGGACGGCATGGCCGCGGAAGGCCGCGGGATATTGCGCACCGTATCGTGATTGCCGGTCAGTTCTTTCAGGATATTTTCGATGTCGGGATAAATTTCTTTTCTTCCTATTATATTAGCGGGCCATTCGTCCATAAAAACCTCTCCTCTTCAATAGTAAATGAGTTCGTAAGTCATCTTTTCGAAAATTATTCTCGCCGATTTCTGGCACGTCTTCCATTTGCCGGTGAGGTAATTGCGGGATACGGCGGCCTCGCTTCCAGCCGCGATCGTCCTCATACCGAACAGGGCGTATCCGTCGACGTTGCCGTCCGCGCTGAGAAACGTCAATTTCAAGGACACCTTCACATCATAGCCTGAATTATTGGTCAGTTTCACGGCGACGCCATTTCTCGAAACGGTCAATCCCGAGTAAGAGATATCCGTTCCAGGTATGGCGCCGTCGGCTTTCCACGCGCATACAGCGGTTGCCGTCAGAAAAACGGATAAAACGGCTATCACGATACACATTGTTTTTTTCACGGAGCTGCCTCCCATCCGGCATTTTAACGAGCCGCAGAATCTAAACAGTTTCGATTATACAACAATATGGGCGCATTAAAAGACGGAGCGAAGAAAACAGCGCGATGCGCGAATTTGTTTTTATTCCCGCATGATGATAAGATACCTGCCGTAATTTGCCTATTTTATTGGGAGGTTCTCACATGGCTTCGGAAAAAAAATCCAACGATTATAAGGATTCCCTGTTTCTTCCAAAAACTGATTTTCCCATGCGCGCCAATCTGTCGTCACGCGAACCAGGATTCCTGGAATTTTGGGAAAAGTCGGATATTTACGGCAAACTGAGGGACAGCCGCGCCTCGCGCCCGCGCTTCATCCTTCACGACGGGCCTCCGTATGCCAACTCGGACATTCACATCGGGACGGCGCTCAACAAAATACTGAAGGACATGATCGTCCGCTACAAGTGGATGCGCGGATATTACGCGCCTTACGTGCCGGG
>JAISXR010000294.1 GCA_031270375.1 Synergistaceae bacterium | reverse complement strand
CCGTCAATTTTCAGGGATTTGTCGGTCGTAAAAAACATCAAATTGGTGCTTCGCGCGAGCAGGCTCGACTCCAAAACCGCCGCGGCCGAGTGCGAACGCTTGATCGAGGAGATGGGCCTGTCGCGGATCGCGAGCGCTCCGGGTTACGCGCTGTCGGGCGGCGAACGCCGCAGGGTGGAAATAGCGCGCTGCCTCGCGACCAGACCTGATTTCATTCTCCTCGACGAACCCTTCAGCGGCATCGATCCGGTCGCCGTGTACGACCTCCAGGAGATAGTCGCGGAACTGAGGAAGAAGGGGTACGGAATTCTCCTGACCGATCACAATGTCCGCGAGACCTTGGCGATTACCGACCGGACTTACCTCATGCACCAGGGGAAAATTTTTCTCGAAGGGCCTCCCCGGGTGATAGCGAACGACCCTTCGGCAAAAAAATATTATCTGGGTGAGCGTTTCGAGTGGTAGAAAAATCCGCGCCCATGCCAGGGATGGTCAACAGAGCCATGCGCATGATGGCCGGCACCCTGGCGAGCCGCGTGCTGGGTCTCCTGCGCGAGGTGCTGACGGCGGCTTATTTCGGGGCCACGCGCACGCTCGACGCGTACAACGTGGCCTATACGCTGGCTAACCTGTCGCGGCAGCTGCTGGCGGAGGGAGCGCTGTCGGCTTCCTTCGTCCCAACGTTCTCGCGCCTGATGGCGAGGGACGGGCCTGACGGGGCCCGCGCCCTGGCGCGTCAGGTGATGACGGTACTGCTGTGCGCCTCCGGAGCGGTGGTTTTGCTGGGAATTCTCTGTTCGCCGGCGCTCGTGCGGATCATCGCTCCCGGTTTCGACCGCGGCACCGAAAATTTGGCCGTCACCTTGACGAGGGCATTGTTCCCGTTCCTCGCGATTGTTTCGGTCGGCGCGCTCGCCATGGGTGTGCTGAACAGCGTCGGCAGTTTCTTTGTTCCGGCTGTGGCGCCCGCGGCGAGCAATCTCACCTTCATCGCGATCCTGTTCGTGTTCGGGCGCGGGGGTTCGATCTGGACGATGGTCGCGGCCGTGCTTGCCGGAGGCGCGGCCAACATGGCGATACAGTGGACGGCTGCTTGCCGGATGGGCTATACGTTGCTTCCGGCGCGGCCCGACAAGAAAAACCCCGATTTGTGTCGGGCCGCGGCACTATTTTTGCCTTACGCGGCAGGGTTGTCGCTCAATCAGGTGAATCCGGTGGTAAGCAGGATATTGGGCTCGTTTTTGGGGAGTGGCGTGATATCGGTGCTGAATTACGCGGATCGTATAATACAACTGCCGCTGGGATTGTTCGTGATCGCGATATCCCAGGCCGTCCTGCCGATGATGTCGAGGATAGAACCAAACGACAGCGAGGGTTTCGGCATGTTCGCGCGCGACGCGCTGCGGTTCGACCTTTTTATCGTCATGCCCTCGTCCATAGCGCTGATTCTGCTCGCTCGCCCGATAGTGCATATGCTCCTCATGCGAGGCGCGTTCGACGAATGGGCCTGGAACGCAACGTCCGGCGCGCTCGCCTGTTACGCGGCTGGACTGCCCGGCATGGCGTGCAACACCGTGCTGATGCGCGCCATATACGCGAGAGGCCTGCCCAAGGCAGCCGTCAGGGTGACTTTGTTTACGGTGTGCGCAAATCTGATCTTCGGGATTATACTTATGAAAAATTTTTCTTACCTTGGGCTGGCGATGGGTACGGCTACGGCCTTTACCGGAGCGTCGTTTTTCGGGGCTTGGCTCTTGGGGCGCGACATGAAAAGAGCGGTGGGCCTGTTCGAAGTGAGATGGTTCGCGCGCCTCGTTTTGTCGTGCGCCTTGCTCGCGTTGACGGTGTGGGGCGCGTCGCGGCTGCTTCCCTATCCGGCCGAGGGGCCGTTTGCGGCGCGCGCGGGCTGGACCGCGGCCAACGTGACGCTGGGGTGCGCGGTATATGCGGCGGCGACCAGATTTTTGAGATGTCCCGAGTGGACGTGGATGAAGGACGCGGTCTCGAACCGCGGAGGAAAGGCTGCGTGATGAAAATTTCCGGCCAAATGAAGGCCGGTGAAATTAGATAAGACAGGAGGTATCCGAAATGCACGTTTATTCATGCCCCGAGTGCGGGAACAAGTTTACCACGGAAGACCACGCGAACCGCTGCCCCGCGTGCAGGTGCAAGGTGCTGATACATCTCGAGGGCGAGCGGCGCAAGGCGAAGGGGTGTTCGAGCGGCGGATGTGGAGGCGGTTGTTCCTGCGGAAGCTGTCATCACTGATTTGGAGTCGGATCGCGATTTCATAACGCTGGGGATCGAGACGAGCTGCGACGACACAGCGATCGCGTTGCTGCGCGGCGGAAACGAGGCGCTGTACGATCTGACGTCGAGCCAGACGGAGGCGCATTCCCCCTTTGGGGGCGTGCTGCCCGAACTCGCCTCGCGGAAACATCAGGAGGCCATAATACCTCTGATTCGCGGGGCATTATCGGGCGCGCGGCTGTCGCCGCGTGACGTGAGCCTGATCGCCGTGACCGCGGGGCCGGGGCTGATGGGCTCGCTTCTCGTCGGCGTGATGACCGCCAAGGCTCTCTCGCAGGGTTGGGATGTGCCCTTGATTGGCGTGAACCATCTGGAAGGGCATATTTTCGCGAACATCCTGGCCCATCCCGATCTGAAACCGCCCTTTCTCTGTCTCGTCGTATCCGGCGGGCACACCGAGATGGTATCGGCGAGTGGTGGCAGAGACTACGCCCTTCTGGGGAGCACCAGGGATGACGCGGCGGGCGAGGCCTACGACAAGGCCGCCAAACTGTTGGGCCTCGGTTATCCAGGCGGCCCGGCGATAGAACGCTGCGCCGCCGGAGGCGACGCGGGGGCGTTCGCGTTTCCGGTGGGCATGAAGGGCACGAAGGACGTGGAGTTCAGTTTCAGCGGCGTGAAAACGTCGCTTCGCACTCTGCTCGAACGAATGAGAGCAAACGGGGATGAAATTCCCGCGCCCGACATATGCGCGTCGTTTCAGCGCGCCGTGACGGAAGCCCTACTGTCCAAAGTGAAGCTTGCCGTGCGAAAAACCGGGGTGAGGAAAATCGCGTTGTCGGGAGGTGTGGCCGCGAACACCGCGTTGCGCGGGTGTTTGACGGAGATGGGAAAAGCGAACGGCTGGGAGGTATTTCTGCCCCCACAACGATATTGCACCGACAACGCCCTGATGATAGCCGCCGCCGGATACGCCGCGTACGCCGCCGGAGAACGCTCGGACTTGAGCCTCACCCCTGACCCCGATTGGTCGGCATGGAGAGAAAAGATATAATAAACTTTGGAACTGTCGTTCGGTTTTTCACCCGGCCGGTGAGATGCTATTTCGCTTGAATCGGTATTATTACCGGATTCAACGCTATTATCAAGTTCTCAATCTATGTTTTGAGGATCCGGCCTCTTACTTGACAAGCACTGCTTTGATGCGATAATTTTTATGCAGGTGGTTTTGCCGGTTCCAAAAATTATTATATATAAGGGGATGTGTGTATTGTGAAAAACAAAAACGGCGTTTGGATTGGCTTGGCGATACTCATCATAATAATCGGCTTTGTTATGGCGCAGAACAGACCGGCGCCAGTGACCCAACAACCGGCGGAAACCCCGCCGCAGACCCAGACCGAGGCAACCTCCGCCGAACCGGCGGTGCCCGCTGAACCGGCGGCGCCCGCTGAACCGGCAACCTCCGCCGAACCGGCGGCGCCCGCTGAACCGACGCCAGCGGAAGTTCCGGCAGAGACGGTCTCCGCAGACATCCCGGCCACGCCCGAGGTTTCGGCCGACGCCGTTCCAGCCGCGGAAGCGCCGGCGTTCCATATCGGCGTGGCGACGCTGACCGTCTCACAGGCTGAGGATACATACCGCGCGGCCGAATTCCTCATCAAAAAATACGGCAGCGCGTCGGAGGGCGGCATGATAAGGCATGTCACCATGCCCGACAGCTTCATGTCCGAGATGGAGACCACCATCTCGCAGATAGTTGGACTCTCCGACGACCCGTTGGTGAAGGTGATCGTCGTCGACGACGCCATTCCCGGCACCACCGAGGCATTCCGCCGCGTCAAGGAGAAGAGGCCCGACATCATATGCCTCGCGGGCGAGCCGCAGGAAGATCCCGGCGTCATCGGCCCGGTTGCCGACATGGCGATATACGTGGACAACATAGCCCGCGGTTACCTCATTATCAACACCGCCAAGCAGCTCGGCGCGAAGAATTTCGTGCATATATCCTTCCCGCGCCACATGGGTTACGAACTTCTCGCCCGCAGAAGGGCAATCATGGAAGAGGCCTGCAAGGAACTGGGGCTCAACTTTTACTTCGAGTCGGCCCCCGACCCGACCAGCGATGTCGGCGTATCGGGAGCCCAGCAGTACATCCTGGAGCAGGTTCCGAACTGGGTGGAAAAATACGGAAAAGACACCGCGTTCTTCTGCACCAACGACGCGCAGACCGAGCCCCTGCTCGCGCAGGTCGCGAAATACGGCGCCATTTTCGTGGAACCCGACCTCCCTTCACCGCTCATGGGATATCCCGGGGCATTCGGCATAGACCTCAAGGATGAGGCCGGGGACTGGCCCGCGATTCTCAAAAAGGTCGAGGCGGCCGTAGGAGAGGCGGGCGGCTCGGGACGCATGGGCACCTGGGCTTACTCATACGGATGGAGCACCACCTGCGCGCTCGCCGAATACGGCAAGAACATAGTCGAGGGCACAGCGAAGCTCGGCAACCTCAATGATCTTTGGGCCGCCTACGACATCTACACTCCCGGCGCGAAATGGAACGGCACTCCCTACACCGACATGAGCACCGGCGCCACGATGAGAAACCTTGTGCTCGTCTATCAGGACACCTACGTGTTCGGCAAGGGCTACATGGGCGCGGCGCAGGTCGAAATACCCGAGAAGTATCTCACGAAGATCGGCGCGGTGGCGGAACCCGCTCCAGAACAGGCTCCCGTGACCGAGACTTCGCCTGAAGTACCAGAGACTTCGCAACCGGCTCCCGAGACCGCACCCGACGTATCGGCGGCTCCGGAACCGACAGTGTCGGAGCCGTCAACGCCGGCTGCCGGTCCTGAATTTCATATCGGTATAATGACAGGCACCGTATCGCAGGGAGAAGATGAGGTGCGCGGCGCCGAACAGATGATAAAACTGTACGGCGACGTTTCGGAGGGCGGGATGATACGCTACGTCACTTATCCCGACAATTTCATGTCCGAGATGGAGACGACGATAGCACAGCTCGCGGGAATGGCCGACGACCCCTTGATGAAGGTCGTCGTGGCGAGCCAGGCGGTTCCTGGGGCAACAGAGGGTTTCCGCAGGATCAAGGAGAAGCGCCCCGACATAATCTGCCTCGCGGGGGAAGCGCACGAAGACCCGAACGTGATAGCTTCGGTCGCTGATATGGTCGCGAACGCTGATTTCGTCTCGCGCGGATACTTGATTCCTCATTCGGCACAGAAGCTTGGCGCCAAGACGTTCGTCCACATCTCCTTCCCGCGCCACATGAGCTACGAGTCGCTGGGGCGCAGACGCGCGATCATGGAGCAAGCGTGTGCGGATTTGGGCATCAAGTTCGTGTTCGAGACCGCGCCCGACCCGACCAGCGACGTAGGCGTGGCCGGTGCTCAGCAGTTTATACTTGAAAAGGTTCCGTCGTGGATTGAGCAGTATGGCAAGGACGCGGCGTTTTTCTGCACCAACGACGCGCATACCGAGCCCCTCCTTAGGCAGCTCGCCCAGTACGGAGGCATCTTTGTGGAAGCCGACCTTCCTTCCCCTCTCATGGGATATCCCGGCGCTTTCGGGATCGACCTCCAGGGAATGTCGGGCGACTGGACCGCCATTTTGAAGAAAGTGGAGGACGCCGTCGTGGAGAAAGGCGCAGGCGCTCGTATGGGCACTTGGGCGTATTCACTGGGCTTCTGCCATACGGCTGGTCTCGCCGAATTCGGAAAGGCGATCGCGGAGGGCCGTGCGAAGATAACGGACACCAAAACGCTCCTCGAATGTTACGGCAAGTTCTCGCCGGGAGCTAAATGGAACGGCAACTTCTACGTCGACGCGGCCACGAACAGCCCGATGAGAAATTTCTTCCTCGTCTATCAGGACACGTACGTCCTGGGCCAAGGCTATCTTGGCGTGGCTGACGTAGAAGTGCCCGAGAAATATCTGAACATCCAGTTCGCCGGCGCGGGCGAATAACAAAAGATTTAAACGTAAATCCGCGAAGAATCACCGGCCCCCGGCACAAAACCGGGGGCTTGGTTTTGTGAACGGTTCGAAACGGCGGTCTGTTCGCTGCCATGAAGGAACTTGGGAATCCCGCCAAAAGCGGTCCCTATCAAGGCAACGGATGGCGCATGTAATGATATGATGTATGCGTTGATATTTGCGAGGGAGGGAATGGCTTGAATACCGTCTCGGAAGGACATGCCGCGGCGCCGGCAAAGAAAGGGCACAGTGTCTTGTGGCTAGTTTTCTTGCTCGTTGTTCTGGTTTTCAGTATCAGGCCGCTGTTGCCGTGGATAGTTTTCAGGCCGACGCGGGAACACGTTCGTACTCCGGAGGCTTACGGGCTTGAGTTCGAGGATGTCACGCTCGTCACTTCCGACGGTGTGAAACTCAGCGGGTGGTATGTTCCGGCCCCCGAAGCGCGCGGAACGCTGCTATTTTTTCATGGCAACGCCGGCAACATATCGCATCGCCTGGATTCCATCGAAATTTTTCACTATCTCGGTCTCTCGGTGTTCATCGTCGATTACAGGGGATACGGAAAGAGCGAGGGACGCCGTTCGATTCCGGGCGTGACGGAGGACGCTCTCTCCGCATGGAGATACCTCACGGAAGAGCGCGGGATTTCGCCGGACGATATCGTCATGTTCGGGCGTTCCGTCGGCGGAGCGATAGCCATGCAGTTGATGCGTTACGTAACGCCGCGCGCGCTGATATTGGAGTCCACGTTTTCGTCGCTGCCGGAAATGATCCGCGTCCCGTTTCTCGTTCCTGCCGTGCGTTTTATCATAGGCGACGTTTTCAACTCCGCGGAGATCGCTTCGGAGTTGACCGTTCCGGCGCTATTCTTTCACAGCCCGGATGACGGCAATGTACCCTATCGTCTGGGCAGGCGTCTTTATGAAGCCGCCGCGGGCGAGAAGACGTTCGTCGAAATCAGCGGAGGCCACAACGAAGGTTTCCTTGAATCCATAGACGTTTACCGCCCCGCTCTGGACGAATTTTTCACGAAGCATTTTGGAAGCTATTCCCGCCCTCGCTCCGATCGATAGCTGAAATCGACAAAGGCCACGGTGAAAAAATTTTCACGCGGCCTTTTTTATCGAATCCGTTTATTTCAAAATTTTCTCCATGGCCGCTTCGGCCAACTTACAGTTTTTCGCGATTTCGGCGAGCGCGCTGTCCACTCTCTCCCTGGCGCGAGCCACAAACGCTTCGTCCTTTATGCCGGACAGGTTGATTCGCACGTTGTAAGCGGCGGCTTTTCCGGCGGCTTCCGCGAAGACGGCGGCGCTTCCGGCGTCGGTGGCGGTGTTCGGGTTTCCATACTCCGCGGCCTGCACCGCCAGACCGGCGGCTTTGGCGCAGAACTCCAGCATCGACAGCGGCGCTTCGGCGGCGCCTTTCGCTGTTTTTTCAAGCTCATCCGCGCGCGCTGATTTTTGTGCGTCTGTCTCTTTGGGCATTTTGAGGGCTGCCATGTACATGTTGAACGACTCTACATCGTCGTCCATGAGTGCCAGCGATTTTATCCTCAACTGTTCGCTCGTCTCGGCAATGGCTTTCATTTTGTCCCAGTTGGCGCGGTATTTTTCCTTGCCTACCGTGAGGTTCGACACCATCGAGACGAGAGCGAACGCCAGCGACGCGCCGAGCGCCGCAACGCTACCGCCTCCGGGGGCAGGCAGGTCGCTCGCGAGATCGTCCAAAAATTTGTTCAGTGTTTCATTGCCCAAGGGCATATTTATTCCTCCAGTCGTGATATTTATCGGTTTTTAGAAAAGGCCCGATACACGGCCCTCGTCGTCGATGTCGATTCCACATGCTGCCGGACGTTTTGGCAGGCCGGGCATGGTCATGATGCTGCCGGTTATGGGGATGATGAAGCCCGCGCCGGCCGAAAGCCTGACCTCTCTCACCATGAGGGTGAATCCCTCGGGGCGTCCTTTTTTGTTGGGATCGTCGGAGAGCGACGACTGCGTCTTGGCCATGCATATCAGGAAATCGTCGCACCCCAGATCGTGAATCTGCCGCAGGTCTTTTTGGGCTTTTTCCGTAAAATTGACGTCGGCGGCCCCGTATATCTTTTTCGCTATGGCGGTTATTTTTTCGACCGGCGAAGCGACGGTCTCATAGAGGAAATGGAAATCGTTCGGCTTATCGCACGCTTCGATCACGGCGTTAGCCAATTCTACGCCGCCCTCACCTCCTTTTGCCCAGATATCCGACCGCACGACCGGCACCCCCAGGTTCGCGCATTTTTCGGCGATGGCGCGCAGCTCGTTCTCGGTGTCCGTGGGGAAAGCGTTCAGTGCCGCAACCACAGGCAACCCGTATGACTGCATGTTTTCCACGTGTTTTTCGAGATTCGGTATCCCGGCCTCGAGCGCCGCCAGGTTCTCTTTCGCGAGGTCTTCTTTCGAGACGCCGCCGTGCATTTTGAGGGCGCGAATGGTCGCCACTATTACCACCGCGTTCGGTTTGAGGCCCGCGAGACGGCATTTGATGTCGAGGAATTTTTCCGCGCCTAGATCGGCGGCGAAACCCGCTTCGGTGACAAAATAGTCCGCCAGTTTGAGCCCGTATTTTGTGGCGGCGATGCTGTTGCACCCGTGGGCAATATTCGCGAACGGGCCGCCGTGCACGAAGGCGGGCACGTGTTCTATAGTCTGGACGAGGTTCGGTTTTATCGCGTCTTTGAGGAGCATCGCCATAGCGCCCTGCGCTTCGAGATCGCGCGCGCGGACTGGTTGCCCGTCGTAATTGTAAGCGACTATTATCTCCGACAGCCTGCGTTTGAGATCGTCTATGCCGGACGACAGACACAGGATCGCCATTATTTCGGAGGCGACCGTTATGTCGAATCCGTCCTCCCGAGGCATTCCCTCGGTTCTGCCGCCAAGCCCTATCACCGTCTTGCGGAGCGCGCGGTCGTTCATGTCGAGGACGCGGCGGTATACTATGCGTCTCGGATCGACTGAGAGTGGATTGCCCTGTTGTATGGAGTTGTCGAGCATCGCGGCGAGCAGGTTGTGCGCCGACGTGATCGCGTGAAAGTCACCGGTAAAATGGATATTGATGTCCTCCATAGGCACAACCTGGCTGTAACCGCCGCCGGCCGCTCCGCCCTTTATGCCGAACACTGGCCCGAGCGAAGGTTCGCGGAGGGCGAGCGTCACATTCTTTCCGATCAACGCCAATGCTTGGGCGAGGCCGACCGATGTCGTGGTCTTGCCTTCTCCCGCCGGGGTGGGGGTGATCGCGGTGACGAGTATCAGTTTCCCGTCGGGGCGGTCTTTTATGCGGTTCCACAGCTCATGCGTGACTTTGGCTTTGTATTTTCCGTAAAGTTCGAGTTCGTCTTCCGTGATCCCTAGTTTGGAAGCCACTTTGACGATGGGCTCCATCACGGTTTCCTGTGCTATCTCAATATCAGATTTGTACTTCATTCATGTCCCCCCGCAATGTATTTGATTAGGAACCATTAAAAAGGCTCCGCCTTGCGGCGAAGCCTTTTTAATGTCGCGTAATCTTCCGACAACTACATTTCCGGTTTTATAGTCATGAGGAAGACCGCTTTGCCGTCTTTGGCCTCCAGGATGACGCCGTTCTTGCCTATTGGGTTGTGGAATTCGTCCATCGTAATGACGGAGTGCATCAGCTTTAGGCCTTTGGTCGATTCGAGCGCATCCCGAATCTTTTCCGGGTCGTCGCTCCCTGCGCGCTCTATGGCGTCCTTGAGCCAGTACACGCTGTCGTAGGCCATAACCGCGTTCATGAATTCCTGGCATTCGGTGCCGGTAGCTTCCTCGTATTTCCTGAAGAAATCAGCGAGGGTGGGATCCGCTTTGTCGACGTGGCTAACCCAGAACGTGTTTTTCATCGCTTCAAGCCCCGTAACTTCCCACATGAAGTCGCCATATCCGTCGCCGCCGATTATCGGGGCTGTGATGCCGAGTTCGCGCGCCTGTTTTACGGCGAGAGGGAGGACTTTGCCCATCGTGGGCAGAACGAGGACATCCGGGTTGAGGTCCTTTATCTTGGTGAGCTGCGCGCGGAAATCGACATCGTCGGCGCGGTGCCCTTCATTGGCGATTATCTTGCCGCCAGACGCCTCGAAATCCTTCACGAAGAATTCGCGTAGTCCTTCCGAGTAGTCGCTGCCCACGTCATACAGAACGGCCGCCGTCTTGGCGTTGAGGCTTTGAGTCGCGAACACCGACAGAATTCTTCCCTGATAAGGATCAAGGAAGCAGATGCGGAAGTTGTACGGTCTCACCTTGCCCGATTCGTCCATTGTCACGAGAGGGTTCGTGGGCAGAGTTCCGATGTGCGGTACGTGGGCTTCTGTGAACACTGGGGAAGCCGATATGCAAAGGCTGGAGCCGCTGGGCCCTATCACCGCGCTGACCTTGTCCTGCTGGACGAGCCTGCGCGCCGCGTTGACCATATCCTCGTTGCGCGTGCGGCAGTCGTACATTATCACTTCCAGCGGACGTCCCAGCACACCGCCGGCTTCGTTTATCTCCTTCACGGCTATCTTTACGCTCTCCACTTCGGCCACGCCGTAAGGCGCGTGGTCTCCTGTCACGGTCGCTATCTCGCCTATTTTGATCGGAGACGTCGCCGCGGCTTCAGCCTGAGAAGGAGCCTTGAATACATCCGATACCCCAACACATGCGGGCATGATAAACATCCACGTACAAATCAGCGCGATTGCTAAAACAGATACGGAAAAAACTTTTTTCAATGCCACTACCTCCTTTTCTTGTTTTGAGGATTTTTTGCTCTCCTCAATACGCCAATTTTACCCCAAAAAGGGGGATATTACACCTTGGCAAAAACCCGAAAATCGTTTTCACCCCAGCAAATAGTTTTCGATCACCTGTTCCGCCGTGAAAGAGCGCACGCGCAGGCAATGCCGCACCACTTCCTCCAGCGCGGCGAGCGGAATCGGCCCCACTAACTCGCTCTCCGCGATGCCTACGCCGTAATTGCCGGCAAGCGATTTGACGAGGTCGAAGACGAGAGGTATCGATGTTTTTTCGTAATTGGTCAGGTTCATCGAAACCTGTATCATTCCCTTTTCCTTGAGTTCCAGAGCTATCGCGCGGCAGTATCTCAGCCCTCCGCTCGAAAATCTCATCCTACGGGCTATCTCCTTGCCGACCGACAGGTCGTTCGTCCTGAGATTCACGTTGAAAGCTATCAGGGGAAAACGCACGCCCGTGACGGTGGCTCCAGATTTGGGCACGAACAGAAATGGGCCTTCGTCGGGACGCCACGCATCGTCTTTCATCTTCTCCGGCAGCGCCTCGTACTGCCCCTTTCTGATGTCCGCCAGGTTTTTCCGGTCCGGCCGAGTCGCGGCGTCCTCGTAGTAAAACACAGGCACGCCCAATCCGCCCAAAAATTTGCCGAACCCGCGCGCGACGCCGAGCGCTTCCTCCGTACTCACGCCCCTGACGGGCACGAACGGGGCGACGTCGACCGCCCCCATGCGAGGATGGCTCCCCTGATGCACGCTCATGTCTATAAGCTCTATCGCCTTGCGCGACGCGTTCTTGGCCCCCTCTAAGACGGCCTCCGGCGAACCGATCCACGAAAAGACACTTCTGTTGTGGTCGGCGTCGGAATTTATCTCGATGACCGTGACGCCTTCCGTCTCCGCCATCGCGCCGCCTATCTCGCCTATCTTCGCCTCGTCCTTGCCCTCGCTCACATTCAACTCGCACAGCATTATCTTTTTCATTTCAATACCTCCGATTACTCCTCAATCAGCGCGGAATCGACGGCCGTTATACGGCCGTTTTTGATCACCGCCGCGACGGGATTGGTCATGTAGTGATACGCGATATCCTCGTGACGTTTCAGGTTCCATATCTGTATGTCGGCGTTTTTGCCGGGTTCTATGGAGCCGATCGAATCCTGCCTCGCGAGCGCCTTCGCGCCGCCAATCGTCGCGGCCCTTATCGCCCGCTCTGACGACATGCCGTGATTTCGGCAGGCCAGAATTATTATGAACGGCATCGACGTGCACCAGCACCCGGGGCAGCAGTTCGTGGCTATCGCGAGTTCCATCCCTTCCTCGATCATCGGGGAGGGGTCGAACGGACGTTCGTGCCCCACCGCGAAATCTATCCCGGGCAGCGGTGTCCCGACGGTTCCCGCCTCCGCGAGACGGCGCAGCGATTTTCTGGGATCGTAGTTCAGGTGATCCGCGGAGACGGCCTGCAGGTCGGCGGCGACCTCCGCCCCCCCGATGTACGAATAACCTCCTTCGTGCAGTTTTGGTCTCATGTCGGATTTTATTCCGGCCTCCAGTATGTGTCCGCACTCCTGAGCGGTATAATACCCTTCGTCGCACCATGCGTCGCAGAATTCCGCGAGACCGGAACCGCCAACGAGAGGGATCATCTCGTTTATCAGAAAATCCATGTATTTTTCTTTGCGCATGTCGTGAGGCCAGCCGTGACCACCCAGGAACGTGGAGACCACAGTTATGGGCAGGCGCTGCTCCAACAGGCGGTTCACTTCGAGCTGTTTCAGCTCGGTGTCCCTGTCAAGCCCGTAGCCGCTTTTGCTCTCCACCGTGGTCGTTCCCGAAACTATCATGTCGCGGACGCGTAAAGCGGTCTCGTTATAAAGCTCTTCGATGGAATGTTCCCTGGTCGGTTCGAGCGTGGTCAGAATCCCAGTCTTTATGCCGCGTCGCTTTATTTCCTCGCCGGAAAGTTTCTCGATCTTGGCGAAATACTCGTCGACCCTGCTGCCTCCGAATACGACGTGAGTGTGACTATCGACGAATCCTGGGGCTACGACTCTGCCCGACGCGTCGATGACCTTGGTGGAATCGGAGATCAGCGGTTTGACAGATTCGGCACCTCCGGCAGCGATAATTTTTCCGCCGCCAACCGCGACCCACCCATTTTTCACGAGACCTATGAGGTCGGGTGCGTCGTCGCGGCAAGTCAGCAGCTCCGAAGCGTTTTTTATCACAAGCTCTGCGTTTTTCTCCATTATTTTTGTCGAGAACGGCGTCTCTTCTCTCCTTTCACAAAAAGCCTCGATAAACGACTGCCCATATCGCGATTCTTTTGATGAAGATAACGCGTGCAATGAATTCATAGGTCTTTCGGTTTTTTCTTCAATGGGTTCGAACATGCCTTTGCGCTTCTCCTTTACTCGAGAAGTTTTTTCGTCTGGGCGTCAGTTAATTTCATGATACGCCTCCCTTCTATATAATATTATAATTACAAATCGACTTGTCTATTACGGGTTGCTCTGTAAAAATCATTCATACATTCATTATTTTAACATATTT
>JAISXR010000266.1 GCA_031270375.1 Synergistaceae bacterium | reverse complement strand
GGCGGCGCGGATTTCGCGCATCACACGGCTCATCTCCGCGGCGCCCTCAGCCGCCCGTCCCTTGAGGCGCGCGCCCGCGATAAGGCCTTCCCATATCTCGTCGGGTTCGCCCTCCGCTTCCCTTAGAAACGCGGCGATCTGGGAGACGGATTTTTTGCCCAGCCCCCGGGGCGGGATATTCGCGACGCGTTCCAAAGACGCCGCGTCCCTCGGGTTCACCGCCATGCGCAGCATCGCGAGCACGTCCTTTATCTCCCGGCGCTCGTAGAAGGACGTGCCGCGAACCACCCTGTAAGGGATGCCGCGTTCGAGCAGGGATTGTTCGTAAACGCGGGACAGGGCGTTCATCCTGTAGAGCACGCATATGTCGCCGTAATCGTAAGGCTTGCCGGCGTAACCCGAGACCAGGCGCTCGATCTCGTCCGCTATGAATTCCGACTCGCCGACTTCGTTCACGCATTTGACGAGCGTCACCTGGGCCCCTTTTTCCGCGGACGTCCAGAGGTTTTTTTCGCGCCGGTTGAAGTTGTTCCGTATCACCTCGTTGGCCGCCTCCAGGATACTGCCGGCGGACCGATAGTTCTGGTCGAGCACGAACACGCGGGCGCCTGGGAAATCGCGCTCGAAGTTCATTATGAGCGACATGTCCGCGCCGCGCCAGCCGTAGATCGACTGGTCGGGATCACCGACGGCCATCACGCGGTTCGAGTCTCCCGTCAGCAGTTTCAGAAGCAAATGCTGCGGCTTGTTGACGTCCTGATACTCGTCGACCAGAATCCACTCCACCCTGCCGCGCTCGCCCGACAGCAGGGCGGGGTCGCGCATCAGCAGATGCAGCGGCAGGATCATCAGGTCGTCGAAATCAAGCGCCCCCTGCGATTTGAGCGACGCGCGGTACGCTTCGTACGTGCCGCGCAGACGTTCGTCGATCTCGACATCGAGCGTGCGCGGATCGCAGCCGGCGTAGGCGCGGGACACTCCGTCGATCACGGCGGCCGCGCCGCGCGTCTCGAAATCATGTTCCTTGACGATTTTTTTTATAAGGTTCCGGCAGTCGGCCCTGTCGAATATCACGAAATCGGCGGGATACCCGAGTTCCGTGAGGGAATTTCCGTGCCGGCGCAGGAAACGAAGCCCCCACGAGTGGAACGTGGATATCTGCATCCCCCGGAGATCCTCACCCACCATGCCGGTGACACGGTTCAGCATCTCGCGCGCCGCCTTGTTGGTGAACGTGACCGCCATTATCCTCCACGGCGCGACCCCCCGGTCGCGCACCAGGTGCGCTATCTTAACCGTGAGAACACGTGTCTTGCCGCTGCCGGCGCCGGCCAATACCAACTCGTGCCCGTCACACGCCTCGACGGCTTCTCTCTGTCGGTCGTTCAAGGCGGCGAGTTCCGTCATTCAATGGGCTCCAGAAGCCCGTAACCTCCGTCCGTCCGTCTGTAGACCACGTTGTAGTACCCGTTTTCGCCGTTGCGGAAGAGGAAGAAGCTGTGCCCGAGAAGGTCCATCTGTCTCGTGGCCTCAGCCGGAAGCATCGTAGCCACCGGGAAACGTTTCACCTTCACTATGTCTGTGGAACTCGCGTCGTCCTCGTCGCGTTTGTCGCCGAACACGTCCGGCGGCAGGTCGAAGGATATGTCCCTCGTCTTGATGTGGGTATGGTCGGTGAGATAGTCCTTGTGGCGCTTCACCTGCCGCTCGATATTTTTCAGCGCCTTGTCGAAGGCTTTGCGCATGTCGGGAGAATGATCCTCTCCGCGCATCGTGATTCCGTTCGCCGAAGCTGTTATCTCCACTATGTGCATCCCGCGCTTGAAACTCAGCACCACCTGCACGTCGGAAATTTTATTGAAAAACTTCTCGATCTTGTTGAGCTTCTTCTCCATGAAATCCTTCTGATCGTCAGTCGCTTCGACGTTGCGGGTGAAAAAACGAATATCCACGGCAATCCCTCCTGTTTCGCCTCTAATCGTTAATATACGCGCGATAATTTTAACATCAAGGCATTCCTCCCGCAACGCGCCTTTTGCCGCGGGTCGCGCGCCGCGACGCCGTGTGACACGTTGGAGTTTGTACCTTGAAAATCGAAATAGGGAAAATTAAATTTTTTTCGGTAATTGTTGGTAGGGCAAACGCCCGCTTTCCCGAGTTTATTTCTCAAGTTACTGACAAATCTCGGGTACGGTTGGTTTGAAAAACGTTTGTCGGGGACACGCCAAATTACGCGCAGCTTTTCTCACTCTGAGGGCATCTGCGGAACAGTGAATGTTTCCGTCAGTTCTCTTCTCGAATGGGCGCCAGTCTTGCGATATATGTTTTTGAGATGAGTCCGCAGAGTGCTCTCGGCAACGTTCAAAGAGGAACATATTTCCGAGTTCGTCATCTGTTTCAGCAGGAGGCCGATTACGATTTGTTCCTGCTTTGTCAGGCTGTATTCGGAATACGACGCGTGCGGTCGGCGTTTTTCTTCGCGCGGTGGCGGTTTCACATCAAGAAGTATGTCGTCAGGTATCAAGCCCCACGCAACACAAAGACTGATTCCGCCAATCGTCGAGAGAACCACCGGATATTGGGCTACTGTCACTTCTATGAAGGAGAGCATCCAATCCGGCAGGAGAAAGCCGACAAACGACGTCGCTACCCATAAAAACCA
>JAISXR010000084.1 GCA_031270375.1 Synergistaceae bacterium | reverse complement strand
GGGGCGAGCTTCCAGGCGGCCATCAGGAACGGGAAATTCCACGGCACAATCTGGCCGACGACGCCGATCGGCTCGCGAAGGATGAGCGACAGCGTGTTGTTGTCCAAGAGAGAAGCGGTACCTTCCTCCGTGCGCACCGCTCCGGCGAAATACCGAAAATGATCTGAGCTGAACGGGACGTCTATGTTGGTGGTCTCGCGGATCGGTTTCCCGTTGTCAAGGGACTCCACCAGGGCAAGGTGCTCCGCGTTGGCGTCTATGATATCGGCGATCTTCATCAAAACATCGGCTCTCTTGATGGGCTCTACGTCCTTCCACGTCTTGAACGCCGCCCACGCCGACGATACCGCGTCGTCTACGTCTTTCTTGGTCGCCTCGGAACAGGATGCCAGAACCTCGCCGTTAGCGGGGCATGTCGTCTCGAATGTGCCCCCGTCCGACGCGTCCCTCCATTCTCCATTGATAAACAGCTGATATTTTTTGAGCAGATCCGGTTTCTTCACAACTATCGCTCCTTCCCGTTCTATAGCGCTCGCGCGAAAACGGACGCCGAAGCGCTTGCGCAAGCGCCGCCTGACTCCCTTGGTTTGAGTGACCTTACTCACAGAACCCACGCGGAAAACGCCGCAAACATCCCTCCCTCCCGGGCGTATGTTTTAACCGTTTTCAAGATATGCAAAAAGCCGTGATAATATAAACTCAACTGTTTACTAGAAGAGAGCTAATGCGTATGAAATCACCGCCGCCATTAGTTATTTTAGTATAACGATTGGAGGCGTTTTTTTCAATAGTTTTTTGAAACTGAGTTGCGTTTTAGTGTTTGACAAGGAGCGTCAGGTTAATATACTCTCATGGCGGCAAATTTCGGTAAATCGGAGGCGTAAATGAATAACAGGGACATATATCTTAGAAGTCCAAGGGATCACAAGCTCATTAACGAAGGTGTGGCGAACGTCAACGACGACAGGACCCCAGACGCGCTCTGCGTCCTCCGTTACGAACTGGAAACATTCGTGTGCGACGGGCAGTACGAGAAGGGCTTGCGCACCGTCCTGGAAACTTTCCTGAAAAATATAAACGAATCTCAGCAGCCGGCGGTCTGGGTGAGCGGCTTTTACGGAGCGGGTAAATCCCATCTCGTGAAGATGCTCAGGACTCTTTGGAAGAACGAGCCGTTTAGTGATGGCGTCACCCCGCGAGACGCGGCGGATTTGCCGGCGAATATCCGGGATCTGCTTTCGGAACTGGACTGTCAGGCCGCAAGACATGGCGGGAAACACGCCGCCTCCGGCACCCTTGGCGCTGCGGCGCATGGCAGCGTCCGGCTCGCCCTTCTGCGTTTAATATTCAAATCGACAGGGCTGCCGGAGCGTTACCCTCAAGCCAGGTTTGTGATGTGGCTCAGAAACGAGGGCATACTGAGCGACGCGATGCGCCTCGTCGGAGAGGACGGTTTTGACTGGAACGCGGAACTTGAAAACTTTTACCTCTCGGAAGCGATTCACAGGGCGCTCAGAGCGCTCAGACCGAATCAGTTCGCGCAGGCCCTTTCCTGCGCCGATATCCTGAGCAGCGCCTACAAAAGCGCGGACGACGTCTCCAGCAGCGAGATGACAAGAGCGATATCGGACTCTATACGCGGCTTCTCCCAAACCGGAACGCCGGGCGGAGAATTTCCCCTGACCATGATCGTACTGGACGAGCTGCAGCAGTACATAGGGACAGACGCGTCCCGCTCCCTCGACGTTCAGGAGGCCGTGGAGTCCTGCTGCAGAAATTTCTGCGGAAAACTCCTGTTCATAGGAACCGGGCAGACCGCGATCACGGGCACCATCAACCTGAAAAAACTCGAGGGACGGTTTACGGTGCGAGTGGAACTCTCCGACGCCGATGCGGATACCGTGATACGGAAAGTGATCCTGGCAAAGAGACCGGAGGCGAAACCCGCCATCGAGAAGGTCATGGCGGACAATTTGGCTGAAATCCGCAGAGGGCTTTCCGGGACGATCATCGGGCACAGGAAAGAGGATATCCGATATTTCGCCGACTATTATCCGCTGCTGCCGGCGAGAGGGCGTTTCTGGAATGGCGTTCTGAGGGCGCTCGACCAGACGGGCACGGACAGCCAGCTTCGCAACCGGCTCGGCATGATACACAAGGCCATAGGGACAAACCTGGACGAGCCGCTCGGTAACATCCTCCCCGCCGACTATATCTACTTCGAGCTAGCGGACAGGCTGCTCCAAGCGAGAGTCCTGCCGAGACGAATACACGAAAAAACATCCGAGTGGCGCTTCGCTTCCGATGAGGAACGTCTCATGGCGCGCGCCTGCGGACTCGTCTTCCTGATAAACAAACTCGCTGAAAATAACCCTGAAATGGGATTGTCCGCGAATCTAGGCACATTGGCCGATCTAATGATGGATGATCTTCAGATTGGCAGCGCAACGCTGCGAGACGCCCTCCCAAACGCGCTGAACCGGTGTGTCTCGGAAAAAATCCTGATGCGCGTAGGGGAAGCGTTCCGCGTTCAGACGGAAGAGAGCGTGGCCTGGAACGACGAGTTCGAGGGAATGCGCGCCGCCCTTGTCAATGAAACCCACCGGATTGACGCGGCGAGGGACGACTATATCCGCGCCATGCTGAGCGACACATTGGGCAGAAACGGGCGCAGCATCCTGTCCATACCGCAGGGAAAGCTGAGGATACCGCGAAGCGTCCGCACCGTTTACGACACCGCTGTCCCGGAGGACTCAGAAAAGAAGATTACTGTCTGGGTAAGGGACGGATGGAAAACGGATGAGGAGTCTCTCATAAACGACGCGCGCCTTGCCGGCGGCGATTCGCCGACCGTTTTTGTCTTTATCCCGTGCGCTTCGGACGAGCTGCAGCAAGGGATCATCGACTACAAGGCCGCTCTGTGGACGCTCGACAAGATGGGCAGACCGTCCTCCCCGGAGGGCATAGAGGCGCGCGGCGCGATGGAGACTATAAAAGCGCTCGCGAACGCGAGAATAGAGGAGCTGCTGGGGCAGTCTTTCGCGGCGGCGAAGGTCTTTAGCGGGGGCGGCGGCGCGGTTTGCGGGGCGAATTTGCGCGAGGCCGTTCTGGAGGCGTCACGCGTCTCCGTAAGCCGATTGTACCCCGAATTTGACGACGCCGATCAGGAAGGCTGGGCAAAGGTCTGCGAGAGCGCTCAACGGGGATCCGCAAACGCGCTGGAGTTTTTGAGCGGCGGCGCGGCAGACTATCAAAAAAATCCGGTATGCGGGGCGATAAGCGCCTTTCTGTCCCAAAAACGGAGCGGCGCGGAGATCAGGAAGAACTTCGAATCCCCGCCGTATGGCTGGCCGAGGGACGCCGTGGACGGCGGGATTTTCGTACTGCTCCGCGCGGGCGCCATCAAAGCGCTTGACGACCGCGGACTTACCGCGGATCACAGGGCACTTGGGAGAAGCGCTGTCGCGGGCGCTACCTTCAAAATAGAGTCCGTATCTCTCACAGCGCGCGAGAAGGTAGAGGTGCGCAAATTGATGCACATGGCGGACGTGCAGGTTTCAACCGACGAAGAACTCTCCTCCGCCGAGGCTTTTTTGCGCAGGCTCATGAATATGGCGGAGAACGCCGGCGGCGGTACCGCGCCTCTCCCTTTCCGCCCGGATACCGTGCTGATACGGCTGATATCGGGCATGTCAGGAAACGAGAGACTGCGCGCTATGTACGAGAGCAGGGATGAGATTAAGAGCTTGATCACGGATTGGCGAGAGCGCGCCGAGGCGATAGAGCGCAAACTTCCGGCGTGGGACACCGCAAAAAAACTGTTGGCGGCCTGCGGCGATCTCCCAGGCACGGGAGATATCGCGCATCGGCTGCGCGATGCGGAGGACAGACGCGGACTTCTGGACGACCCCGACCCGATTCCGCCAGTAATCGACGCGCTTTCTCAGATTCTGCGGGAGGAGCTCCTGCGTCTTGAGAACGAATACGGCACGACCTATGACGAGGGCGTCAGGAAACTTCGCGGCGACGAACGCTGGCAGGCGCTCGATGTTGACCGGCGTTCCGAGATAATTCAGTCCCAAAGCCTGGGCGTCGCGTCAAAACCGGTCGTTATGACGGAAAGCCCGGCGGATATTTTAAACACGCTGTCAAAGTGTTCCATCCAATCGTTTTCCGACCGCGTCGCGGCTCTGCCCAGCCGCTTCGACGCGGCGCTTGCCAGCGCGGGCGGGCTTTCATCCTCCCTGTCCCCCGAGTCGGCGCGGACGGAAATCACCGTTCTGCGCCGCTCTTTTCGAACCGAGGAGGAGATAGACGCATGGGTCGGAGAGATTTCATCTCAACTCAAAGAAGCCCTCAAGGACGGCGCCGTATACATCAGATGACGATTCAAAGAGAAGATGGCGCGCCGTTCACAGAGCCAGCCTCGGCCGGCAATGACAGCTTGAAACAGATCACGGCGTTCGGCAGAAAGGTTGCGACCGCCGCCGCGCGCGGCGCTCTCGAATGTCTTGCCGTAAACCTCCGCACGCCATACCCGGGAATGGGCAAACGACAGACAAACCTGCGAAGGCGTCTTGTTGCGCGCGCGCGGCAGATTGGCTGCGAGGAGGAGGACGGGCTGCTCGACATAAGCCGCCTCGCCGATGAGATCGCTTACGAAAAGTGGCATAGGATGTTTTTCGCCAGATTTTTAGCTGATAACGGCCTTCTGATGTACGGGAAGGGAGGCGGCGCGGTCCCGGTGACGCTAAGAGAGTGCGGCGAGCTTGCGCGTGAAGAACGGGCCCTCAGCGGCTGGGAGCTTGCGGGGCGTCTCGCGGCCCTCATGCTCCCGCAGATATTCCGCCCGGACTCTCCGGCGTCGGAGATATCCTTCCCTCCGGAGTCGCGGCGCTTAATGGAATCGTCTCTTTCCAAACTTCCTCCAAACGTATTCGAGGATCCCGGCGTCTTAGGCGACGTGTATCGCTTCTGGAGGGATCCTCTTGATGCGGAGTCCGGGCATACGGCGGCGCGCGGTAATATTGACCGCTGTAAAGCCGATTTTTTGACGGACAATTGCGTCGGCCCCCTGTGGGTCGCAATAGTTTCAGGGCGCATTGGCGGAGTGGAGCTTAGACCCGGCGCGCGCGAGGCGCTTAGACGCGCGGAGACGGAAGATGAATTGAGAAATTTTTTCTCCATTCCCGGCCCCGGCGGTCTTTCATTAAAGTACATGCGCTTCGCGCGCGTGAACGGCGACGATGGAAATAGATGGTCGCCCGCCGCGGGGTGGCCGGAGTCCGCGTCTTTCGATCTTTCGAGTTTCAAGGCGCTCGACCCCTGCTGCGGGGCGGGGCAGATATTGGTATCGCTGTTTCGTTCGCTCGTGCCGATGCGGATGTATCTGGAGGGGCTGCCGGCAATCGACGCAGTCGACGCCGTACTGAGGGAAAATATCCACGGACTGGAGCGCGACACGCGGTGCGCCCAATTTGCCGTCTTTGCGCTTGCGATGTCCGCGTGGAAATACCCCGGGACGGGATATCGCAAACTGCCGGAACTCAATATCGCCTGTTCCGGACTCGCCGTCGGATCGGAGAAAAAGGACTGGGAGAACCTTGCTACGGGCCGGCACAATCTGCGCATAGCACTCGGAATGATGTACGAAACATTTCGTGACGCGCCGGTCCTCGGCAGTCTCATAGATCCGGCGAGGAGCGAGGCCAGCGTAATAGCGGGGTGGGAACCAGGCGGGGAGGGCCTGCAGGACGCCATCGCCCTGGCGCTTCATGGAGAGCGCGGCGACGAGGAAAAAGAGAGCGCGGCGGCGGCTCAGGGACTCGTGAAAACCGCGGAGCTTCTGTCCCTGAGATACGACCTCGTCGCCGTGAACATTCCATCCCTCCCTCGATCCAGACAGGACGAGCGACTAAGAAAGTTCAACGCCAAAAACTACGCGCGGGCTAAAGAGGACTTAGCCTGCGCCGTCATCGACAGATCACTGCGGTTTTGCGCCGAGGGCGGACGCGCGTGTTTCGCCCTGCCAAAAAACTGGTTCTCGGGGGATAGCTTCAAAAAGTACCGGGAGATACTTCCTGATCTGGGAACCTGCCGGCTCGCCGTAATGTTTGACGAAGAAAAGACCGCGCTTCTCCTGATGAGCCCCGGTGAGCGGATTTTTCGAAGCGGACCGGATTCGGCGGAAATAAACTGCGTGAGCTGTGACGGAGGCGATTCTGACACGGCCCGCGCGCTGTACCTGGGCGGCATCATACCCGTTTCCGCGAAGGCCCTGCGGGGATCTCAGACAAAACTGGACGGCGCAAGCGGAAACCCTTCGACCCGAAAGACCGCGAGGTCGCTTGACGACCCGGCGCGTTTTATAAAAAAATTCTGGGAATTAACGGCGCCGGCCGAAAACTGGCGATATATCGCCCGGCCTGACAGAACGGCTGTCGAGCTGCTCTCGCGCGCCGAAACCGGCATGGCGCCAAGATATCCGAATCAGCCGATCGACAGCGAATCGGCATCGAGGGATCCATCAGACTGGTCGTTCCCAGGACACCCATGCGCCGCTTCCGGCAGCGATGTTCTTCAGACGGCCGCAGCGCGGCTTCTCGGATATCGCTGGCCGTCTGAAAACGACCCCGGAATCGGGCTCGCTCCGGCGGCACAGGAGTGGCGGGCGCGATGCGGCGCACTCTCCGGCTTCGCCGCGTCTGACGGCATAGTCCAAATCTCCTCCGCGCCGGGCGAAATCGGGTGCGCTGACCGCCTGTTGGATATTTTGGCGGCGTCGTTCGGGGAAAAGTGGTCAAACGGCGTTCTGTCGTCGCTCCTTGCGAGCGCGGGCTGCGCGCAAAAGAATCTGGAGTTCTGGCTGCGCGAAAAGTTTTTCGCTCAGCACTGCAAACTCTTCAAAAACCGCCCGTTCATCTGGCACGTTTGGGACGGAGAACCGGACGGATTCTCGGCCCTTCTGAACTATCACGCGCTAGGCCGCGACCCGCTGGAAACCCTTATATACTCTCACCTCGGGGACTGGATCAGGCGTTTGCGCGAGGGGGAAGGGGAGGGGGATAAAAAGGCTCAGAAACGCCTCAAAGCGGCTCTGCGGCTGAAAGAAAGCCTGGAACTCATACTGGAAGGGGAGGCGCCATACGACATATTCATTCGCTGGAAACCGCTCGAAAAACAGCCCGCCGGCTGGGCACCTGATATTGAGGACGGCGTCGCTATCAATATAAGGCCATTTATGAGCGCCCCGGATGTCCGAACCTACGGCGCCGGCGTCCTTCGAAACAAGCCTCGACTCGACTGGCGCGCGGACGCCGGGAAAGACGGCAAGGACTCCCCCTGGTACAACTTAGCAGCCGAATACGGGGGGAACCCCGGAATCCGAATCAACTTCCATCACCTGCGCTTGGCCGAGAAAAACGCGCGCACTGTTTGATACCAATTTGAAATCAAATAGGCTTAGTAAGATATTCGGTCAGCTTTTGCAGTACCTCGCCGAAATCGATCGGTTTTCCTATATGCCCGTCCATTCCGGCTGCCAGGCATCTTTCGATATCCTCCCGGAACACATTGGCGGTCATTGCCACTATCGGCACACGTCTGCCGCCAAGCGAATCCGCCTCCAGCGCCCGAATGAGTCTCGTGGCCTCGTATCCATCCATCCCGGGCATCTGAACATCCATAAAGATCATTCCGTAACGCTCTGGGTTCTCCGAATAAAGGCGAACGGCCTCAAAGCCGTTTTCCGCGTAATCCACAGACAGCTTTGTCGGTTCCAGTAAAGTCAGCACGATCTCCTTATTGATCTCTACATCCTCCGCGAGGATGATATTGAGTCCCTCGAAACAGGGCAGCTCGGCCTCCTCAGTACATGGCGCCAGAGCTTCCCTTTCCGGGGCAAGACACTCGCTGATACAATCGATGACGCCGGACGGAAAAATCGGTTTGGGCAAAAATTTGCTTATTCCGGCTGATTTCATATCGTCCTGCGTCGCGCCTACTTCCGCCGACGATATCATAACGACGACGCAGTCAGAGGGAATGCTGCCATTGATGCGCCGGGACAGTTCGATACCGTCCATCTCAGGCATCTTCCAATCGATAAAATATATATCATACGGGCCGTGTTCTCTTATTTTATCGAGAGCCGTCACCCCATCCGGCGCCGCGTCGCATTTGAAGCCGGCCCGCCTTGCGATATCGAGGAAATAGCCCAGCACGTCCGGATCGTCGTCTACGACAAGGGCATTGACATTGCTCCAGTCGATCGCGTATTTAGGGACGGAACGTCTCTGCGAGGCGGAATCGTCTCCGCGCGCCGCCCGCATGGTAAAGGAGAATTTGGCGCCTTTGCCCTCCTCCGACTCGGCCCAGATAAGGCCGTCCATCATCTCGACGATGCGTTTGGATATCGCCAGACCCAGCCCCGTTCCGCCGTATTTTCGCGCGATGCCGCTGTCCGCCTGCTGAAATGGTGTAAAGAGGCCCTCTATCTGTTTTTTGTTCAAACCGATACCGCTGTCGGTCACCTCTATTTGAATTGTGCAGACTCCGTTCTCTTCGCTCAGGAGGTTCGCGTCCAGGCGCACCGTTCCGCCTTCCGGCGTAAATTTGACGGAGTTGCTGAGCAGATTCGTAATCACCTGAATCAGCCTCTGGTCGTCGGATATGAGCAGGCGCGGAATTTTTTCGTCTACCCTCACCGAAAAATTTTGGGATTTTTCGTCAATCCGAAAGTTAATTACGTTTACAACCTTCTGGAGCATCTTTTCGAAGTCAAATTCCACGCAGGAGAGTTCCAACTTGCCGGCCTCGATTTTTGACATATCGAGGATGTCGTTTATCACGCCCAAAAGATGAGTCGACGCGTTGTCTATCTTGCCCAGGCAATAATTTTTCCGTTCCGTGTCGGGAGAGGAGATCGCTATGGACGTCATGCCTATAATGGCGTTCATTGGAGTGCGTATCTCATGACTCATATTCGCCAAGAAATCGCTCTTAGCGCGGCTGGCCTCATCCGCCCTCTTTTTTTCTTCGTCGTACAGCACGCTCTGAAATTTGACGACGAGCCCTATAAAAAGACCGGATATCATGACGGACTGTATGTTATCGGTATACCTCATAAAGCTGCTTATCGGAGCGACAAGCTGAGGGCACTTCGCTTCCAGAAAGTATGATCCGACAATAGCGATTACCTGCGCGGCCAGGAACAGATAAAGACCTTTGCCGTAGGCGAACAGAAACACCAGCACGATACCGAGCACGAAATACGCGCTCATACCGCTGTTGAGGCCTCCCAGCAGAAAATACCCCAGCGGGAACAGGAGATCCCCAAGCGCCAGAAGCGCAAGCCACGAACTCAGGGCGTACAGCCGAAAACGGTTGCATATTATCGTCGTAGTGATTATAAGGGCTACAATCCCAAGTTTATAGACGACGATAACCGCGTCGACGCCCTCCAAAAGCCGCGACATAAGCGACGCCAGGATGGCGAACATCCCGACGGTATATATCATGTTGAGCCTTCTCGCCTCCAGCGGAAGCTCATTTGAAAAAATGTACTTATGGATAAGCCTCTTCAGAACTTTCAACCAGTTACTGCCCCTCCCTCTTTCTAAACGCTGTTTTGTCGTTTAAACTGCGCTCCGTAAGATTCTATCACAATGGCGATTAATATTGCCAAACGCTAAAGCGGCTGCCATTATGACAATTTATGCTAAAGCGATATTCCCTGGAAACAGAGGCCTGTTGTTTGCGCTTGACTTTTTCAAAATATGACAATAGCATAATTCTCGAGGGGTTTATGAAGCAGCGCGAAAAACCCGCCGCTTTTGTTGACAAATACGGAGGAATCACACCCTCTGAATCATCCCCAAAGTTTAGCTCTTGGGAGAGCAATAGACATCAAGTTATATGGCGTGTTGGATGTTAATGAAATCTCATACGACAAGGAGGTCAAAAGAATACCCATGAAAATAGGTGGAACCGGGCCAACTATAGTTGATTCCATGAGAGAGAGCGCAAGACAGATCCTCAAAGGAAGGATAACAGGGCCTGTCGTCTATTACCATAGCAATAGAGTCAATAGTTTAGAAAAAGACAGGCAAAGCCTGATATCGAACTATCAGGACAAGGTATCCATCTCCCGCACGGGGAGGCTGCTGCATCTCAACATCAGAGGCAAGGATAAAAACAAAGAGGCGGAAAAAGCCGCCAGGTCGTGGGGTCACATCCTCAAAGGCAACGGGGGAAACGCTGACCCGCGTTTGAAACTGTTGGACAAACATATATCCTTTATCGGGAATATGATGGAGCGCATGAAAAATATCGCCGAGACCGCGCAGGACATAACGCTCTCGAAGGAAGACCGCTTGGCGCTGCAGATAGATATGTGCCGCTTACAGCACGAACTCGATTTCCAAAGCGAACTTACGCTGCTTAAAATGAACCCTGATCTGAAACCGTGTGAGGCGGAAGGGATTGCGATTCGTAATCACGGGATATTCGAGTATTCGGACGCGTATAAGATGCTTGAAAGGGCGCTCAAGCGCATCGAAAACGGCGAGGAATGGGACGTGGCAGAGGTGCTTACACCAATAATCGAGTTCCAAGCCGCGTCCCCCGATATGCCGGAAGCGAGCACGATCATTTACGACGGTTCAACATCCGTAACTACGGAGGATCTGCCAATCCTCTTGAGGACGGAGTGGGAAATTACAAATGACGAAACAGTGCCGACTGTGAGCGAGCTGCTGAAGGCAAAGGGGCGGAGCGTGATGGACGCGGGCGCCGCGGCATTGACTGCCGAGGAGCTGGAAAAAGACCTTACCGCGCTCGCTGAGAAACGCGAACGGATGATCGCCTTCATCGACGAAGAGGGCGTGAACCCGGAGCCTGGAATGAAGGAACGCTTTGAAAAAAAGTTGATTATCCTTCTGAATGGCATAAACAATTTTTTATATAGTATTTCCAGGGATTCGACGCAGACTATGGTAGGCCCCCCCAAGGACGAGCAGGGGAACGTACTCAATTACGAGCAAGATACAAGCGATAACTCGAACTCGGTCAGCGCAACGAGGTACTTGGTATACGCGTGAGCCGGCGAGCTCGCTTTGAACCTGCAAATGTTTTTGGGAACACTTTCCAAGAACATGAATCAAACGATCTGCGGCTCCACAAAAGACGAGGCTGGCAGCCCGGTTGTGGTTCAGCCGGCGTAGGCGGCGAAATTGTTAATATTTCTTTGAGGGAGCTTGACAAACGCCTTTTGGTGGTTTATAAGTTTTCACGCTGGATTGTCGCGGTCTGACAGTCAGCCTGGAAACTAAAATCCTAAAAACGCGACGAAAAGGAGGCATAGGGATATGGGTGCTGACGGAAATATTTTCCGCTGTCATGAGCTGTTTTACGCTTATACCATGCCCTTCTCCTTTACACGCGCTGATCCCGCTTTTCATGGGATTTGCGCTCGTCGTGATTTGAGATGTTAAAAAACAGTGCGACGAAGCGCGATTTATCATGAAAAGCCGGGATCCCAGCGGATCCCGGCTTTTTTAATGCGGTTTTTTTCTTTCCCATTTTTCAGCTCAGCATAGGGGTGATTATGTGGATGCGTTAAAGGAATTAAAGAGCTTCCCAAGCGGGGTCGTAACGCCGCCGCCGTCAAAGAGCCTCAGCCATCGCGCCGTGATCTGCGCGGCCTTGGCAAGTTTGGCGGGCGGTGAAAGCACAATCGAAAACCTTGGCTTCTCGGATGACATAGATGCAACGCTCTCCTGCGTCAGAACTTTGCTCGGCGCGGGACCCAAACCAGGGGGCGCGTTTGGCCGAATCCAGACGAAGAAAAGCGTCCGGGGTGCGATAACGACAGTCGGCTGCGGCGAATCCGGCTCGACGCTGCGCTTCATGCTGCCGGTTGCCGCTCTCGGCCCGGAGCGCGTGGTCTTTACCGGCAAAGGGCGTCTCCTCACCCGCCCGCTAGGCGTATACGCCGAAATTTTCAAGGCCGCCGGAGCGGAGTTCATACAGGAAACGGATAAGGTAACCGTCAAGGGACCGCTGCGAAGCGGCGAATACGCCGTTCCGGGGGACGTGAGCTCTCAGTTCGTATCAGGGCTTCTCCTGGCTCTGCCGCTTTTGGACGGGGACAGCTCGATCCGTATGTCCTCACCGCTTGAGTCCAGCGGCTATGTTGACATGACAATCGACGTCATGCGGCATTTCGGCGTGGAAGCAGAACCCAAAGGCGAGCTTTATCTGATAAAGGGAAACCAGCGGTATTGCCCCGCGCGCTGCCGCGTGGAAAATGATTACTCGCAGGCCGCTTTTTTCCTCGTGTCGGCCGCGCTCGGGAGGGATGTCAAAGTATCCGGGCTCGACAGGGAAAGCGTTCAGGGGGACAGGGCGATTCTGGATGTGCTTGGCGAAGCCGGCGCTCTGATTAATTGGGATGACGGCGTCGTATCGGTGAGAGCGAACCGGCTCTCACCTGTGACGGTAGACGCCCGCGAGATCCCAGACCTCGTCCCGCCCATTGCGGCGCTCTGCTGTTTTTGCGACGGGACAAGCCGAATCTTGAACGCGGGCCGCCTTCGCCTCAAGGAGAGCGACAGGCTTCACGCGCTCGCGGCCGAGCTCGGCAAGTTAGGCGCGGACATCGTCGAGGGGGAAGACTGCCTCGAAATCACCGGCCGGGAGAGCTTGACCGGCGGGGATGCCGACGCGCGCGGCGATCATCGAATCGCGATGGCAATCGCGGCGGCCGCGGTTCGCTGCCGTGGGCGCGTGAGGCTCTCAGGCTGGCGAAACGTCGCAAAGTCGTATCCGGATTTCTGGCGCGACTTTGAAACAGCTGAAGATTAGAAAAAAGTCAAAGGGAGAGGCGGATAGACAGATGATAATCATACTGAAACCAAGCGCTACGGAGGAACAGATTGACACATTAAAGGCGGAGATGACCGGGCGGAGGCTGATCATCCAGGAAATAACGGGCGAGACTACCAGGATGATAGGGCTTGCGGGCGATACATCCATGCTCTCGCCCGAGATGGTGACGCGGCATGAGTTCGTCGAGCGTGTTATGAAGGTCTCCGAACCGTACAAACTCGCCAGCAGGAGGTTTCACCCGCAGGACACGGTCATAGAATTTCCGGGAGGGCAAAAGGTCGGCGGGGGAAATTTAGCCGTCATAGCAGGCCCATGCTCAGTCGAAAGCGAGGAACAGATCATCTCCATCGCGAAGGAGGTAAAGCTCTCCGGCGCCACGTTTCTGCGCGGTGGAGCTTTCAAGCCGCGAAGCTCCCCCTACTCCTTCCAGGGCTTAGGGCTCGACGGGCTCAACCTTCTCAAGATCGCGCGGGAGAAGACAGGGCTGCCCATCGTTACGGAGATTATGTCGCAGGAGCACTGCGAGGTATTCGCGAACGACGTGGACGTTATACAGATCGGCGCGCGCAATATGCAGAACTTCCCGCTGCTTCGCGAGGTAGGCGGCCTCGGCAGGCCGGTGCTCCTGAAACGGGGCTCGTCCAGCACAATCGACGAAATGCTCCAGGCGGCCGACTATATCTTAGCCGGCGGTAAGAGTGCGGTCATACTGTGCGAAAGAGGCATCAGGACGTTCGAGACAGCTACCCGAAACACCCTCGACATTTCGGCCGTGCCCGTCCTTAAAAAACGGTCACATCTCCCCGTCGTAGTCGACCCCTCTCACGGCACAGGCCACTGGGATTTGGTTTTCCCTATGGCGATGGCAGCGGTAGCGGCCGGTGCGGACGGCATTATGATCGAGGTTCACAATCACCCCGAGAAGGCGCTCTGTGACGGCCAGCAGTCCGTGACTCCGTTCCTTTTCGACAGGATGATGAACAGGATCAAAAAACTCCGCGGCGTGATGTGCGAGTAGTGCCGTATCGCCGCTTCGGATTTTTGTTATATAATTCCTTTGTCATTGAACCGCCATGAGGGGGAGACGTCAAATGAAATATGCATGGGTTCTTCTTGCACTGTTTTTCTTCACGCTTATCGGACAGACTGAGGCATCCGCCGAATGGGTCGAGCTTATCACTGACGACGCAGCCGGATATGTGGTCTCGTCGCGCGGCGACACCTATATGATAGACGTAGGCATTTCGATGGGTGCCAGAAGGGGAGGGCTTTATCTAGTCTACGCGGATGGACAGGGTAACGGCGGCTATGGAGAAATCACCGGGACACCCAAAACGCCCAAGACGCCCAAAATACCGCTTGCGCTTCTGAAGGTGCGCGAGCCGTCGACCACACACAGCTTTTGCGCTGTAGTAGCGCCCCGCGGCGGTTTTGAGCTTCGTCCGGGAGATAAAGTGATCCCCATATCGGCCAAGCGGGCAAAGCGCGTGCGCTTCGCCTCGGTTCGCCCCGTAGAGCGCCCAGCCCCTGCCTCACCGCCATATCCGGCTCAGAACCCGGCGCCAATGCCGGTTGTCCCGCCGCGATCGGAACCGCCATACCCTCCATATCCGAATTACCCCGCAATCGGTCAAGATGTGCTCGACTTCGACGCCAACAATATCGCGGACGCCAGGCTTATCCGCACGTTCCCTCTCTCGCAGGCCGAGATGAATGCGCTCGAGATAGAACACAGAGGAGCGTGGAATCTCTACGCGAAGGGGCGCTTTTCGGATGCTTTGGACTCTTTCAGCAGACAATCCGTGAACTTCCGCGGCAACTACCTCTCCCCTTATTGGGCGGGCATGAGCGCGCTCAAGCTAGGGAACCTTCAGGCGGCCATAGGGTGGTTCGACACGGCGCTCGTCGTCAACCCGTACTTCCTGCCCGCCAGGAACGCGAAGATAAACGCGCCGAAGTACCTGTCGCAGCAGAAAAATCAGAAGAAAAAGAAGCCGGCAAAAAGAACGGTGCGGACGAAGCGGGCGGCAAAAAAGGCTGAGGCGCGTTCACATCCACTCGACTCCGGCTATACCGTCAATGCCAAGCCCGGGAGCATCCGGCAGTGTTATAGACGAACCGGCGTATAAAGCGCCGCCCTCTACCGGGTCCTCGGCGCAGAGGATCGGGGGATCGAGGTCGTATTTCGTTATGACGCGTCTGGCCTGAGCCACATGCGCGGCGGCAGTGACGGAAAGTTTGCTCTCCATCATCGCGCCTATCATGCACTCCATGCCGGCGGCCTCCGCGATAGCGCAGATTTTGAGCGCGCCCGCAATGCCGCCGCTTTTCATGAGCTTTATATTTATCATGTCGGCGGCTCGAAGCGATATCAATTTCAGCGCGTCGCGAGCGGAGTATACGGATTCGTCAGCCAGGATAACCGTGCCGACGGAGTCCGTCACGCGTTTCAAGCCCTCTATGTCGTAATATGGCACCGGCTGTTCGACCAATTCGATATCCAGTCCGAGGTTCTCCATGAGCTCAATTGACCTTATGGCCTCCTTGGGCTGCCATCCTTGATTGGCGTCGACGCGCAGCGGTGTTTTCGGCCCTACCGCCTCGCGAACGGCCTTGAGGCGTTCGATGTCCAGTCTCGCGTCGCCGCCGACCTTTATCTTGAGCGCCATATAGCCGTTGCGCAGGGCTTCAAGCGCGTCGTTTGCCATCTCCTCCGGTTGGTTCAGGCTGATCGTGAAGTCGGTCGAAATTTCCCTGGCTGTCCCTCCAAGGAGCTTGTAAAGCGGGAGTCCGTTGAGTTTTCCCCAGAGATCGTGGAGGGCGATATCGACGGCCGCCTTTGCCGGAGCGTTGCCGACGCAGGACGCTTCGGCGGCGGATATCGCGTCGTTCAATTCCGAGATATCCATCCCGGCTATCGCCGGCCATACGCGCGAGGTTATGGCATCCCAGATTGATCCGTCCGTGTCGCCGGTAATGGCGGCTGTGGGCGGCGCCTCACCGTAACCGACGGCACCGCAATCTGTCTGGATTTCCAGGATATTCGTTAACACGGAGGCAGTCGAGCGAAGCGCCGTCTTGAATGTCTTTTTAAGCGGGATAGACAGCCTCCCGAGCCTCATCCCGACTATTTTTCCCGCCTTTGCCGCCGTCATCACGACGCACCTCTTTCCTTCCCCGCGAAGACGCTTCCCCATTTTTTGACCGCGGCCAGATCCTCCCTGAAATCGTGCGCCTCCGGGTCGAGTGAGTTTATCACGACGCCTGACGAGCGCCCGGTGGAATGTATGTAGCGATTATCCCCCAGGTATAACGCCACATGTCCGTCCCAGAAGAGGAGGTCGCCTGTCCGCGCGGCTTCCGCTGTGATTTCCCTCACGGGGAAACCGTCCACGATACTGGCATCCCTGTAAATATAAAGCCCCCCCAGCATGTAGGCCATACTCGCGAGGCCGGAACAGTCTATTCCGGCGTGGCTCTTTCCTCCCCAGCGATATTGCGCCCCAAGGTAGAGTTTCGCGTCCGCCGCGACGTTCGCCCGAAGCTCTCCTTCAGGGCCTGACCAGATACTGATGGCCCTGACCGATCGCGCGCGAACGAAACCCTTTTCCCCGCAGGCCAGCGAGGCCGGCAGCCATTCCGCGTCCTGTCCGCCGTCCTCGCTGTCCGGGTGCTGTACGGCAAGTCTCCCGCCGCGCGGCAGCGTTTTTATTATATGGCTCGTAAACGACGGTTCCGACATTATATCCGCGAACGGCGCAATCACCAGATGAGTGACGGAACTCTCCCATTCTCCGGCGGAATCGGTCTCCAACACAGCTTCCGCCAAAACATACCCCTCATAACAGTAACGCATTCTCACTTTCAGCATACCGTTCTCGCGGGACAGAATATCGGCGGCCATGCCGTAAAGCGCCTCGTCCGCCAGTTCGCCGCAAAGTTCGGCATTCAGCATGAGAGGCGTAACGGTATCCGTAAATATGACTTCACTCATCGCGTATCCTCCATAAAACCCTGGGACTCCGCCCCCACAAAAAAGGGTGCAGGGAACGCGTTCCCTGCCGGGTGCGGGTGGAGCCCACGGTTTTTATTATTTTATTCTATCACCGTGCCGCCGAAGTAGAAGACGCTCCACAGCGGCCTCTCTATGCCCTTTATGTTCTCCGGGATTACGAAGTCGTCCGCCGGGTAGAAGAGCGGGACGATGGGCATGTCGTTCATGAAGAGCGCGTTGGCCTTGTACATGGCGTCGTCGCGCGCCTTGCCGGACAGCGCCATGGACTGCGCGATCAGTTTGTCGTACTCGGCGTTCTTCCACCTCGGCCAGTTGTTCGAGGAGCCGGAGCTAACGAACATGTCCAGGAACGTCATCGGGTCGGAGTAGTCCCCCCACCAGTGCCCCCTGGCGATGTCGTAGTTGCCGTTGTCGCGGTTGTCGAGGAATACCTGCCACTCCTGGTTCATGAGCTTGACGTTTATGCCCAGCTCGCGCCGCCACATCTCCTGCACTGCCTCCGCCTGCAGTTTGTGTCCCTCGGACGTGTTGTAAAGGAGCGACAGCTCAGGGAAGCCCTTTCCGCCAGGGAACCCAGCGTCGGCCAGCAGTTTGCGCGCCTCCTCGGGTTTGGCGCTGCCGGACGGGTCCAGCCCGAAATTGCCGGATGTCTTGCTGAAATCCTTGCCGGTGCTGTCAAGCAGCCCCTGCGCGACCACGTTGATCGCCGGGATGGCAGCAGATCCCTGCAAGACCTTCTCGACGAGCGCCTTGCGGTCTACGGCCAAGGCCAGCGCCTTGCGGACGCGCACGTCGTCAAGCGGCTTCTTTTCGGTGTTGATAGTATAGAAATATGTGGTGATCTGAGGGTACACCACGAAGCCCTTCGTCTTCGAGATCCTGGGCATCTCGGCGGCCGGGAAGTTTTCCAGGATGCTCAAGTCGCCGTTCTCGAACGCGGCCAGCTCGGTGGACGACTCGTTGATGAAGCTGCTCTCGATGCGCGGGAGCTTCACCGCGGAGGCGTTCCA
>JAISXR010000278.1 GCA_031270375.1 Synergistaceae bacterium | reverse complement strand
TGGTGGCTTTCATGTGGGCAGTCTCTCCTATCCTGCAGAAAGAAGGTTTGAAATACAGCACACCGAGCGAAATACCGGCGATACGGTCGATATCCTTTTTCCTGACGATGGCCGCGTTCATGCTGGTGACACAGCCCGGCAAAATGCCATTAATGACGCCGAAACTTTTCGCCGGGCTTCTTATGAGCGTGACGCTGTCGACCCTGATGGGCGATCTGTTCTTCGCCATATCGATAAATAAAATCGGCGCTTCGCTCGCCGTGTCGATCAGCTCTTCCTATCCGCTGATCGCGGCTTTGGTGTCCATCTTCGCGCTTCACGAGCATGTCAAGACCCTCGTGTGGTGCGGCACCGTCTTCATAGTCCTTGGGATAGTCATCATAAAATCGGACGCCTCGCGCCAAGAGAAGATGAAAACCGGCTTCGTCGTCGAGGGTTTCGATGAAATGCTCAAAAGAAGATCCGACACGAGGAAGGGAATCCTGTTTGCTTCCGCTTCCGCGCTGTGCTCCGGGATCAACATACCCATTCTGAAGCTGCTGATGGATAAAGGCGGGTGGAACCCGACCGAAAGTTATTTTCTGCGCGCCGCCGTTTTTTTCTTCATGGCTTGGACCATGCGCGAAGCACAGCGCCGATGGTTCTCTTCGTCCATAAAGGACCTCGAGAAACTGCCTCTTTCGACATGGATACATTTCCTGTCGAGCGGCGTGGTGGGAATCGCCCTGAGCGGCATTTTGTTCGGCATTTGCATAGTGCGCTTCCCCGTTTCGGTGGTGGCGCCGATAACCGCTTCAAGCCCATTTATGACTGTGTTGCTGTCGCGGATATTCCTCAAGGAACGTCTCTCTCGCGTTCAAAGCGCCGGAATAGCGCTCGTGATCGCGGGTTCGATATCCGTCAGCCTGTGACGTCGAGTTTGTGGCTCGGGCCGGTTTGCCGCAGGATATTGATTCCCTGGGCGGCGTCGATTTCATGGCTCGGCGCCAAAGGCGCCGGCATGACCACTGGCTGCCCCTGCACGATCGATACCACCGCGTTATGAATCGCGTTCAGAATTTCGGGCGGCAGATATTCTTTTTCAGCCGGGGGACGCGCCTCCCCCTTCAACGCGTACCAGTCATCCAGTATGGATTCGACGCTGTCCATGAACTCCACCGAAGCCTCCGCGAACATTCGCTCGTAATACTCCACCAAATCCTGGTTATTGTTGGATTTCGCGGTATATATCCTGTTGGTGAGCGTATCGAGCCTCACTATGAGCTTGTCCGTATTCAGGGCCGTATTCTTTATCCGATTTTCCACTTCCTCGTTGAGCGCCATTAAATCGCCTCCCCTTTGACGAATTTCAGAATGTCCTCCGCTATCTTTCCCGAAGCTCCCCTTTCGTGAGTGCATTCGAAGAAAGCCCGCGATATCTCCTTTAATTTTTCCGGTGATTCGAGAAGCCCTATGGCCATGCGCGCCACCACACGGGGGTTGAAGATACCCCTTATTTCCGGCGCTATCATCCGCCCGGCGATTTTGTTGGGCAGCGACAGGACGCTCGTTTTCTCGTTCATTCTTTTGATGTAAGCCCGTTTCAAACGCCTGAACCCTGGGAAAGTATGCGGAATGATTCCCATAAGTCCATCTACGGGGAATTCATCCGCCCTGTCGAGCGGCAGCACCATTATGAACGGGACAAACAACGCCGCAGCCTGCAGGTTATTCGTCCCCGGCACCGCGAGAGCGAGTTTTGCGCAGTTCAGGACTTCGAGCGTCATGTTCCTGACGACGAGGGCGGTCCGCCCCGGGGCGATGTCTATCTCCCTGACCCTGTTTTCTCCCCTCCAACCTATACCCGAGTCCGCCAGGGTTTTTTGAATCTGTTCTTCCCTTATGGTGGGGGCGAGAGGAAAAATTACGCGCAGATCGGGGAAATGCTCGGTGACGATTTGCGAAACCCTGACGAAAAGAGCGATGCTTCCTGTGTACTCGATGGGCCTGCTGCCGGTGAGACAAGCCATCACAGCGGCGTCGGGAGGAAGCCCCAGAAATTCCCTCGTCGCTTCCTCCGTTTCGTTCAATACTACGCTGTCGAGCGCGAGATTGCCCACGACCCTGTACCGCCGTTCGCCGGCCGCGCCACTTTTAAAGCGTTCCGCCGATTTGGCGTCAGGGACGAAATACCTGTCTACGAAAAATTTCCATCTGGGACGGGAAGCGTAAACCCACAGCGGACACTTTATCGTTTTCGACAAGTAGACCGAAAAAGCTACGTCTCCCCCGAGATGCAGCAAAAGGCGTTTTGGGGCGATACCTTCCGATTCTTTTTTCAATTCCTTTATCCGTCCCAGGGGCAGGCATCTGTCCGCCCCGCTCTCCGAAGCGAGCGCCATTTCCTCGCCGCTCGCGTACTGACAGGGTAGAATAATCATCGTTATCCTGCACCGCCATATCTTCGCGCGCAGTTCCCTGATGACGGGGACTGCCCATCCAGAAATTTCTCCGGGCGAATTTGCCGTTATGAAAATATCAGCGGAGATATCGTCGAGCTGAGTGGACATCCGAACGTACCCAGCCGCCCCTTCAACGAGGCCAGTACGGGTTGAGTTTTCGCTCCTCGCCCAAAACGGTTGACGGCCCGTGTCCCGGATAAACGATGAGCGAATCGGGAAGATATTCCAGTTTTTTTAGGGATTCGACGAGGGTGGCTTCGTCTCCGCCCGGCAGATCGGTTCGTCCCACACTGCGGGCAAACAGCGTGTCGCCCGAAATCAACAGGACGTCAGTTCCCTCTGTGATATAGAAACAACAGCTCCCTCTCGTATGTCCGGGAGTGTGGATGACCTCAATTTTCATGCCGCCGATTTGTATGGAGTCTCCGTCCGAAAGGAGCGAATCTGCCTCCTTGAACTCGGAGGAGCGCCCCATCATCGCAGACAGATTTTTCGACGCGTTCACGAGGCAGCCGGCGTCCTCAATCTGGACGCAAACTCCCCCTGTCGCCAGCGCCCTTATCTCTCCCAGTCCCATGATGTGATCGCCGTGGCCGTGCGTCAGCATTATGCGCGCGACGCGCAGGCCGTTGCGTTCGATGTATGAGATCACCTCTTTCATGGGGCCGCCGGGATCTACGACAATGGCGTCATGTCCTTCGTTCGATACCACATAACAGTTAGTCCAGAGTTCACCAACCTGAAAACATTCGATTTTCACGCTTTAAAACCTCCGTCATTTGTGCGGCATATCCGTCGCCGTATCCAGAATTATGGTCACGGGTCCCTCGTTCACTATTTCCACTCTCATATCCGCGCCGAATACTCCGGTCCGCACAGCTATGCCCCGCTCGACCACGCGTTTCGCGAATAGTTCGTAAAGGGCTTCGGCCGCGCCGGGAGACGCGGCTCCGGAAAAAGACGGGCGACGTCCCTTGCGGCAGTCGGCGTAAAGAGTGAACTGCGATATGATGAGCGCCTCTCCTCCTACTTCCAGAAGGGATTTGTTCATCTTTCCGTCTTGATCCTCGAATATACGCAGATCCGTTATTCTGTTCGCCGTCCAGACGGCTTCACGTTCCGTGTCCTCCGGCGCGACGCCGACCAGTATGCACATGCCGGGGCCGATTTCACCTATCATTTTGCCGTCAACCGCAACGGACGAACGCGAGACCCTCTGCGCCACTATCTTCATGCCGGCAGCCTAATCCCTCGTTATCTCTATCATGCCCCGGATGAGATTGATTCGGGCGATTATTCGATAGAGATGTTCGAGGTCCCACACCAGAATTTCTATGACAAACCTCGTCCTTATTCCGTTTACGACCGTGCCCCTGATATTCACGATGGAGCCGTCCGTCTGGCTGATAGCGGCTCCGAGGTCGGCAAATACCCCTACCCTGTCGTTCGCCTCCACTTTTATCCGTGCCGTGTAACGCGCTTCTTTTTTTACCCCCCATACCACTGGGACTTTTTTATCGTCGTCGACCTTTTCGATGTTGGAGCAGTCATGCCTGTGTATGGTGATTCCCCTGGTGTGGGTGACGCATCCCGTTATCTTGTCGCCGGGAACCGGACAGCAGCAGAGCGCGAGGGATACGAGCACACCGTCGGCACCCTCCACTACCACCGCTGACTCCGATTCTCTCGTCTGTTTGGCGGTCTTTTGTGCCGGAGACGCTTCCAGGTCTTTCGACGCGAGGGTGTCCGCGCGCATCATCACGCCGTGCGCGGTATGGTGGCCTGTTCCTATCGCGGCGACGAGATCTTCGACCCCGTTTATGCCCAAATCCGACGCCACTCTGCTCAAGAGATGCGTAAAGCTGTCGATCGTGCGGCCTTCGTCTGGATATCGGCGCTGTATCTCGTGATCGAGCAGTTCCCTGCCGCGCTCTATCTTTTCCTCCCGCTCCGCCCTGTCGATTTGTCTGAAATACGATTTTATCTTGTTGCGCGTCCTGTTCGCCTTGGCGATTTTGAGCCAGTCGCGAGACGGTTTGCCCTGAGGCGACGTCAGTATCCGAACGTAGTCACCGTTCTGGAGGGTATAGTCCATCGGCACTATCTTCCCGTGAACCATTGCGCCGATACATTTGTTACCGACCTCGGTGTGCACGGCGTAGGCGAAATCTATCGGCGTGGAACCTTCGGGAAGCGCGATTACCTTGCCCTGCGGCGTGAAAACAAGGACTTCCGTGATAAGGACGTCCGTCTTGAGGTTGTCGAGAAATTCCGCCGGGGCGGATGCCTCTCCATGGCTTTCGAGCGCCTGGCGTATCCACGCGAGTCTTTTGTCTATTTCGCTCATGTCGCCGTTGCGTCCGTGTTTCTCCTTATATTGCCAGTGCGCGGCGATCCCGTATTCTGCCATTCTGTGCATCTCCCGGGTGCGTATCTGGACTTCAAGGGGGTCGCCCCCCGGCCCCACCACGGTCGAATGCAGCGATTGATACATATTTCCCTTGGGATTGGCGATGTAATCGTCAAACTGGCCCGGTATGGGCTTCCAGAGCGTATGTACGATTCCCAGCACTTGATAGCATTCCGCGAGAGTATTCACGATAACCCTCATGGCGAGCAGGTCATAAATTTGCTCCAATGAGAGATTTTTTCGGTTCATCTTCTCGTAGATGCTGTAATAATGTTTTGGGCGCCCCAGAATTTCCGCCTCGACATGCTCCTCGGCGAGGCGGTCGCGCAATATTTCCATGCCTTTTTTTATGACCGTCTCGCTCTCGGGCAGTTTTTTGCGCACGCGGCGTCTGATGTCATAATACGTTTCCGGGTCTATGACCTTGAAGGCCATGTCCTCCAGTTCGCGTTTGATGTGGTAAATGCCGAGGCGATGCGCGAGCGGCGCGTAAATTTCGAGGGTTTCATTGGCTATGGCTATCTGCTTTTCACGTTTGTGCCCGGTGATCGTGCTCATGTTGTGAAACCGGTCGGCCAGCTTTATCAGGACGACCCTGATGTCCTTTGCCATGACCAGGAACATCTTGCGCAGGTTTTCGGCCTGATATTCTTCGACCGTCCTGAACTGAATCTTTCCCAGTTTAGTGACTCCGTCAACCAATACCATGACGTCGCCGCCGAATTTCAGCCGCAGCTCCTCCGGCGTCACGGCCGTATCCTCCAGGACGTCATGGAGAAGCGCCGCTTCGAGCGTCTGCACGTCCAACTGCATATCCGAGAGCACGCTCGCCGCTCCGAGCGTGTGGACTATGTAGGGGTCGTCGTTGTGGCGAAGCTGCGTGCCGTGGCTCACGGCGGCAAACACGAAAGCATCTCCCACCTGCATCAATTCTTCCTTGTGCAGGTATCTCGACATTCTCCACCATAATTCCTGCCAGGCCCTGCGCACGTTCGCGACCCTCTGTTCGGGAGGAATGCGGCCTACATAACTTTCCATGAGGGCTCTCGATGACCGGTCAACCCCCCTTGTTTTCGGCGGCGCCGGCTCCGTGGGAGGTTCTTCTTCGGCTTTGACGGTGATTTTTTCGAGATCTATGGAATCAGGCGACATTTACGACAACTTTTTCCAACACCAGCTGAAGACTCTCGCAGTTCTTCCAGAAATTCACCCTGGGCCGATATACCCATCCCGAGGGCGCGCATTCTTCCTTCAGAAGGTGTTCCGCCGAAAATCCGAGCAGCTCTCCCCCATCGACGAAAATTTTGACGTGATTGCCCTTCCTGCCCAACGGCTCCGCGCAAATGCCTCCGCTATGCGAGCAGTAAAGCCTGGGATAAGGGTTGTCCACGCCGAAAGGCCCCAGAGTTTCGGCTTCCCTCCAGGAGTCAAGGCTGAGTTTTCCGGGCGACCAGCGGAGTATATCCTCCTTTTCGGTGACGCGCTCGGTTTTCGAGAGCATATCTTCCAATTTTTCGCTCACATCTTTCCATTTTTCAAGCGATACACTGAAACCCGCCGCCATTCTGTGCCCTCCCCAACTGGTGAGATCGCCGGATATGGACGACAATATCGCTTCCGCGTCGACACCCGGCGGCACGCGAAGAGTGCCGCGGATCATGTTCTGGTGCGCGGGCGCCGCCAAAACTACCGGTATATCCCTGGTACAACATACCTGGCTCGCCACGCTCGAAAGAACGCCCGCAGGCCAATCCTTTCCGAACATCACATGTTTGTCTCCGGTTTCGGAACCGCATCTTTCGACGTCGCACAGGATTTTGGCGGACATGTCGCGTCTCCGCTTGTTGAGGTCTATCAGATATTGAACGTCATCCCATATCTCTTTTTTGGGAAAGAAAATTTTCATGGATCTGTCCGCTATATCGAGCCGGCCCGCCGCGTTGAGGCATGGAATTATTCTCATCGACAGCGTATCCACGTCGAGTGACTGGCTCTCCAGTTCGACGCCGCGCATTAAAGCCCGCAAACCGGGACGCGCGCAGTTCTTCATGACGCGCAGACCCTCCCGCACTATAGCCCTGTTCACCGGGCTCGACATGGGAACGCAATCCGCGATTGTCGCCAAAGCTGGCAGGTCGAGATTCTTTATGAGCCATTCGCGGGGAGCGAGTTCGTTTTTCCACGCCCAACTCCACACGACACCCGCGGCGCAAAGTTTTTTAGCCAGATCATTGCCATCCACGTGCGGGTTTATCAGCACGTCCGCATCGGCGAGTTCTCCCCGCGCAAGATGATGGTCGAATATCAGCACTGGAATACCGTATTTTTTCGCGGTACCGACCGCCTCTACGTTTTGTGTCCCACAGTCGACCACGACGAGCAGGTCGCATTTGCGGCCGGACTCGGCGATCGTCTTGACAACGCCTTGATGAAAACCGTAACCCAAATTATAACGATGCGGTATGTAATATCTGACCCGTGCGCCCTTCAGAAGAGCGAGTTCGAGCATGAAAGTCGTGGCCGATATTCCATCCACGTCGTAATCCCCGTAAACTACAATGCTGCTTTCACTCGAAACCGACGACCACATACGCGCGGCGGCGGACGATCCATTGCCGATATCCACCTGTTCCATCCAGCAGTCCAACTCGGGTTTCATCCAACGTCTCGCTTCCGCCGAGGGCATTCCAGGTTTAACGCCTCGCATGGATAGAAGCGAGGCCGTAAAAACGGAACACTTAGCTTCGCGCGCGACGCTGCGGACCGAGTCGTCGGGTTCCCACACGCGCAGCCTTTCCTCAGGACAGGAAGGGATCAAATTTCGGATTTCTCCTTGTCTTCGGTTTCCGTCACTGCTTGGACATCACATTCTTCTTCGTCCGGTTCCGGTATCGAACAGACATTTTCCGAACTTGCCGCTTGGGCGTCCGTTTCATCCGAAACCACCGCCGTCACGTCCTGCGCGGTCTCCGTTTTTTTTTCGCGTTTGAACACGGATGAGATTAATGTTTTCAGAAAAGGCGGTTTAGCCTCGCCAACTTTTTGCGGTTCAGCGCCGTCGGGCAATTCCTGTTTATCTAAAATGATTTTCTCCTCTGGTTCCCGGGGAGGCTCTGAGGCTTGGCGATAATGGGGCTCGTGAACGGTTTTGGCGTCGCTGCGGGCTTCTTCGTGTATCGGATTGTGTTCCGGTGAATCATGAGGTTCGTCCTTCCCGCGGTCCTTCCATCCGAAATTTCGGAGCGTGTCGAGAAGAGATTTCCGCTCGTCCTCGAGCTGTGCGACGCGTTTTGTCAATTCTTTCGTCTTTTTCCTGTTTTTGACATACATCTCTATCTCCGCGCAGAAGGATATGAGCCCCATTATCAGAACGCCTGTGCCGAAAACGATTATCTCCCACAGCCCTTGATGGAAAGTCATCTCGAGGCTGAGGAATTTTACCGTTATCTCTGCCGTATTGGAGAGAACGTAGACCGCCGACAAAATCATCGCCACCATAATCCCAAGAATATTACTTTTCATATGCGCGGCACATCCTTTCATTATTCAAATTATGTTGGATTATAGCATAAAGAACGTTCCTGGCAGTCCCGCGGCAGGTCAATCTCGTAAAAAGCCCTCATGTAGTTTATAATAATCAATGCTGGAGATTCGCGAACGCAAGTCACATTAGCATAAATAAATAAGCCCCCTCCCGTGTCCTGCGCGGGAGGGGGCTTATTTATTTATGGTTCGAGGGTCACTGCGGTATCACATCGGGCATGGCGGTGAGGTCGCCGCTCATGGCGTCCAGCAGTGTCCTCAGCTGACGGGCCAAATCGGCGAACTCGGGTCTGTCGGGGAATTTGGCGCTGGCTTCCTCAGCCAAAGCGTGCGCGGCGGTTATGTATCCGCCAACCCAGAGTTTTTCGATAGCGTCGTTGACACTGCCGAATATTTTCTCCTCTTCTTTTTTGATCTCTTCGTTCTGGCCGGACAGTATTTCGGCTTCAGCCTTGGCTTTGGCGATTTCGGCATCCTTCTCGGCGACGAGTTTTTTGAGGTTTTCTATCTCCGCGGTCGCTTCTTCGACAAGTTTTTTGAGACTCTCTATCTCGGCGGTGATGTCCGATATTTTCTTATTGCGTTCGGCAATTGTCTTCTCAAGCGCGCCTATCCTGGAGTTCGAATCCGATACCACTCCCTCCAGGCGCCCTATCTCGGCTTTGGTCTCTTTGTCCGATTGACCGGCGCTCTGCACCAATTTTTGCAGCCTCGCGATTTCGGCCTCTGAATCGCCCGCCAGCTTCGAAAGCCTTGTTATTTCCGCTTTCGCCGCGTCTATCGCGGATTTCTGCTCATCGACCGTTCCGTAAAGTTTCTTTATTTCGTTTTTGCTTCCCGATCCAACTAAAGCCAGACGCTCTATCTCGGCTTTGTTTTCGGAAACTTCCTTCGCGCGATCGTCGATTTGCTTTTTAAGACGGCCGATTTCCTCGTCTGATTGCGCGATGGTTTTATTCTGCGCGTCCAATTCCGATTTCAAGCGCTCTATTTCCCCGGCGGCTGCCGAGGTAATTTCTCTCTCCCTGGCGTCCAATTCCGATTTCAGTCGCTCTATTTCCCCGGCGGAGACGGCGCGTGCCTCGGCGCTCTCCCCCAGCGCTTTTTCACGTTCGGCAAGTTCCCCTCGCAATTTTTCGAGTTCCGATATTGTCGCGGCCGCATTGTTTTCACGCGCGGTCAACTCGATATTCAATCTCGCGATCTCCTCGTTAGCGGAGGCGTTTGCGTCAGCGCTTTCCTTGAAAGCGGCTTCCCTCTCTTTGAGTTCTGTCCGCAATTTCTCCACCTCAGAACGTGCAGCCTCCGCGGACGCGGCTTCATCTGAGATGGCGTTCACTTTCGCATTGAGTTCGGATTTCAGTTTTTCGATCTCGGCCTTCGCGGACGCGATTGCCTCGTTATTTTTTATCGCGTCGCTCTCGCGGGAAGCCAGTTCACTTTTAAGGCGCTCGAGTTCGGTCTGTGTGGTCGCGATTGCCTCGCTCCCCTCGGTTTCGGCCTTCTTCATAATCTCCTCGAGTTTTTTGGCGGCCGATTGCGCTGAAGTCAATTGTTTATCCCGCTCGGTTATCTCCCTGTTGAGTTTTTCTATCTCGGATATGGAACCGGCGTTTGCCTCGTTGAGTTTGGCAATTTCGGCGGACGAAGTACGGGACGCGTAAAAGAGCGCGGCGAGAACCGCCGCTATAATCAGGACGCATATGGAAACCACCGGTACGCTATGTTCTTGCAGCCATTTTTTCATTTGTTTGTCCCCCTCTCTCGATTGTTTGCGTGAAAAGTTTTATAAATAGTTACAATTAGCCGCCGTTTCTAAGAGGCGTTATACGCGTCGATTTCAGCGCGAATAGCCGCGATATGAGCCGGCGTAGTTCCGCAGCATCCGCCCACTATGTTCGCTCCCGCCTCTATAACCTGCCGGACATAAGAAGCGGTTACCTCCGGCGTTTCTGGGAAAATGTCGCGTCCGTCGACGTTAGCGGGCAGGCCGGCGTTGGCGTGGACCAATATGAACGCCTCCGGGAAACGCGTTTTCATCTCACGGACGATATAAACCATATGCTCCATGCCGTTGCCGCAGTTCGAACCTATTATATCCGCGCCGGCTTCCAACGCGGCGTCCGCCGCGTCCGCCGGAGAGACGCCCATCATGGTGCGGTATGTTCCCTTCGCCGTTTTATCGAAAGTGAAAGTGGATATCACCTCGAGCGAGGTGTTTTCCTTCGCGGCTTTTATGGCGCATATGGCCTCGCCGATGTCGCTCATCGTCTCGACGCATATAGCGTCGGCGCCGCCGCGCTCCAGCGCGCCGGCTTGTTCTCCGAAAACGTCGTAAAGTTCTTCCTCTGTGGTTTCTTCCGTGACCAGCATCTTTCCTGTCGGGCCCACGGAAGCTATGACATATCTGTTCGGGGCGCTGCCGGCCGCACGCCGCGAAGCCTTGGCCGCAGCCTCGTTGATTTCCCGGACTTTGCCGTCGAGGCCAAAATGCGACAACTTAAGACGGTTGGCCCCGAAACTGTTGGTCTCGACCATATCCGCGCCCGTGTCGAAATAACTTTTAGCGATACCGCAGACTTCGTCGAAATGTGACAGCGACCATTCGTCGGGACATTCTCCCGGTTTCAGCCCCTTGGCGTGAAGAAACGTCCCCCACGCGCCGTCCGAAACCAAGATTTTCCCAGTTTTCAAAACGTCGGCAATTCTGCCCATCGTTATCACCCCATAAAATTCTCTCATCGAAGTATATCAGAAAAACCCTAAAATAGCGCGAATATCAGAGGAAAAGGGTGTACGGCATAGACATAGAAGCAGCGAACCAATAGCGAAATGGCGGCAAACGGCGATGAGCTGCTTCACCAAATTCTAACCGCCATTTTAGATGGCACATACGAATCGGATGAAGAATTCAAGCTGGAAATATATGAGTCAATCTCACGCGGAATGGACAATCCACGACAAACGTTGAATACGGTGTTAAGAAATCCCCGCTAAACCATCTTCTGTCTGTACGACTCGGCTTCCCAGTGTATGATGAAGTCGGTCAGTTCTTGCGTCATGTGGAGCGGCCCTCCGAAATTTCGGGAGTAGGCTGCGATATCGGCGGCGTCCTGGAACAGTTCCGCCGCGTTTCGCGCCTGCCGCTCGTCCTGCCCGATGAAAAACGCGCCGACGTTCCTGACACATATCACTCTTGGCGCGTATCCGTTTTCGCTCACGAAACGAGTATACCGGCCCGCTGTTTCGGACGCGCTCTCCAGATATAGAAAACGCGCTTTGCAGTAGACGACATGATCGGGCGTAAAAGGCGAAGAGAGAGGCAGAAAAGCGTTTTCGTCCGCCATCATCTCCAATATGCCGGCGTTCGCGGCGTGCAGTATCGTAGGCACGCCGACGGTGACGTGCTTTTGTGTCGCGTCCGCTATTTTCTTTTTCGCTTCGGCAAGCCTCGACGGTTCGATCGCGACGATATCACGGCGGGGTTTTATGGGAGCGTTGCGATCAAGCGTCTTCATCACGCCGTCGAGAAGCGAACCGATCTCGCCGGGCGAATCCGCGGTCACGAAAATCCCGTGGTTTTGCAGCAGTATGACGTCTGGCGTTGGTTTACCGGCACTCCCGCGCTCTTCCAGCTTTCGCGAGTACAGGGACGCCAGCGCGTATCCCGGTTTGTACGCCTCTATCCACATCACGCCGTCGCCGAACATCCCGCGCGCCCTGGACGGCCCATCCGCGCCGCAGGTGAGGCCGTTTACGAGCGACGGGTGGAGATGCGCCGTGAACGCCCCTGGACACAAATTATGAAGCAGCGTTTCCACGCTCGGGCGCCTGTCCAGGCTCCAGGGCAGGCGGGATGCCATCATGTCCGCCAGGACGTCCGCCTCTCTTTTCGCCTCGTCGTATGGGTCGTATTGCCGCTTCAAAATGGCGTCCAGCCCGGCGCGGCCGACGCCGGCGAAACCGTCGGCGCGTATCGTGGCGAGGCTCGTCCCTGAGGGCTTTACGTACAGTTCCGTCTCGTTCTTCCACGATGTATTGCCGCCGCCGGCCAGCACGTATCGAGGATCTCCGCCGTACCTGTTCGACATTTGCGCGAGAGATTCGAGGTTTTCGTCACGGCCGTCCATATTCATCTCTTTCCGGTCACGTTTTTTCCGTATGATTTGACCGATTCGATCCAGCGGCTCCCCGGCGGGACGCCTTCGGTTTCGCAGAAATAATCCCACACCGCGCCGAAAGGCATGCATTTTTGCTCGTCGGCCAGCGCAAGCCGCCATGTCGTGTCGCCCGACATCTCCTCTTCGAGCAGCATGGCGTACGGTTCCAACATGGCCGTCAGCAGCGCTTTCTGTGTCGCGCGGGCGCCTATCACCCACGCGGCGATTCTGTCGATGCTGGCGTCGAAGAAGTCGAGCGCGATATAAACGCGGTCGAGCGCGTTCGCCCTGACTATCTCCTGCATGAGCAGGTCGACATCGTCGCCCTTCACGACGACGTGGTCGCTGTCCCAGCGGACTCCCCTGCTCGTGTGTACGAGCAGTTTACCGACGAACAGCAACGCGGACGATATCTTGTCAGCCACGCTCTCCGTAGGGTGAAAATGCCCCATATCGTATGTGAGCATGATTTTACGGGACATGGCGTATCCGAGGCATAGTTCCGCCGAACCGGCGGTGAAACTCTCCATACCGATGCCGAACAGCTTGCTTTCTATGCTGTCGAGTATTTGGCTCTCGGGCATTTTTTCGGAAATGATCTCGTCCATGCTCTCTACGAACAACGCCCGCCTGCGCGCTCTGTCGACAGGCGGCTCTTTGCTGCCGTCGATCATCCAGTGGTTTATGACACATGGGCCGCCCTGGCGTCTGCCCATCTCCGCGGCTATGGTCCTGCATCTTTTTCCGTGCTCGATCCAGAAATCCCTGATGCCTTTGTCGTAACTGGCGAGCGTGTATCCGTTCGCTTTGGGGTGCGAGAACATGGATGTGTTGAAGTCGAGATTGACGCCCAACTCGCCTGCCCATCGCATCCAGTTTTCGAAATGTTCCGAGGATATCTCGTCGCGGCCGATCTTTTTGCCGCCGGATTCCAGATATATAGCGTGCAGGTTGACACGCTGCCTGCCCGGCAACAGCGACATGGCGAACGCCATGTCGGCCCTCAGTTCGTCGGCGTTTCGCGCTCTGCCCGGATGGTTACCGGTCGTCATGATGCCTCCCGACAGGACGGCGTCCGGCGACTCGAAGCCGCGCACGTCGTCGCCCTGCCAGCAGTGCAGCGAAATTTCCGTTTTCTTGAGCCGTTCTATCGCGGCATCCGTGTCGACCCCGTATTCCGCGTACTTTGCCCTCGCCGCTTCATATATCCCGTTCATCGCGAACCCTCCCATTCATTTACTAAACCTAAACTCCGGACGCGGCTTTGCGCATCTGCTCCGCCTGTGTGTAGTTGTTGACCATTGCCGTGTGTCCTTCCAGGGGCAGCAGTTTTTCATCTATGGCGTCAAGAATCCAGCTGGCCTGAGGGAAGAAAAACTCGTCGAACTCGAACGGAGGAGTGATCCAGTTTTCAGCGCCGACGAGAACGGGCGACGCGTCGAGGTCGTCGAAGCATATCTCCGTGATATTGCGGGCGACATCGTTCATGAAACTGCCTCTCCCGCAAGCGTCTGAGGCCAGCACGACACGGCCCGTCTTGGCTGCCGACTCCGCTATTTCAGCGTAGTTGAGGGGGACGAGGCTGTGGAGGTTTATCACCTCCGCGCTGACGCCATATTTTTCGCTAAGGATGCCGGCCGCCTCGGCGGCCTTGTAAAGCGTTGCCCCTACAGTGAGGATCGTGACATCCGTCCCGCGCCGCACTATGTTCACGCCGCCGAATTCCAGTTCGTAGGGGGTTTCCGGCACTCCCCCCTCGCGGAACATCTCGCCCATGTCGTAGATTCGCTGGCTCTCGAAGAACACTACCGGGTCGGATGAATTGAGCGCGGCCGTCATCAATCCCTTCGCCTCGTACGGAGTGGCTGGGAAACAGACCTTCAGACCGGGGATGTGAGCACAGAGCGCCGTCCAGTCCTGGCTGTGCTGCGCCCCGTATTTCGCGCCCACCGAGACGCGGAGCACGACGGGCATTTTGAGGATGCCGGCGCTCATAGCCTGCCATTTCGAGAGCTGGTTGAATATCTCGTCGCCAGCCCGCCCGATGAAGTCGCAGTACATGAGTTCGACGACGGCTCGCCCGCCGCAGATTCCGTAGCCGACGCCGCTGCCGACTATTGCCGCCTCGGAGATCGGGGCGTTGAACAGCCGCGTGTGCGGAAGCACTTCCGCGAGCCCCCTGTAGACGGCGAACGCCCCGCCCCAGTCTCGCACGTCCTCGCCGTACGCCACGAGCGTCGGGTCTTCGTAGAATTTGTCGATCAGCGGCTCGAATATGGCGTCGCGTATGTTATACGCCTTCATCTTGCTCACCGGTTTGCCCCCGTCGAAAGCGGACCTGTGCTTTTCCTTTATCTGCTTCACGCGGGAGCATTCGTCCTTGGGAATCAGGACGTCCGGTTTTCGCCCGATCTCCATCGAGGGAATTTTTTCGTTGGAGAACATCAGGCGCTCCAGGAACCTGTAGTCCTTCCTGAAATCCGCATGTGGCGACATCCCTGCGTCCGACGCCCATCCGCAGATTTTCGTCATCCGCTCGCGCGTCTCGAGCCATATATCCTCGAATACGCCGTCCGGGGCGACTCCGGCTTTCGTCAGTTCCAAGCGGTATGTGACGCAGGGATCGACCTTCTGCCACGCCTCTATCTCATCCTTCGAGCGGTAGGCGTTCTGGTCGGATGTCGAATGCCCGACGAGGCGATAGGTGAGCACGTCCAGCAGCACCGGCCCGCCTTCCGCCTTCAACGTCTCGCGCTTGCGGCGATACGCGTCGATCACGGCAAGCGGGTTGTGCCCCCACACGCGCTCGGCGTGCATCTCGTTTGGCGAGACTCCAGCGCCGACGCGGGCGAGCATGTCGTAGGCCATCGTCTCGCCCCTCGTCTGGCCGCCCATGCCGTAGCCGTTGTTGAAAATGTTGAATATGATGGGAAGCCCGCCGGGCACGTCATCCTCCCACAGCGTGGCGAACTGGTCCATGGCCGAGAAGTTCAGCGCCTCCCAGACGGGACCGCAGCCAAGGCTGCCGTCGCCTATGTTGCAGACGACGAGTCCCTTTTTACCGTTGCATCTTTTGTAGAGCGCCGCTCCGGCCGCGATGGTACCTGACCCGCCGACTATGGCGTTGTTCGGGTACACCCCGAACGGCAGGAAGAACGCGTGCATGCTCCCCCCCATTCCCTTGTGGAAGCCGTTCTCCCGCGCGAATATCTCCGCGAGCGTCCCGTACAGCAGAAAATGGACGGCCAAGTCTTTGGCGTCCTTCGCTTTGTACACTTTTTCTATGACGCGCAGGATTTGTCCGTCGAAAAAATTTTCCATCTCTCTCGTCACTTCGTCATCGGTCAACTTGTGAATGCAGGAGAGCGACTTCGCCAGAATCTCGCTGTGGCTTCTGTGGCTGCCGAAGATTATGTCCTCTTTTCCCAGCAGGTACGCCTGCCCCACGGCGGCGGACTCCTGTCCCAGCGACAAGTGGGCGGGCCCGGGATATGTCGTCTCCACTCCGTTGTACACGCCCTGCGTCTTTATGAGGTTCAGCATATGCTCGAACTCGCGCAGGACCGTCATGTCGCGGTAAATGCGCACCAGGTCGTCGTCGGTGAAATCACGCCGCTCGTCCGCGACGCTCTTCGAATATCGATTGACCGGAATATCCGCGAATTTGATATAGCTGCTTTTTTTCAGTTCATCGGGACTGATGAAAAGTGATTTAGGCATACAGATTCTCCTTTATCGTGGTAGCAATCATTTATCAGAGCAATTAAATTTCAAAAAGCGATTCTCTTATGATTTCGCCGACAGTTGGATGTGGAAACACCAGTTTTTTGAGAGCGTCAGCGGGCAGACGGCTCTCTATCATCATGCCGGCGGAAAAAATTATCTCGGACGCGTATCCGCCTATCATATGGACCCCTAGCAGGCGTCCGTCCCGCTCGTCCACGACCAGTTTGCAGATGCCGTCGCCCCCCTCGTTCTCGGCAACGTATCGCCCCGCGTAACGCATGGACAGTTTGACTGTCTTAAACGGCAGTCCGCGCGCCGCGGCGCTTTCCTCCGTCTCTCCGACACAGGCGGCCTCCGGGCTCGTATAGATGACTGACGGGACGGCGTCATATCTCATGGAGTCGGCGCGCCCGAGCATGTGGCTCACGGCGGCCTCGGCCTCCCGGTACGCGGTGTGCGCCAGCATTATTCTGCCGTTTACGTCCCCAGCCGCGTAGACGTCCGGGACGTTCGTCCGCAGATGTCTGTCCGTGACGACGGAGCCGCGCTCGATAAACACGTCCAGCGCCTCCAGCCCCGCGCCGGCCGTCCGTGGTTTCCTGCCTATCGTCAGCAGCACTTTGTCAGCGTCTATGGCACCGTCGCCGGCCGTCACCGATTTACCCGGCGTGACACCTGTAACCTTGCGGCCGATTTTAAATTCTATCCCTTTCTTTTGGAGGTTGCCGAGCAGAACTTTCGATATCTCCGCCTCGGCCGGCCCGGCGATTTTGTCCAGCATCTCGACGACCGTCACGTGAGACCCGGCCGTATGGAAATAACAGGCCATTTCGAGCCCGATCACCCCGCCTCCGACGATCACCAGCTTTTTGGGAATATCAGTCAGTTCGAGGGCCTCTCTGCTCGTCAGTACGAAGCCCGACTCTATCCCCTCGGCGACGCCCGGAATGGGCGGAATGATCGGCTCCGATCCAGTGCATATCAAGAGCCGGGACGCCTCGTACTCACGCTCGCCGTCCGTCACGGCAAATCCCGACGGCGTCTTCCCCACTACGGTTCCATTTCTCGGGACGACGGTAACGCCGTGAGATTTCATTTTAGCGGCGACTCCGGCGACGAGTGTCTTGACGACCTTATTTTTGCGCTTCATCACGGCGGCATGGTCGAGCGAAGCCCCCTCGGCGCGCACTCCGTAGGGCGTTCCATGACGCGCTCCGTCGAGCAGTTTGGCGGAATAGAGCATCGACTTCGTCGGTATGCAGCCTTCGTTCAGGCAGACGCCGCCAAGTGAACGCCCCTCGAATAGCGTCACGGACAATCCGCCGGCCGAGGCCCGTTCCGCCGCCGTATATCCGGCCGGGCCGCCCCCTAAAATTATAAGATCGCTTTTGTCCATGTTCGCTTATCTCCCTCAGTTTACGCGGCGTCAAACGCCAGCAATGTCTGGAACCGCTCGAGTTTTTCGCACAGCGCCTGCGCGAACCGCGAGGCGGGCGCCCCGTCGACGGCCCTGTGGTCGTATGTCACGGACAGGCCCATCGCGGGGTAGGATTTCAGCGCGCCGCCCTCGGCGCGCGGACGCGCCGTTATGCCGCAAACTCCCAAAATGCCCACCTGCGGCGGGTTGATTATCGGCGTGAACATCTCCACCCCGGTCGCGCCGAGGTTCGAGACGGTGAAAGTCGCCCCCTGAAGCAGGTCGGGACTGATGTTTCCGGCACGGGCGGCTTCGGCCAGTTCCCTGACCGCTCCCGAAATTTGCGAAAGCGTCATCCCCCCCGCGTCCATGATAGTCGGGACGATGAGACCGCGCGGCGTGTCGACGGCCACTCCGAGGTTGACGCCCGAAAAACGCCGTATCACGTCTCCCTCCAGCAGATGGGCGTTCATATACGGATATTCGAGGAGCGTTTTCACGGTCGCGAACAGTACCATGTCGCCGATGGAAATTCCGTCGAGCCCCAGTTTCGCGCCCTCCGCCTTGAAACGCGAGCGAAGTTCCAAAATCTGTGCCGCATCGAAAGAATGATGGTTTGTAAGTTGGGCCGTGTTGCGGAGTGACGAGGTCATGGCGTTCGCTATGGCGCGCCGGATCATGGGCATTTTTTCGTCCGTGCAGCCGGCGGCGGCCGTTTTCGGCGCGGCGGCGATTTCAGCCTGCGGCGCCTCGCCGGATTCAAAGATTCCGCGCTCCAGCGCCTCGACATCGCGGGCGATTATCCGTCCGTGAGGCCCGGTCGGCTCAGCCAGCGACGCGTCGAGTCCCCGCCTGACCGCGAGATTTCGGGCACGGGGGGAAATTTTCGTCCCTCCGGGACACGCGGCCGGTACTTCGGCATGAGCGGCCCTGGGCGCGTGCGTTTCGGCCGGCCCGGGTTCTTTGGCGGCCGCCGTCAGGCCGCCGGGGCATAATGACGATATATCCTCGTCCGGCTCGCCTATGACGCACACGGGGGAGAGGACGGGCACCTCGTCTCCGTCGCCTGAAAATATTTCGAGGATCGTCCCGTCCGCGGTCGATTCGCATTCCAGCGACGCTTTGTCCGTCTCGTAGTCGAACAGTATATCCCCGGTCTTCACCAAATCCCCGACGCGCTTCTTCCACACGCTTATCACGCAACTTTCGACGGAGATCCCGACCTTTGGCATCACAACAATTTGAGCCATCCGCTTCCAGTCCCTTCAGGTATAATTTCTACAAAACCGTTGTGTTCCCTTTTCGCGCCAGATTCAGAAAATTCTCCGGCATATGTCCGTCCGTCACGACGTATTCGAAGTCGGCCAGGACAGCGAACGTGTACGGCATTATCCGCGAGAGCTTCGACGAGTCCATGAGCGCGACGGCGGTCCGCGCTTTCCGGATGACGAGCCTTTTAACGAGCATCTCGCTCTCCTTGCCGCACGTGAAACCGCTGTCGTCCGTATAGCCCGACACACCGATGAATCCAAGGTCTATGTTTATCCTGTCGAGAAAATCAAGCGTGCTCTGCCCCGAAAGCGCCATGTTGGAGCGGTTCAGTTCACCGCCGCATACAGTTATGGAGGCATTGTCGAGCCGTTGAAGATCGGGTGCGAAGTTCGCGCCAGTAGTTAAAATATTCAGTTTGATATCCGGCATGGCGCGAAGCAGAAAAAGGCTCGTCGTCCCGGCGTCCAGAAACAGCGACATGCCGCCGCGGACCAGGGAGAGCGATTTTGCCGCTATCGCCTTCTTAGCCGGGACGTTTTCCATTTCACGATTTAAAAAGCTGGGGTCGCTCCGATGGCTTATCACCCTGGCGCCGCCCCGTATTTTCAGGATGGCGCCCTCACGCTGCAGCGCGTCCAGATCTCTGTGCAGAGTCATCAACGCCACTTCCGGGCACAGTTCACGGAGTTCTCGCATCGAGATTATCTCTTTCCCGACGGTATATTCCTTTATTTTTCCGCGTCTTTGCAGTTGTCCCGACAATCGCTCCGCTGCCTTTCAGCCGAGGGATACCGACGGAGCGCGTTCCAGCAGCAAGCGCTCGGCTTCCAAGTTCCACAGGCCGTTACTGCCCGAGCATACCGCGTCCAGTTCACGGAAAAGTTCGTTCGTTTCCCCGAGTTCGCGGAAGTCTGCTATCGCCGTCAGCGGCATCGAGATGTGTGTGTATATCAGCTTCTTCCCACCCGGAATCTCAGGCAGACGCAACGTCGCTTCCTTCGCGGCGTCGAGGCCCCCGATATGGGTCACCAGAATAGACGGGTCGATGCGGTCCTCCGTGAACAGTTCCAGCGCCTCCCGCATGTCGTCCGTGTTGCCGCCGGACGTGCCGACGATGTGAGTGCTGTTGTAATGGACATCGTAGAAATTGAATTTCGCGCAAAACGCCGCGTCGGCGGGCCCCGCGAAGAAATTGAGGCATCCGTCGTACGCGAGGATGGCATCCGCCTGTTCGACCAAGGCCGACACGGGCGCGAAGACAAACACGTCGTCGTACCCGCTTCCTGAGATCGCGCGCAGCGCCCCGGCCGGATCGTCTGTTTTCTTCGTATTCACGTATATGAGCCTGACGCCGAATCTCTCAGCTTCGTCGGCCGGGATGAGTTCGGCCGCCCTGTTGAGCCGCGCGTCGTCGATGTCGGTGACGACAAGCAGGGAGGGGCGCCTGTCGCAGTGGATTATGTAGTCGATGAACGCCAACCCCATCGGTCCGGCGCTCGCTAACGCCGCTAATTTACCGTTATCGGCGATTCCCATCCGGTGTTCATAACTGCCCTGAGCCGTATGATAGCTCGCGTGTGCCGCCCCGATCACGCAGGAGACCGGCTCGGCGAGCGACCCCCGGTACCACGCCTCCCCTCCATAGGGAAGAACGCAACCCTGGTCGATGTAACATTTTGGTATGATGCCGTGTTGGGCGTCCCCGCCGAGATATCGGAATGAATATCCGGCGGCGGCGTACGTACCGTGCATTGCGGGTTGCATGGCGAATTTTTGTCCCTCGCGGAAACGTCCTTTTATTGACGAGCCCACCTCTATTATTTCACCGCAAAACTCGTGGCCTATGATTGTCGGATTTTCAGCGATGTCGTCCGGGACTCTTTTGTGATCCGCCCCCTGCGACGACGATTTATACGACGACATGCAGAGGCTGTCGGAGACGATTTTGACGAGCAGTTCATCCTCCGTGATCGGCGGCAGTTCAAACTCCTCCAGCCGCAGGTCTTTTTTGCCGTATAAGCGCAGCGCTTTCGTCCTCATGCAAATTTTCCCCCTATATCCCGAATTTTTTACGAGGCCCTGCCGATCGCCGCGTATCGAGCGATCCTGTCCCCCAAATCCGGCATGTCGCGAATGGTCTTCCCGGAGAACATACCGCCCGAGGCGTCGCCGGTCGCGGCCCGCTCGTGCCCTATCAACGCCCAAGCCGCCGTCACGAGATGCGCGAATCGCGGGTTTGCCAGCGCTTCGCAGATGAAAGACTGGAACGGGGAATTTATGTCCTCCCCTGAAATCTGAAACAGACCGAACCGTTCGCACAGCCCCATCACCCTGTCGAGCTGCGCGCGCGAGTTTCGTGTCGGCATGAACGTGACGGCGCGAAAACCGTTTTCGGAGGCCCATTTCATGAGTTCGTCCAGATACGAGTCCTCGAAGGTTTGGTCCTTCTTGTCGCCTGTGACGGAGTCTCGCACGTCCCCGAGATACGCGTAGGCCGGTATAGCCCCGATCTCATCCGCGAGGCGGACGAATTCACCGACTCGCAGCAATTCATCCGTCGCGTCGGCGTAGAAATATTCCGTAAACCTGCCCTTCAGCATCCCCAGCAGGCGGTATTCGTACATCGGGTCGCCGGAGTCCAGTACCTTTGCCTTCGCCTCCCCCGTGACCGACACGCCCATATCGTTCTCGAAAAAATCGAGAAGTGGTTTCCCCCTGCCTATCGTCCCGATCAGTTTCCCCGCGAGGGCAAACAGGATGTGACGTTCCGTGACGGAGCCGCCGTCACCGGCCCGCGATATCGGCGCTATATCCGCGTCGTAATCCAGCCGTATGCCTGAGCGGGCGAACATCGAGTTCAGGCGGTCCGTCATGTTCCTGTTGCGAACCGTGCGTTTTTCGCGATAAGGGGCGAAGAAATTCTGCGCGAAATCTATTTTCCCGTGGGGCACCCCGTGGAGCGCCGCGTATGCTACGGATTTCTGGTCGGGATTGTTGAGGCGCCGCCCCTCGAACGGCGTGCCTTCCATCGACACCCTGCATTCGAGCCCAACGGTGACCGCGATTCCCACCGCGCGTCCGGCCTCTATGAATTCCGCCGCGCCGGCTATGGAGTCATGGTCCATGATGCCCGCGGTCGTCAGCCCGTTCACTCGCGCGGTATAGGCCGCCTTCGCCGGGGAATACGGAGAAAACGAATATATGGTGTGTATGTGGTTGTTCACGTACTCGGTCCCGGCCGGGATCGGCGGGATCCGGGCGGCGAGCGGCGCGAGGGCCGCCAGCCTGTCATCCGCGCTGGACGCGTTCAAACCGTCAATTTTAGCGTCCGGTCTCATTTCAGCATTATCTGGCCGCCGGTCACCGGGATGGCCTGTCCCGTCTCGTATTGCTGTTCCACGGCGTAGAAAATAGCGCGCGCGACGTCTTCAGGCGTACACCCGCGCCTCATGGGCACCTTCGATTCGTAGAACGCCCGCACGTCCGCGACGGACGTCGCGCCCGGGACCTTGCCGGCCTCAAAGTACTGGCGGAACAGCCCGTGCTCAGGGTCGGACCACAACGGGCCGTCGAGATAATTTCCTGGGCAGATGGCGTTCACCTTGACGCCGTACGCGACCATCTCGAGAGCAAAGCTCTGTGTGAGGCCGAGCCCGCCGAACTTGCTCCCTGCGTACGCGAAGTTTTTGTTGCTGCCCTCGAGCCCCGATTTCGAGTTTATCTCTATTATGTCCGCCGTATACGACGGGTTGAAGGCGCGCTGGATTTTCATAGGCACGGCCGCGTATTTGGCGCAGAGGAAAAATCCCGTGTAGTTCACGCTCGTGACGAGTTCGAATTTTTCCTTCGTCATTTCGGACAGCCCGCCGGCTATGGCGATGCCGGCGTTTGAAACCATGATGTCGAGCCCGCCGTAGTTCAGCACGGCAGAGCGCGTCATCTCCCTGACCGATGTTTCGTCCGACACGTCGACGCGGACCGCGGCGGCGTGCCCAGCACCATATGACGCCTCTATTTCCGAGGCGCATTTCCGCGCGCCCTCAACGTTGAGGTCCGCCACGACTACAAGAGCCCCTTCGGCGGCCATCGCTTCGGCTATACCCTTGCCGAACCCCTGTGCGCTTCCGGTGACGACGGCTATCTTCCCCGCCAAGCGAGGCGTTTTTTTTGCTTCGCGAGCGGCGGGCGGCGCGTCGTCCGTGCCGGCGAGAGACGGAATGCCGCTGAATAAACCGCGTCCCGCTCCCGATGATTTTACAAATGCCCGCAACGCCGAAGCCGCTTCCCCGATGTTATGCCCAAGTGCGTACGCGCCGAGCCCGCGCGCCAGGACGACACTGGGCGGCACTCCTTGTGAATTCTTATAAGAGGAAAAAGACTCCCCGATGTCGCCTCCGGGCGGCATGAAAAGCGGCGGCGTTTGAAACCGGGCGCCCGCCTCGATTTTTTTGATAAAGCCGTTCGTGAAAAAGATCGCGGCACCGCCGGGCGAGTGAAGCATCCGCAATGCCGGTGCCGTTTCGCACGCCAGATTGATTTCGTCCTCCGTCAGCCAGTCGTGTATATCCTCAGTCATCGCCATTCGCCTCGCGTTCGTGCCTCGATATAGCCCGTCTCCGCCATATCCGGCGAAATCTCCGTCAACGTTTGCCGGCGCCGGGCAGATACGTCTCGGAACCGAAACTCTCGGCCACCGATTTCCTGGCGTCGGCCACATCCCTGAATTCGCCGGCCGCAAGCATCTGCGCCAGCAAATTCCCGATGACGGCTCCCTCCACGGGGCCGACATACACCGGCAGTCCTGTGTAATCGGCCGTCAGTTCGTTCAAAAAAGTGTCCTTGCAACCGCCGCCCACGACATTTATGGACGTGAATTTTCTGTTCATGACGCGCTCCATGTCGCGTATGGCGTCTCTGTAGGAGGCGGCGAGGCTCTGATATACACACCTCAGCGTCTCGGGGAGATTTTTTGGGGGCCGTTTACCTTCGCGTTCACAGACGGAGACGATCGCCTCCGTCATGTTGTCGGGGGCAAAAAACGCGTCGTCATTCACGTCCACGAATGTCGGAAACTCATCGGCGCCGCGGGCCATTCGCTCAAGTTCCGCGAATGAATGCTTTCTCCCCGCTTTATTTTCGTCGCGCCGCACGGACTGTATCATCCAAAGCCCCATGATGTTCTTCAGGAACCGATAGCGGAAGGCGTATCCGCCCTCGTTCGTAAAATTGGCGGCGCGGCTGTCGGGAGAGATTACCGGCGTCACGCTCTCGGCGCCCAGCAAGCTCCACGTTCCGCTCGAAATGTACGCCGCGTTTCCGTCGCGCGCGGGCACGGCCAGAAACGCGCTTGCCGTGTCGTGGGACGCCGGCAGTATCACATCGCACTCAATGCCGGTCTCCCCGGCCATGCCGCCAAGCAGCCCGCCGAGGCGGGTCCCCGACGGCGACAGTTCCGTGAAAAGGCGCGGCGGCAGCCCCAGCCTGCTTATCAGGTCATCGTCCCACCGTTTGTCCGCGGCGTTGACGAGGGCCGATGTCGACGCAATAGTGTATTCCTGGGATTTTTTCCCCGTGAGCATATAGTGAAAATAATCGGGCATAAACAACAGATGGCGCGCCCGTTCCAGCAGTTCCGGCGATTTCCGGCGCATCGCCTCCAGTTGATAGATGGTGTTGAAAGGCATTTTCTGAATGCCGGTTTTGCCGTAGAGTTCGTCGAACGACACGCGGCGTTCCACGGACTCGTCCATGCCGGTTGTTCGTTTGTCGCGGTACGCGACGGCGTCTCCGAGGACTCGTTCGTTCTCGTCGAGCAGAACGAAGTCCACGCCCCAAGTGTCTACGCCCATGCTCTCGGGTTTTATCCCATTTTTCGCGCATTCTCGCATTCCGGCCATTATGTGCCCCCGCAGGGAACCGATATCCCAGCAGAGCGTGCCGTCCTTCGTCAACTGGTCGTTATTGAAGCGGTAGATTTCCTGAAGCTCCATCCGTCCGTCGCGCAACCGTCCCGCCATGTGGCGGCAGTTGGACGCTCCCATATCAATCGCGAGATAATCAGCCATATCCGTCCCCTCAAATGTTATATTATGGGGCTAAAATGAAAAATACTACTTTCATTTTTATTTTTTATCACATAATATAACATCTGTCAATCGAAGGATGTGTTCCCAAATCCTGCCGCAAAAGTGGTAAGCTATGAACATGAAGGTCAGATGGATCGTTTTCGTCATTCTTTCGGCAACCGACAGGGCGGCCAAGTGCTGGGCCAAAGCGAACCTTCCCGAGACACTGGGGAATGCCGTCATCCCGTCGCTTTCTCTGTACCGCAATGAGGGAATATCATTTTCACTGATGAAAAATTCTCCTCACGCAAGCCTGGCGGCAACGATCCTTGGAATGGGAATACTCGCTTTTCTGTGCGCGAGAATCGCGCCGGCACGCAAATCGTTCGGAGTGATTTTTCTATGGGCCGGCGCGGCGGGAAACCTGGCGGACAGGTTGCTGTACGGACACGTCATAGATTGGATCTACGTCGGCGAGTATATCAACTTGGCGGATATATGGCTGGTTATCGGCGGCCTCGTTTTCTTCGCCGAAATCGTCCGCGCGGGGAAGCCTCTGTGAAAAAACCCGAAAAATCAGCAACGACGACAAATTTTCAGTGCTTTGATTATGCTGGGCACGCCACTAAGAATTAGGGAATACATCAGGGATTATAAAAAGATTTATCGCGTGTGAAGATTTTATTCAAGTATAGTACACCTGTTATAACAGCAGGTGTCCTATACTGATAAAGTTAATTTGGAGTACCTATAAGCCCAAAGGCGCTCACCTAACGCGGCTCTGCGGTTCCCCATCCGATCGACGAAATCCGTATATTCGCGTATATTTGTATGTTTACACAATGTTTACGCCGCTACCAGTTCTATGGTAGAATCCGAAAAAATTTTCTTGCGGAGGCGGTTATAATGTCTCGATTTGAATTCGTAAGCTGCAGGTTGGCGATACAGATTTGTATAGGGCATTTCCCTGACGGACGCGAGCGCCACCGCACGTTCAGCGTAAAAAACATCAAGCCTGACGCGGACGACGACGCCCTGATCAGCGTGGTTCGCGCCATTGGGTCGCTGCTCGCGCATCCCATCACACATGCGCGGCTCATCATAAAAAGCAGGCGCGTGTTGTTCGGCGACACAAAACCCGGCAAGGACCGTCAAGAGGACGCCGCTCGCGTTCCCGAAACGCTCGGCGGCACGCCCGAACGCGCAACGTCGCCTCGCGCCGCGAACAGCCGCGAAGCGCAAATGAAAGTTGCTTTAATCCTCCTATCTTTATTAACACACGCCATCGCATTAATACAGCCGTAGTTTCGGCAATCCTTTTTGTACGCCCCGCTTGTGAACGTTCGGTTCGCGGGTTTTGCGTGGTTTGGGATTTCCGGGCTTCCTATCGTGTTTGACAAATGTTATATCATGTGATATATACTCCCTATATAACTTAATTATCTCATCGATAATTAAAAAACATAATATTTTATTTCGCTATTCTAACATTTTGGGAGGTTTACTTGTCATGCCGTATTATCCCGCGCCCTGCGGCAAGCCTGTCATGAGGGGCGAGACTCTCTGGCAAAGCCAGAAACCAGGACGCCCCGTGAGAGCGTATCATGAGCGATACGAGTGAGCACGTTGAAAATTCGATAACGAGGCCTGATGTTATCCTGGAGCTGAGGCATATCACGAAGACATTTCCCGGAGTCAAGGCTCTCGATAACGTGAATTTCACCCTGAAACGCGGGGAAATACACGCGCTCATGGGTGAGAACGGCGCGGGCAAATCCACCTTCATCAAGATCATAACGGGAGTACACCCGGCGGACGAGGGCGAGATGCTGCTCGAAGGCCGTCCCGTTCGCTTCAGGAACCCCAAGGACGCTCAACGCGCCAGCATTGCCGCCATTTATCAGCACAGCACGTCATATCCCCACCTCTCCATAACGGAAAATATATTTATAGGCCACGAACTGATACGGGCGGGCACGAAGACGATAAGATGGAGAGAACTGCACGACAGGGCGCGCGCGCTCATGCTCAATCTGAGCTGCGACATTGATCCTCACACTCCGGTGGGCAGCCTGACCGTGGCCGAACGCCAGATAGTGGAGATAGCCAAGGCCATTTCGACCGAGTCCCGGATAATAATAATGGACGAGCCGACCGCCTCCCTCTCCAGCCGCGAATGCGAAAACCTCTACCGTATCACTGAAAAACTGCGGAAAGACGGAGTGTCCATCATCTTCATCTCCCACCGCTTCGAGGACATGTTCAGGCTGGCCGACGAGGTGACGGTGCTGAGGGACGGGCGATACGTCGGCACCTGGGACGCTGGCGAAATTTCGAGCGGCAGGCTCATCAACGCAATGGTTGGCAGGGAAATAGATCAGATATACCCGAAGAAGAAGAACAGGATAGGCGAAGAGGTGCTGAGAGTGGAGGGTTACGGGAAGACGGGGTATTTCCGCGGCGTGAGCTTCACCCTGCGCAGGGGAGAGATTCTCGGTTTCTCGGGCCTGGTGGGCTCCGGAAGGACGGACATTATGCAGTGTCTGTTCGGGGTGAACGCCCCCGACGAGGGGAAGGTCTTTCTCGAAGGCAAAGAGATACAGGCGCGCCACCCGTCGGAGGCGCTCGCGGCCGGGATCGGCATGATCCCGGAAGACAGGCACAAACAGGGATTGATCCTCGACTGGGAGATATACAAAAACGTCACACTCGGAAAACTCGTTAAATACGTGCGCGGGACGATCGTGCGCCAGGAGGAGGAGAGGGCCAGATCGAAGTCCGTCGCGCAGAGGCTGAACCTGAAGGCGTCCTCCGTCTACGACAAGGCGAGTTCTCTGTCCGGGGGCAATCAGCAGAAGGTTGTGGTCTGCAAGATGCTGGACTCCGACCTCAAGGTCCTGATCCTGGACGAGCCGACAAAGGGCGTCGATGTCGGAGCGAAATCACAGATATACGAAATTATCAACGATCTCGCGGCTGGCGGTTACGGCGTGATCATGGTGTCGAGCGACATGCCGGAACTCATTGGAGTCTGCGACAGGGTGATCGCGGTCCACGAAGGCACGGTGACCGGTGAATTCACGGCCTCCGAGGTGACGCAGGAAAAACTTCTGGAGCGGGTCATGAACATGGCCGGGGGTGAGGCGGTTTGAACTCGGGTATCAGGCGGATATTCAGCCATAATATAAGGGAGATCTGCATACTCGGTATCATGATAGTGATAGCTTTTTTCGTCAATGTCCGTTCGGGCGGCGTGTTCGTCACAGCCAACAACATAGACGACATGTTCGTGGAGTGCGCCATTCTGGTGATATTGTCCATGGGAATGATGCTCGTCATCGTGACCGGCGGCATTGATCTCTCCGTCGGCGCCGTCATGGCCCTGGCCGGGATGATCAGCACAAAGATATTGAGCCGGAACATGGACATGCACCCCATGCTGGTGGTGCTCATCGCGATATCGATCGGGCTTCTGGCCGGGCTCATCAACGGGACGCTCGTCTCCTACCTCAGGATACTGCCCATAATAGCCACACTCGGGACCATGAACATCTTCAGGGGTGTCACATATCTGGTTAGCGGCGGCTCCTGGGTGCTTCAGGACGGCATGTCCGCGTC
>JAISXR010000274.1 GCA_031270375.1 Synergistaceae bacterium | reverse complement strand
ATTGGTCGAAGAAGGATATGACGATGTTGGAGTGGCGTACTACGTTCACGAAGGAGGAAGAAGATAAAATGCTTGGAGCGATAATCGGAGACATCGCGGGAAGCGTCTACGAGTGGAACAACATCAAAACTAAAGACATCCCGCTGTACCGCGACGACTGTCATTTCACGGACGACACCGTTATGACCGTCGCCGTAGCGGACGCGTTGATGAAGGGCGGCAAACCTGACGATTTCATCGACTCGATGAAGAAATTCGGACGTATGTATCCAAACGTTGGATACGGTCCTCGCTTCTCTCGCTGGCTCTTTTCCGACGACCGCGAGCCGTACAATTCGTTTGGCAATGGCTCGGCTATGCGGGTCTCTCCTGTCGCGTGGTACTTTGACAATCTCGATGACGTGGAGCGTTTCGCCGAAATAAGCGCAAGCGTGACGCACAATCACCCGGAAGGGATAAAGGGCGCAAAGTCTGTGGCTGGGGCGATTTTCTTAGCAAGAAAAGGCGCGAGTAAACCCGAGATAAAAAAATACGTCGAGGAAAAATACGGCTACGATCTCAACCGGACGCTCGACGAAATCCGCCCGCACTATCAGTTCGACGTGTCCTGCCAAGGGAGTGTGCCGGAGGCTATAATAGCGTTTCTCGAAAGCAGCAAATTTCGAGACGCTATCCTCAGCGCGATTTCCATCGGCGGCGACAGCGATACGATCGCCGCCATAACAGGAAGCATTGCTGAAACCTTCTATGGTATTAGCGAAAAGATTGTAAAAAAAGCGCGCAAGCGTCTTGACGCTCCGCTGCTCGAAGTTTACGGAAAGTTTAAAACCGAATTAAGGGAAAAGGACACGAAAAAGTACGAAGCCGAAAGAAACGAGTTGGAAAAACTTGAAGAAAAAGCGAGAGAGACAAAGGAATATAAGGATGGTATGGTGGTAATTATGAAGGAATTCGAAGATGAAATAGCGGAACTTAAATCCGAGAATTTGGAAGACGGGGAAATGTACTTTTACGCGCATGACCCGATTGAGAATAGATGCGCGAAGGAGAGTTTTCTGGTGGATAAAATAATAAAAAAATGGAACGGACCCGTAGATGGCGGTTCAATAGCTTGAGCGCGGCGCCTCGTATCTCTTGGAGATGTTCTCGAATCCAAGGTTTACGAGGCATTGTTCTATTACGACCAGCAATCATTGGGGCGGCGGGGCGTAAATTGGAGGTTTCCTTGAGGGTTTAACGCGTCAAACGCTCGAAAGTCTTGAATGTGTATTATTTGTACAGTAGAATATAACGATATGAGGCAATAACAACCAATTAAGTATGGTGATAATCAATGACAACACCACATTCTCATATAAAATCCCTTCTTTCGCAACAAGAAGGCATTTATCTTGAGTTCAAGACGTGCGCCAAGCAACTCAACCGCGACGTTTATGAAACCGTGTGCGCTTTCCTGAATCGTCATGGCGGTACGCTTCTATTGGGCGTCAAAGACTCCGGCGTAGTGTCCGGCGTAGATACTGACGCCATCGCTCAAATAAAAAAAGATTTCACCAACACGGTGAACAATGATCGGCGCGTTTTTCAGGGAGATTCACCGGGCGGACGAACTAGGTTCCGGTATGCGGAAACTCATACGCTATGGCAAAGCATATGGCGGCGCCGATCCCGAGTTGATCGAGGGCGATATTTTCCGCATGGTCATTCGTGTCCCGGAGTTTGGAGCGGCCGCGCCGAATGGGGTACAAGCAAACGGAGACGTCCCAAGTGTGCCCCAAGTTGGCGCTAAGTTGGAACCAAGTCGGAGTCAAGTCGGGGCTAAGTCGGAACTAAGTTCGTCCCAAGTTTGTCCTAAGTCTGTCCTAAGTCCGTCCCAAGTTGAAATACTTCGCTTCTGCCAAGCGGAGCGTTCTATCATCGAACTTATGGATAGATTTACTCACACAAACAGAACACGATTCAAAAACCAAGTTCTAACGCCCCTGCTGGCAGCCGGTTTGCTTGAAATGACGATACCGGACAAACCCACAAGCAGCAAGCAGAAATATCGTTTGACCGGGGCCGGAACTTCCGTTATAGAAAAAACGTCCGGCGAGAAGTGAAAAATTATCGGTGGTTTGTATATTTTGACTAAAGACGAGGGGACGGCGGTCATTATGACGTTTCGTGAACTGTTGAACAGGTTTTCGCTGGACGAGCTGTGGTATTATCTTTCAATGCGCCACGGACTTCAAAGCAAGCCGATTAAAGCGCGTAAGTCGCGTGAATTGTATGGCGCGGCACGGGATGAATTGCTCGCGCTGGAACTTAATCAGGGCGAAACGATCGGAGAGTTGTCTTGCGACTTCTGTGCGGACAAAATCGACGAGTGTGACGATACGTTTTTTCACGTGTCGTTAAAAGAAGCCGAAGAAACTTATGCCATTGATTTTATATCTTGGACAGATATTATCGACCTGCCTGTGTCGCAAACATCGCTTGACCGTTACGGTGAATGGCTGTGCGCGGCTGAAATACTTTGGGAAGTCACATTTCACGGATATAGCGCGGACGCGGTGGCATCCGAGAGTGATTTGCTTAATGAAGCGATTGAGGAAGTCAAAAGCGGTAAAGCGGAGTGCAAACCATTTGATCCTGACAAATTCAAACGCGAAATCAATCCATTTGACGTTGAAGCAACGCTTGGCTGGTTTGCAAGCGCTCCCGATTGCGTTAAGCGTTCAATAAGAGATTGTATTGCGGCTGATGTGGTTCGAGATGAGGACAATGAACAAGTGGCGGTTGCAAAAACTCTTGAGAAGCTTGAAAAAATTGCGGGTGACGAACTGAAAACCGAAGATATTGTCGATTTGCCCTTGAGAATGACTCTCGGCCTCGATATCGACGACACGCTGCTGTTGCTTGAAGCTCTTGACGGAAAGCGTTCGCTTTAAGCTAAACTATCAAGAAGTTAGCCAAATTGCTCATCCCGCGGGACTACAACCTCTTGTAAAGTTCCTATATGCTCAACAGTTTGCGATAGGCATTTCGTAGCGCGTTATCGTATAATACGCATGAAAAGTATTAACGTGGAGGGACTAGACTATACCTTGTTCAGTGACGATGACCCGAGGTTGGCGCTCTGACAGGAGAAAGACGATTACCGGAGGTCTCTGTCTCCGCTTGAGAGGATCAAAAAAACTGTCGAGGGACAAAACGCCTTGATTCGTTCTGAAATATTCGCTGCCACAAGCGTCAATTTGCCGGATAGAAATTAGCGGTGCACAATTTAATACGCACAAAATGCGATTACTACTAATTCAAGATAGAGGAGCAACCGAATGGATGTTTTTGATCGTATCATTCACCAGGCAGGAGTCATGGGCGGCAAAGCATGCATCAAAGGCACACGGGTAACGGTCGGCATGATAGTCGGTCAGATCGGGGAAGGCCGAAGCATTGAGGACATGCTCTCCGATTATTCGTATCTGGGGCGAGAGGATATATTGCAGGCGTTGCGCTATGCCGCGTGGTTGTCGGAGGAACGTGAAGTGGCGGCAAACGCATGAAATTGCTCCTCGACATGAATCTTCCCCCCCGTCTTGCGACATTATTGGAGCGTGACGGCATTGATGCTGTCCATTGGTCAGATATCGGAGCCACGGATGCCAAAGACGCCGAAATTATGGCTTTCGCAAAGCGTGAAAATCTTGTAGTTCTCACGTACGATTTGGACTTCAGCGCGATTTTGGCGGCGACGCAAGGCGAAAAACCCAGCGTTGTGCAGATTCGTGTAAGAAATTTGGCATCCGAAGCTATAAGCGAACCTATTTTGTCGGCCTTGCGCCAAATGGAAAAAGAACTTGAAAAAGGCGCGTTGCTTACAATCGATCTGAATCGCACTCGTCTGCGTCTGTTGCCTCTGTTGATTCATGAATGAATATCGCGGTCGCACCCCGCCGCAAGCAGCAATTTGCCAAATGGAAATCAACGGCAAGACCTGAACTCAGGCAAAGAATTTCAGCAGCACACAATTTCGTACACATGAAAATTTCGCATATCCATAAAACACGATTATCACAAATTCAAGAGAATTTATTGTGTACCCCCCCGGCACCAATCTTAAAATCTCACACAATCCCAAGTAATCCCAATGCCGAGATATTCAAGCAGCTTATGAAATCAAGCATATCCGCGCCGGGGAAAAAACCACGGAAAAAACCGCGGCTTGTTCCGTGCCGCGTCCATGATGATATAATCAATCCTCGGGAAACGACAATTCACGAGTTTGGAGCGCTGTGTATGCATACACCCCGCGCGGTATTGAAAAACGTTTTTGGGTACGACTCCTTCAGACGCGGGCAGGAGGAGATAATAAACGAGATGCTCTCGGGGCGCGACGTGCTGGGCGTAATGCCGACCGGCGCGGGGAAGTCGGTTTGCTACCAGATACCGGCCATAATGTCCGGAGGCGTCTCGATAGTCATCTCCCCGCTGATATCCCTGATGAAGGATCAGGTCGACGCACTCAGGTCGAGCGGGATAAACGCGGCCGCAATAAACAGCGCCATGGACTGGGACGACGTGCGGTCGGTCTTGTGGTCGGCCCGGGCCGGAAAAACCCCGTTGCTCTACATAGCGCCCGAGAGACTGGATGGGGAGGGATTCAGGGAATTTCTGTCTTCCCTGAACGTCAATATCGTCGTGGTCGACGAGGCGCACTGCGTCTCACAATGGGGACACGATTTCAGACCGTCGTACCTCGCGATAGCCCCGGCAATCGGTTCGCTCTCCCGGCGTCCGGCGGTCGCGGCTTTTACGGCGACCGCGACCGAAGAGGTCAAGGCCGACATAATAAGACAGCTCGCCATGGACTCCCCCTTTGTGCTCACCACGGGCTTCGACCGCGAAAACCTGTTCTTCCAGGTGGAACACCCGGACGACAAGATGTCCTTCCTGCTTGATTACACGCAAAAATTTCCAGATATGCCGGGGATCGTGTACTGTTCGACGCGCAAAAAGACCGAGTCCGTATGCCGTGAACTCGTCGCTTGCGGCATCAAAGCGGTGAGATATCACGCGGGCCTGGACGACGCCGAGAAACTGAAAAATCAGGAGGATTTCATATACGACAGAGCGACTGTGATGGTTGCGACCAACGCGTTCGGCATGGGCATAGACAAATCCAACGTGAGATACGTCATACATTACAACATGCCGGGGAGCATCGAGAACTACTATCAGGAAGCCGGGCGCGCGGGGCGCGACGGCTCGCCGGCGGACTGCATTCTGCTGTACGGCGCGGAAGACAAGTCGACCATCACGTACCTAATCATGCAGGGCGAGGATAAAAGCACCAGGGAAACCTCGTTCCGCAAAATGCGCCAGATGCTCGACTACTGTCATACATCGGGCTGCCTCAGGCGCCGTATATTGAACTATTTCGGAGAGCCTTTCCAGCGCGGCGAATGCGGCGAATGCGGGAACTGCCGCTCGGTCACCGAACGCCGTGATATTACGATCGAAGCGCAGAAAATAATGTCGTGCGTGTACCGGGCGGCTGAGAAAACCGGAGGGAAAAAATACGGCCCTCATGTCATCGCGGATATTCTGCGGGGACACTGTTCCAACGCTTCCAGGAAAGAACAGGTGACGCGCTTCGGGCTCGACGCCATATCCACTTGGGGGATAATGAAGGATACGGCCGCCCGCGATATCGCGTACATCATCAATTTTCTGGCGGCCGAGGGTTATCTTGTGTCCGACGAGTTCGGCGCGCTGTCGTTCACCGAACGCTCGTTTCCGTTTCTCAAAAACAAGACCCGGCTGTTGATGAGGCGTCACGAGAGCGGACAGAAACCGAAACACGAACGCGTTCCCGACAAGACCGACGCGAAACGCGGTTTTTTCTCGGGCGGGGTCATCGACACGCTGCTCAAAACGGTGAGCGGCAAAAAACGGGCCGTTTTCTCGGGAGAACTCTTCGAGGCGCTTCGCAAACTGAGATGGGAATTCGCCGCCTCGGAGGGCGTTCCTCCCTACGTCGTATTCTCGGACAAAACGCTTCAGGCGATGTGCGACGCGCTTCCGTCTGACGAGTACGAAATGCTGTCCGTCCCCGGCGTTGGCAGGGTGAAATTTGAAAAGTACGGACATAAATTCATGGAAGCAATACGGGAATGGCGCGAAAGATAAAAACCAGCCGCAAACATGTATACGGTGACCGTGTAAACGGCATTGAGAATAATCGAACCGCGGGAGATTGACGCATCGGTTCAAAAAATAAAAGGACGGCGAATGAAATGGCGGACATAACTTTTGAGATCAAAGAAACGATTGGCGTTATTTCCGAAGGCTCGAAGGGCTGGACAAAGGAACTGAACCTCGTGAGCTGGAATGGCCGCGAACCGAAACACGACATTCGCGAATGGTCGCCGGACCACGCGAAGATGGGCAAAGGATTGACGTTTACAAAGGAGGAGCTGACGAAGCTGAAGGAATTGCTGGAAGGGATAAAATAAACAACGGGTGGTCGATTACTTCTCACATTTATCGTTCATCCATCGATACAGCGCATAAACCGATTGAGACCGAACGAAAAAAACTGACGCTGATGGGTTGACGGGGCCGCGCCTCACTCGTCCTTCCCGCGGAGATATTTTCGCAGTTTTTCCAGCACTTCCTCGATTTTGAGCGGTTTGCCGATGTGGTCGTTCATGCCGGACGCAAGACATTTTTCGATGTCCTCGCGGAATACGTTCGCGGTCATCGCTATGATGGGTACTGTTTTAGCTTCGGGCGCGCCGAGCGCGCGAATCCTGCGGGTGGCTTCGTACCCGTCCATCTCGGGCATATGGATGTCCATGAATATCATGTCGTACTTCCGCGGAGAGGCTTCGAACATCGCGAGGGCCTCGGCGCCGTTTTCGGCGCAGTCTATGGACAGCAGCGCCGGCGCCAGCAGTTCGATCACTATCTCTCTGTTTACATCGACGTCGTCCACCAGCAAAACGCGGCGCCCCTCGTAGGTTTCGGTCTCCCGTCCGCGCGAATCCCGCGCGTCCCGCGACAGGGCGGGATAATCTTCCTCCGGAACGCGCGCCGCCCTGAAAGTGAAGATGAATGTCGAGCCTTTGCCGAATTCTGATTCGACCAATATATCGCCGCCCATCATCCCGACTATTCGTTTCGAGATGGCGAGCCCCAGCCCCGTTCCCCCGAATTTGCGCGATGTGCCGCTGTCGGCCTGCTCGAACGAGCGGAACAGGCGGGACCTCTGCTCGGGGCTTATGCCTATGCCCGTGTCCGAGACCTCTATCCTTATGAGTATCTCGCCGCCGTCGTCTCTCTCCTTGAGCGCGTTCAGGCGTATGATCCCGTTTTCCGGCGTGAATTTCACGGCGTTGGAGAGAAGATTCGCCGTGACCTGGGCGATTCGCTGGTCGTCACCTATCAGAAAGCGCGGTATGTCCTCGCCGATATGGACGGTTAAATCCTGGTGTTTTTCGTCCGCGCGGTAATTTATCACGTTGACGGTGTTCTCCAGCATCTTCCTGAAGTCGAATGCCTCCGCGAAAAGTTCGAGTTTGTTCGCCTCTATCTTTGACATGTCGAGAATGTCGTTGATGACGCCGAGCAGATGCCGCGACGCGCCCTCTATCCTGTCGAGGCAGTAGTCTTTTTTCGCGGGTTCGGACGCGGTTTTTGCTATGGCCGTCATCCCGATTATCGCGTTCATCGGCGTGCGCATCTCGTGGCTCATGTTGGACAAGAAATCGGATTTCGCGGCGCTCGCCTTCTTGGCCTGTTTCAGCGCCTTCGACAGCGCGGTGACGTCGTTCAGCGTCACTATGACGCCCCGGCAAACCCCGCTTCGCTCTTCCGCGGGAGTTATCATTATCTGAAAGACGACATCCTGCTCCCCGCGCAAGGTAACGTTTTCCTCCCAGTCGAAAGATTCGAGATTCCAGGCGGCACGCGCGCATTTTTCCTCGGCGGCGGCGATCCATTCTTCCGGCAGCGCTTTCGCGAACAGCTCAGCGAAGGGGATGCCCATCATCTCCCTGATCTCGGCGTATCCCAGCAGAGCCGAGGCTCTTTCGCTCCCGAGCAGAAACCGCGCGTTGAGGTCGAACATCAATATGACACCGGGCGCGTTCTTCAAAAGCAGATTTTCGTTTTCCCGGATCGACTCCATCAGGTCGTTGGCGAGCACGCTCGATATGGAGCCCGTCTCGCCCGGGCGGTGCATCATGGCGGCGTCGTAAGAGCCGTCCAGATTTCCGCTCGCGCGCAGGAGTTCGCCGTATGTCACGCTGAATCTGTATTTCTGAGCGTTTTCAGCGATTCGGACGAAGGGCAGGTATATCAGAAAACCCGCGTAAATATTGACCAATTGCATGATACAGCCTGAGATGGAACCCGAGGCGACGTATCCGCTGACAAACGCCGGCGTGGTCCACGCGGCCTCCGCCGCGAAAACCGGCAGGAATCCGAGGCGAATGGCGCAGTAAGTCGTGAGCGTCAGCGTCAGCGGGGCCACGACGAACGGGATGAAATATATGGGATTCAGGACTATGGGCAGGCCAAAAATGAGCGTCTCGTTTATGTTGAACATGGCCGGAAGGAACGATATCCGTGCCAGACTGTTCATAGTACCCCTTCGTTTTGTCACGAGAAGCGCCGCCATCAGCGACAGCGTGTTGCCCGCGCCGCCCATCGATATGTAGGTATCGAAAAACGTCTTGGTGAAAATAAACGGCGGATTTACGCCGGCGGAGAGCGCCATGGCGTTCGCCGCGGAGGCCGGCACGTATATCTCGTTCATGACCGGCTCCAGGGCGTTGGCGCCGTGTATGCCCACAAACCATAGCACCTGCCTGCCGAAGTTATAGAGCAGCGCGGTCACGAGATTGTTGCCCAAGCCCTTGAATGGGCGCGATATCAAACCGTATATGAGCACGTGGATGTCCGCTATCCCGATCATGATCATAAAAACTTTAAAGAGCGCGAACAGTCCTATGGTGATTGTCACCGGAATCATGGCCGAAAAGACGTGCGTCATGGTCGCCCCGGCGTCCTCCCTGAAAAATGTCACCCGCAGCGCGCGGATACTGAACAGTTCGATGAAAAGTTTGGCCGACGCCGCGCTCACTATTATCGAGAGAAACAGCCCGTTCACTCCCGCCCAATTGTACGGGATCGCGAAATCGGTCGATGCCGGCTCGATGATGCACAGAAGGGAGCAGAAGGAAGCCAGACCGACTATTACGGGGTGAACCGCGTCCTTCGGGTTTTTCAGGTTATGGCGTTCGGCGATGCTGTAACCTATGGTGAATACCGTGGCAAATGACAGAACGGCCAGAGTCCCGTTCCAGATATAGCCGCCGAACGAACGCCAGCCCTCTCCGAAAAACCCAAGCATCATGTCCTGATACGGTTTTACAGGAAAATTATTGACGAAAACGGCGGCAGCCCCCGCGATGACGATAGGCAGCGTCAGGGTCAGCGCGTTCCGTATGATACTCAGGTATTCTGAATTCGCCATTTTAGCCCAATACAGGACGCCTTTTTTCTTGCCAAACTGTCCGACACGCCGCATGGCAACCCTCCAAAATCACTTCATTCCGCATTTCGCCTCGGCGGCAATATATATATATTTTATCATCACGTCATATTATCGCATCCGCCAACAACACGCCGCCGAGAAAGAGACACTGCGGGGGCGGCGGATTGCCGGGGTTTGCGACAAATTGATATGTAAAGAAATCAATCGGGGACGCCGCCCTCAGCATCCCCTACTTGACGCTGATAACGCCGGTGTGGTAGTATTCCCCAGTCGATTTGAGACGTACAATGACGCGGGTCCGGGGCGTAGCGCAGTCTGGTTAGCGCACCTGCTTTGGGAGCAGGGGGTCGAAGGTTCGAATCCTTTCGCCCCGACCATTAAACGAGAAGACGCATGTCGCGGAGCAACCGTAAAACCACGTCCGTCAGTTTCTTCTGTAATCGTCCTTTACCCTCACTATGTCGTCCTCGCCGACATACTCGCCTATCTGAACTTCTATTATCTCGAGCGGGATCCTGCCCGGATTGTCGAGTCTGTGCAGGTGACCTTTCGGAACGAAAACACTCTCGCCCTCGTGCACCAACCGCTCTTCAGCCGTTTCATCATTTCCGCGGTCATAAATAGCCACCTTCGCTGTACCCTTGACGACAACCCAATGTTCGGAGCGGTGCATGTGATATTGCAGCGACAGGCGGCATCCAGGCGATACCGCTATCCGCTTTATCTTATGCCGCTCGCCTTTCGACAACACCCGATACGTGCCCCACGGACGGGCGCTCACCGGAGCCTCCGCCACTTCATCGCGGTGCGACCGGGCGAGTTCCCCGACAACATCTCTCAATTTCTGCGAAGCGCCTCTCGGCGCCACAAACAGCGCGTCCGGAGTGTCCACCACTATCATTGATTCAAGCCCTATTCCGCAAATGAGACGTTCGCCGCCTACCACGAGACTGTTTCCTCCGCCGTGGAGCGACACGTTGCCAACCGCCGCGTTGCGCCGTTCGTCCAGAGGGGAATTTTCATAGACCGCGTCCCATGATCCGACATCCGACCAGCCGGCGTCCAGCGGGACGCAGGTTATATTGCGGGCTTTCTCCATCACGGCGTAATCGATCGACTCAATCGGGGACGCGAGAAACCATTTTTCCATATCCCCCGGTTCTGAGCCGAAAATACGCGCGCATACCGGGAAATGGTCCTCATACGCCCTCACTATGCTTCCCACGCTGAAACAGAAAATGCCGCCGTTCCAGTAATAACCGCCGGATTCTATGTAACCTTCCGCGGTATCCCGGTCGGGTTTTTCGGCGAAGGAATCGACCGTAAGCCACCCGCCGCCGGTCCCGGACGTTTTTATGTAACCGAATCCGGTCTCCGGAGACGCCGGTTTTATGCCGAACGTCACTATATTCCCAGCGGCCGCTGACTCGGAAGCGTACTTCACCGCTTCGCCGAACTTCGTCTCGTCGGCTATTATGTGGTCGCTCGGGCAGACCAGAACGATGTCTCCGTCATCGGCGCCGCCGTTTATCAGTGACGCCGCGCCGAGGGCAATGGCAGGCGCCGTATTGCGCGCCTCGGGCTCCTCGATGACGCAATCCGCGTCGATGCCCAGGCAGGATAACTGATGCGTGATGAGCGGCCTCCACCTGCCCGAGGCTATTATGCGCAGGCGGTCTATGGACGTCAGCTTCGACATGCGGCGCACAGTCTGCTGAAGCAGCGTATATTCGCCGCCGCACACCGCGAGGAACTGCTTGGGCATCTCCTCTCTCGACAGCGGCCACAGTCTTGTCCCGCTTCCTCCGGCCAGTATGAGCGCGTATAGGTTCATTTAATCTCACTGCCTTTACGGGCATCGCGCATTATCTTTCCGTAAGCCCCCTTGACTTTCCGTACCGCCGCGGCCCCTAGACACCATGACATCGCCCCTTTGATCTCACCAGTCAGCGTATGGCGGCGTTTGCCCCAATTGTGAATGACTTCGCCGGTTTCAAGTTTTGGCATATTTTTAACCGTGCCGGGCGACGATTCTATTATCTCGCACACCCTTTCCGCGGCGCTCGACTTTTTGGCGGCCCATTCCCGGCATCTGGCTATCGCGTCCAGGCGGGACGAATATATATCCTTGTTCAGTATATAATCAATGTGCCGCATCGACGACGGGACATCGCCTATATCTATGACTTCGATTCCCATTGGGTCCGGGACTTTTCGCAGGATGGACGGGTCTCCGCAATATATGGGCAGGCTCCATGCCATCCAGGCGTCGGTCAATTTTTCGGTCCAATAATTTACAAGGTTGCAGTTCTCTATGGCTACGTGATATTTGTAAGGCGCTATCGCGTCAAATTTATTGCCGACGGGCGCCAAATCCATACCAAAATAATCCATCCTGTTTCCGTAACGTTTCATCAACTCAAAGAGAAAGGAGACTCGTCTTCTGTGGCCGTACCGCTTCTTTTTCATGGAAGATACGATGGATATTTCCTTTGTCTTGCGGCAAGCCTCGGCATTATCGAAAGCCTCCAGTCCCGCCGACCATCCCAGGCAGGGATTGTCCAGAACAATACGGCCACTGTAGCCTTCTATGTCGTATGGCGACACCACGACCCCGAATTGCCGGATACCGCCGAGTTCGTACTCTTTTATCATCGGAGGCTCCGTCAGGAACAATATCCTTCGCTCCCGCGGCACGCGCGTTGGAACCGGCGGTATGCCGACCAGCCAATCGGCGTTTTCGTCATCGCGGAAAATTATGGCGCCGTCCCGCGCGGCGCCGTTCCCACAGCCTGAGACCACAGTGCGGGGCATTTATCTGTCCTCCGGTGATGTCGTCATTGGGTATTACCTCCCGAACCTAAAAATCTTTTTTTATTCTACCACCACGCCGTGATAAACACCAATGTACCGGAATTTTCACCAGTCGTAAACACAAACGTTTCGGCAAAAAATTTTTTTTGATTATTTTTTGCCGAAAATTTTTTGGGAAAATTTTTTTGAAATTTTTTTTTGGGAGCTATTGACAAACTTGAAAAAATAGATATACTTGCCACAAATTCTATGAGGGGGTGTTACATGGTCAGGCGAAATATTTGGGAGTAATTTATATTTCCGGCGCAAGGATGGCGCTGGACATCACGGGCACGACACAACAAGGAGGTTGTGGAGATGATTGTTAATCATAACATACCATCAATTCAAGCTTATAACGCATTAACCGCCACTAATAACGCTCTTCAGAAATCAATTCAGAAGTTATCTACCGGTTTGCGCATCAACAGTGCCGCTGACGATGCGGCGGGGCTTGCTATTTCCGAGAAGATGCGCGCGCAGATTCGCGGGCTCGACCGCGCGTCCGCAAACGCGCAGGACGGCATCAGCATGATCCAGACCGCGGAGGGAGCGCTCTCCGAGACGCACTCCATACTCCAGAGGATGCGCGAGCTGTCCGTGCAGGCGGCGAACGACACACTTACGCAGGAAGACAGACAGTACATCCAGTTGGAAGTGGACCAGCTCAAGGAAGAAATTTCCCGCATTTCAACCACTACCCAATTCAACAAGAAAAAACTGCTCGACGGATCCGCGGCTGTGCTCTGGTCGTCGGACAACCTCTCCACAAAGGCGCTGATCAGGGGCGGTCTGCGGCAGATCGACCAGTTCGGCCAGAAGGCCGCGGTGGAGGGCAACTTCAAGATATCCATCAACGCGTCGCCCGGCCAGGCGCAGATTCAGAAGAGCGACATATTCAAGATAAAACACAAAAACGTCATCATGAACGTTCAGGTCGACGTCAACAACGGTTTTGAGGCCATAGAGGTCGATAACCTGCCCGCCGGCATATACAACGTCTACCAGTCGGGAGCCACGTCCGCCACGATGCAGATCGGCGCCACATACGGCATATCGAAGGCAAATTTCGAGGCGTCCATGGCGATCAGTGTGAGCGGCACGAAGATTGATTTGACGACGCTGAACAACACCAATATCCTGTTCGAGGTAATCAACGTCAATACGGGAGCCAATCTGGTGACGTTCCGCGCTCAGGTCAACACACTGAGCATCGACGGAATAGTGCACAGCTATATCGACGATAACCTGATCGTAGGTACGGCGGGCGTGAGGGCCGACTACAACAAACTCGGCTTCACGTTCAAAGTCGCGGACGCTATAAAGCTGACCAACTCACTGAATGCCACCTACTCGGTCGCGTCGCGCAATTTCACGGTCGGCAACAAGATCGTCATCAACATGTCCGCCAGCAAGGAAAACGCCGTGGCGACGGACGGGAACAACGCCGGGGTCAACGCCACCGACCTGGTGGTCTCCGCGACGATAAATCCTTCCTGGCCGAACGCATGGTACGCCGAAATCGGAAATAACGGCGAACCTGTCATTTCCGCCGGCGGCGCGAAGATAACGAACCGGTACACCATCGACGCCTCGAAGATGCAGAACAGAGACATACAGTTCAAGAATTTTTATCTCAATTCCGCCAACGGCACGGTATATGACGGCAGTATCATAATCACGTTCAACGGTCAATTTGTCGCCAATACCACGCTCGACTCCAGCACATATCTCGCCAGGGCTTCTTTCGAGGCGGCCTATATCGGCCAGGTGGCGAAGGGCGACGTGAGACTGCGCGACCTCGACAAATTCTGGGACGCGAATGGCGTGTTCCTCCTCGACGACCCGAAGCAGATAACCGTCTATCAGGGAGACGGCACGAAGACGAGCATCATGCTCTACGCGACGGACACCCTCGAGGACGTCCGCCAGAAGCTCAACGACGCTATAGCGAACGGATTGGGCCAGTCGCAGTACGTCAAGACACCCGGAGCCGAGTTCGTGAGCTTCGTGGAGAGCGACACGATAGGCGCGGACGGCGGTGTAGTCAGAACGGGCAATCAGATCAACGACAATCCGATGTCGGTGCCCGGCACCCTGATCATACGCAGCCTCGTCGCCGGCTCCGCTGGAGCGCTCAACTTCTCGGGCGACGAGAACCTCATCAAGGCCCTGTCGCTCAACGTGATTCAGGATGTCAAGGAGAGCACGTACAGGGTATCCGTGACGGACGCCCACAACGGCAAGAATGTCGCGAGCAACGTCAAGATTACCGGCAACGTGCTCTACGGCGTGGTGAACCCCAATGTCGACGTGGAGTTCGACAAGATGGCCGACATCGACGTCAGGTGGAACGAGGTCACCAAGAAGTTCGACCTCACGAACGCAAACGGCAACTACGAGACCATCCTCCACCTCGCGGACAACACGACAGTCTTCCAGATAGGCGCGAACCAGGGCGAGGATATGGGAGTCAACATCGGCGACATGAGCGCGCACGCGCTGGGGATCGACAACATCCTCGTCACCGACAGGGAATCCGCGGCGCGCAGCATCACGATGATCGACAACGCGATAGGCCGTGTGTCGACGCAGCGCGCGAAATTGGGCGCTTATCAGAACAGATTGGAGCACACCATCAACAACCTGACGACGGCCAGCACGAACACGACTGCCGCCGAGAGCCGCATCCGCGACGCGGACATGGCCAAGGAGATGATGGAGTTCACGAAGCTCAATATCCTGAGCCAGGCGGGCAACTCGATGCTGGCGCAGGCGAACCAGCTCCCGCAGAACGTGCTGTCGCTCCTGAGGTAAGATGAATAAATAACGCGGCGGGCGGGGCGAGGTTTCGCTCCGCTCCACCCCCGCGGGAAACTTTTAATTTTTACTTTGGCCGATACGCCATTAGGGGATAGTGGCGTTGACAATATAATAAAGATATACGACATACAAGGAGGTGAGGCCATAGAGTAGGTTTGCTGATACCAAGGAAGGCGCGCCATTTCACACACGGAAGTTCCGGGGCACGGACGTATCCCGGACGGCAAACATTACAACAAGGAGGTTGTAAGCAATGCGCGTAATGCATAATATCCCCTCGCTGCAAGCTTATAACGCGCTTACAGCGACTAACACGTCCCTGCAGAAGTCGATAAACCGGCTTTCTACGGGGTTGCGGATCAACAGCGCCGCGGACGACGCGGCGGGGCTCGCGATATCCGAAAAGATGCGCGCCCAGATCAACGGCCTGGACCGCGCGACATCCAACGCGCAAGACGGCATCAGCATGATCCAGACGGCGGAGGGAGCGCTCTCCGAGACGCACTCCATCCTCCAGAGGATGCGCGAGCTGTCCGTGCAGGCCGCTAACGACACCCTGACGCAGGAAGACAGGCAGTATATACAGTTGGAAGTCGACCAGCTCAAGGAAGAGATCACCCGCATCGCGAACACCACGCAGTTCAACAAGAAGAAGCTGCTCGACGGATCGGCGGCTGTGCTCTGGTCGTCGGACAACCTGGAGACCAAGGCGCTGATCAGGGGCGGTCTGCTCCAGGTCGACCAGTTCGGCCAGAAGTCCGCCGTGGAGGGCAACTTCAGGATTTCCATCAACGCGACCCCGGGCCAGGCCCAGATTCAGAAGAGCGACATATTCAAGATCAAGCACAAGAACGTGATCATGGGCTTGTCGATCGACCAGAACGCCGGCTTCGAGGACATCGAGGTCGACAACCTGCCCGCCGGTCAGTACAACATCTACCAGCAGGGAGCGTCATCGGCCACATGGCAGGTCGGCGGC
>JAISXR010000240.1 GCA_031270375.1 Synergistaceae bacterium | reverse complement strand
TGAACCAATATTTTTGCTCTTCCCCGGAGGGGCAGGCCCACGAGAGAAGCAGAGCGCCGATTGTGGAACGGAAACACTGCAAAACACTCGGAGAGTTTTTGTCAGCTGTTTCCCTGCCTGCCCTGACCCAGAGCCCCTGACCCAGAGCATACCCATGGAGACATAGTGTGGCGGCCTCGTGGTCAGAGGTGGACATCTTGGGGCTTGGAAAAGACCGTTTTGAGGTCAGGGAGCCGCTGAGTGGCGGGACTGGAGCAATAAAGTAGTCAAGTGGCCGCTATGTGGACATAAATGAGCCGCCATCTGGTCAATTTGGCGCTAAAAAAGCTGCGACATGGCCCGAACGTGGTCATTTGGACAGCGAGGTGAAGGTATGGATGGTTTGGGCAATGAAAAACTGCAAGGATCGTTGGCGGGTATCAGGGAGACCGAACTGCCAGGCAGAAGAGGCGGCGTCTCGCATTACGCCAGGGCTGTCTATGCCTGTTTCGACGATATTCAGGCTTTGATATCAGAGGGGTTCACCCTGTCCACGATTTGCAGTTTCCTGGAGAAAAAGGGCGTGCCGCCGGCCGCGGCGGATCCTCGCAGTTTTTGCAGGGCGTATCGCAGGGAGTGTTCTCGCAGGGAACAATCCGCAAAACAGAAAAAGGCGAAGGCAAAGGAGGTCGCAAAACATGACAGCGCGGTGAAATTGGCTGAATCATCCGCGGCAAAGGCGGAACAGGGGTTGTCGCCTCCGCAATACCAAGCCCCGGTTATATCTGCCGGAGCAACACGGCTGGAACCCGGTAACAAGTTCAAGATCGAACCTATAAATCTCGGCGACCTGCCTGATTTCGAGAGTCTGACAAAACGAAGATAGAGAGGTGCGAAAATATATGAAAAACACGATATATTACGTTGGCGGTTCAAAGGGCGGGGTGGGCAAAAGCCTTATCTCCGCAGTGCTGATTCAGTTCCTCATCGACAGGTACGGAGACGGCAAAGCGGTTCACCTGATAGAAACCGATGAGAGTAACCCTGACGTGGGGCGCATGTACAGCGGCAAGATACCGGTGACCCCGCTGGTTCTGGACGAGCGCGACACGGGCTGGATTACCCTGTACGATATCCTTGAGGACAGCAACGACACGCTGTTCGTGATAAACAGCGCGGCCCGGAGCAATCACGGCATAGAGGCGAACGGCAGGAACTTCTCAGACGCGATAGCCGATCAGTCCGTGCATTATGATCTCGTCACGTTCTGGCCGATAAACAGGCAGCTCGATTGCGTCAATCTGCTCATGAACTACTTGAAGGTAATCCAATGCGGCCCCGTCTATGTGATACGCAACAACTACTGGGGTGAGCCGAAGGACTTCCTGATTTACGACGCGATGATGAAGAAGCCCCCAAACATCGAGATTGCCGAGTCACGGATAAACGGTGTGCTCGACTTCCCGGCATTGAACGACCTGATAACGCTGGCGTTCTACTCATACGGCAAGACCCTGCCGGAGGCGGCAGGTATGCTGAACGCATTCAGGCGACAGATATTTTTGTCGTGGAAAAACAGGGCATACGAAATGTTTGAGAGCACGGGGCTGTTCGCGGACACTCCAATGTTGGTGGAAAACGAAAGTTGAGGTGTTTATAGGTGGCCGGATTTGAAAATTCCTTGAGGGCGGCGTCACAGGCAATCTTGAAACGTGACCTGACCGAAAGCGAGCGCGTTGAGTTTCTGGAACTGGCGGGCGCGATTGGGATGAGCAACGTCGAGGATTATCTTTACATGCTGATGGTATTCAAGCGCAACGAGGACAGGGTGAACGGCGCGATTACGAAGTTCGGTGAGAACATGAAAGCCAGATTCGACGAGATGGGCGCTTTGGAACAGAAGATTCACGACACGCTCAAAAGCTCGATATCCAGGGTTCTCGGCGACGGAGCGCGGGAGATTGGGCAAGACATGGGAAACCAGATTGCTGAATCCGCCAAAGATGTGCTGAAATGTCACGAAGAGTTTCACTACGTAAGAGGGCAAGTTGTGGTAGTCGGCATGACGCTCATGCTGTCCGTCGTGGCTTACCTGCTTGGAGCTGTTTACGGGTTTGGCTCCGAAGGCAACGGCGATTTTCTTGACACCCTGCTCAGGTTCAAAGCTGGCAACGTGATATTGTTTTGCGGTGTCGTGTATGTCACGTTATGGTGCTACGACCATTGGGGGCTGGTAAGGAACAATGTTTTCCTCAAGGTGCGGCTCGTTGCACAGATTCTTGTGCTATTGGCGCTGTTCGTCTATTTGCTGTAGAATTGGAGCGGCGTGACGTTTTTAAGTGCGTCAAATTAGTCTCAAAGGGTAGTCTTCTGTGGACTGCCCTTTTGAGGCCCTCCGATCTTGGTGATTGGTCTGGAATCCGCGCATGTGTGGCATTATAATCGTTTTATCATTGAGCGGAGGAGTTTATGAGTGAGGTGTCCCTAATGCCGCGACTGACGCCGCAGGAACAACAGGAGATAATTCGCTTCATCGAGGCGGATAAACCGTTGCCGGATAAATATCGCTTTTTGCTGTTCGAGGACAAACGCGAGGTCGAACTCGTCTGGAACGGTAAAACAGGCGAGGTCTGCAATGTCGTTCTTCCATTTCAGACTATCGAACAGGTGGACGAACCTCGCGTCGAAAAGAAGGCGGATAATAACCGGCTGTTATTCGACGATTCTTACGACGACAGAGGGCGTCAGTTAAAAGGCTGGACAAACAAACTTATATGGGGTGACAACAAGCTTATTCTCTCGTCTTTGAAAAGCGGCCCGATGCGTGATGAAATAGAATCTCAGGGCGGGCTTAAATTGATTTACATCGATCCGCCGTTCGACGTTGGCGCCGATTTTTCTATGGATATTGAGATCGGCAGCGACACGTTCACTAAAAAACCCAATATACTTGAGGAAATAGCGTATCGGGACACATGGGGACGTGGGGCTGATTCGTTTATTTCGATGATTTACGAGCGGCTGGTTTTGATGCGGGATTTGCTCGCGGACGACGGGAGTATTTATGTGCATTGTGATTGGAGAGTCAGTGGTTTTTTTAGATTGGCTTTGGATGAAGTTTCCGGAAAGCAAACGTTTAAAAATGAGATAACATGGAAACGCCAACCACCAAGGGGGGCCCGTGCTAAATCCAAACAATACGCACGATCATCTGAGAAAATTTTTTTCTATGTCAAGAATGATCAATATATTTGGTGTTCTCAGTATAAAGAATATAGCCAAGATTATATCGATGAAAAGTTTACAAATATTGACCCAGACAACAGAAGATACCGTGTAGGCGATATCGGAGATTATTCTGAAAAGTCAATAGACGAATTTAGAAAAACCGGAAAAATATATGTCTACCCTTCTGGTAAAATAGGTCTTAAACGATATCTTGATGAACAAAAAGGGGAAGCAATATCCGATATTTGGTCGGATATTGCAGAAGTTAATGCTGTGGCATTGGAAAGAGTTAACTACCCCACTCAAAAACCAGAAGCACTTCTTGACCGTATCATAAAAGCTTCCTCCAACGAAGGCGATCTCGTCGCTGATTTTTTCTGCGGTTCCGGCACAACAGTGGCTGTCGCCGAAAAGCTCGGGCGCAAATGGATTGCGACGGACTTGGGCAAGTTTGCCATTCATACGACGCGCAAGCGCCTAATCGAAGTCCAACGTCAACTCAAAAAAGGTGGCAAGGATTACCGCGCGTTTGAAATCCTCAACCTCGGCAAATACGAGCGCCAGCATTATATCGGCTTAAATGACGACTTGCGCGAGGAGGAGAAGCAAAAACAAGCGGCGGCGAAGGAGACGTCTTTCGTCGACCTGATCTTACGGGCTTATCAGGCTGAACGCGTCAGCGGATTCGCCGCTTTCCACGGCAAGAAGTCGTCGCGCATGGTAGCCGTCGGGCCGGTCAATCTTCCCGTGACGAGATTGTTTGTCGAGGAAATAATCCTCGAATGCCGGAAAAATCACATCACTAAAGTCGACATCCTCGGCTTTGAGTTCGAGATGGGGCTGTTCCCCAATGTACTCGAAGAAGCGAAAGCCAAGGGCATAGATATCGCGCCTAAATATATCCCCGCCGAGGTGTTCGACAAGCGTGCCGTGGAAAAGAACCAGGTAGTCTTTCACGATGTGGCTTTCATCGAAGTCAAGCCTCATTACGATAAAAATAAAGTGGCCGTCGAACTGACGGATTTTTCTGTATTTTACTCACAGGACTCCGTGTCCGCCGTCGAGTCGAGCCTGAAGAACAAAGGCAGCAAAATCATCGTCGAAAAAGGACAGATCATCAAAATCTCAAAGGACAAGGACGGAATAATCACGCGCAACACGCTGACGAATAATTGGACTGATTGGATAGATTATTGGTCCGTCGATTTCAACTTCGAGAACAAGCGCGAGATCATACGAGTCAGAGACCCGGAGACCGGCGTTGTCGAAGAACGGTGGATTGGAGATTTTATATTCGAGAACGAGTGGCAGAGTTTCCGCACGAAAAAAGACCGCAGCATCGACTTAAAGAGCGTCGCGCGCGAGATAACCGCTCCCAGACAGAAAGTGGCCGTCAAGGTCGTCGATATTTTCGGAAATGACACGATGACGATAATAGAGGTAGGAAGGTAGCGGATTGTGGCTATGATGGATAAAATTTATCTGGAAAGATACATGCCATATAGAACCACCAAGAAACTCAGTAATACCAATACTTTTTAGGCAGAGGCAAGCGGTATAGTCCGATAAAAACCAAAAAGGGACGCCCCAGTAAAAAGGCGTCCCGTTCTTTGTATCTTCATCGCTATGAGATTACACGTCCAAATTCTCTAATTCTTCACGGGTCAGACCAGTCGCTGTAACGATTTGGTCAAGTGGCATATTCATTCCTAAAAGATTACGGGCTATGGCAAACGCTTTTCTCTGTTCCCCTTTTTGTTCTCCTATTTGCAAACCTCTTTGTTCCCCTCTGTCCTCGGCGGTTGCTATATTGGATTGCATGTCGGTCTCGTACATCCTGCGGCTACGATACACCGCACGTTCACGTTCGTCTCTGCTTACGCTCATCAACAAACTCCCGGCCATCTGCAACGCCTCCTTAGTTTGAATGATCTTGTTGACGGTCTCGCGGAACTCTGGGATATTCGCGTACTGAAGGAATAGCGCCCATTTC
>JAISXR010000160.1 GCA_031270375.1 Synergistaceae bacterium | reverse complement strand
ATCGCTTATCACGGGCAAAAAATTATCTAAAATCGTATAAACGGTTTAATGAATAAGAAATAGCTCTATTTTCAAAAATATAGTTGTTGAATAAAATCGCGTGAAGGTATATTATTTAGTGGATGTCACAAACTTTTAGGAGGGGAAACAGTATGAAGAAGCTATCTATATTGGTATTTACGGCGGTGTTTTTGGTCTTGTGGGCGTGTGTCGCCTCTGCCGGCCCAAAACTGCCCGATCCGCAGACCAGCGGCGGAATGGGTCTGTTTGACGCGTTTAAGCTCCGCCAGTCCGCGCCGGGAGGCGATTTCCCGAAAGGTGAGCTGTCCGCGCAGGAACTGTCGAATGTCCTGTGGGCGATGTCGGGCCTCAACAGGGGCGAGACCGGATGGACGGTGCCCATGTCGAAAGGATTGCCGCCTTACGTTCGCGTATACGCCGCGACGAAAGACGGGGTGTTTCTGTATGAATGGGACACCCACTCCCTGGAGGATATTTCGGACAAGGACATCAGGGCGGATATCGGCGCGCAGCGATTCGTCGCCGACGCGTCGTGCATCCTGATATTGGTCCCGGACACGGATGCTCTAGCCGAATTCGACGAGGCGACGGGACTGGAATTCGCGGCCGTGGCCGTGGGGATGATGACGCAGGACGCGTACCTTGCCTGTGCCGCCATGAATCTCGGCGCGCGCTACATACACTCCATGAGGGAGAACGCGATCGCTTCGGCCCTGTCGATCGCGGAGGGCAACAGGCCCATATGCGTATTCATGCTGGGAAAATAAAGCGCGAACCTTTCGGCCAGGGGCTCGTGACACGAACAATTTCGAGAACACGGGCCTTTTTTTATATTTTTCGTCTCTGCTCTGTTTTTTTTAATGTGTTGTATTATAATCAATTTGTGTTATAGATCCGTAAATTGCGGAGGAGATGCGATGCGGATCCGGATGAGGTATAAAACATGTCTCGGCAGAACTTGGCAGTTTCTCGTACGAACGAGACGGGGAACTGGCTGAGAACATGGAATACGACAGTATCGTCGAAAAACTGGAAAAATCAAATTGTGGAACGGCGCGAAGGTGATTCCGTCATGAATAAAATGGTGAGACCCACGTCGGCCAAGATAATATCGGCGCTCTTCAATATCTTGCGATCGGCCTCGCTGTGTGGCGCGCCCTTCCTTGACCTGTTCGCCGGAACGGGATCGGTCGCTTGGCGCGCACTCGAACAGGGAGCGGATTCGGTACTGTGCGTCGAGTCTGACGCAGACCGCGCGAGCGCCATTTCGCGCAAATTCGCCGACGCCGGCCTTGCGCCGCACGCTTCCTGTGTGAGAGGTGACGTGAGGCGCGTGCTGCCCCGTCTGGCCAAAAAAACCCAGCAACGCATGTTCGGAGTAATGTTCGCGGACCCCCCCTATTGCGCCGGCTGGGGTGCGTCGCTGCTTCCTCTCGTGGCGGACAGCTGGCGCGCCCTGAAACCCGGCGGCGTATTTGTGTTCGAACATTCGTCCAGGGAGCCTGCGGCGGATTTTTTGACAGCGAGGGATGATAGAATATATGGAGAAACGGTGCTCTCATTTTACTGGAAAAGAGAAGTGAACAAATCGTGAGCAAGGCTGTGTATCCCGGATCGTTCGATCCTTTCACCAACGGACATCTCGACATAACTCAGCGCGCGGCCGCGATTTTCGACGAATTGCTGGTCGCGGTTCTGTTAAACGACAGCAAGGACGCCATGTTCAGCGTGGAGGAGCGCGTGACCATGGCTCGGGAGGCGACTGTACACCTCCATAACGTGAGAGTACTGTCGTTCGATGGACTCCTTGTCGATTTTATGCGCAAGGAGCGAAGCAGGGTCATACTCAGGGGTCTGCGCGCGCTCTCGGATTTCGAGTACGAATTTCAGCTCGCGCAGATGAACAAACAGTTAGCGCCCGAAATGGAGACGTTCTTCATGGTCACGGACGCGAAATACTCGTATCTCTCCAGCCGGGGGGTCAAGGAAGTTTTCGGTTTCGGCGGCGCGATACACGAATTTGTGCCGCCCGGAGTGTTCAGGAGAATGAGAGAACGCGTGCGCCCCAGGGGAATATGAATTTCGGTTTTCCAGCACCCTCCATTTGTCCGCTATACTTGAAGTACGCCTTCACAGGGAGGTGAGAGCCTTGAAATCTTTATTCGACAGGACAAAAATGGGTACACTGTCCATGCGGAATCGTTTCATCCGGGCAGCCGTCTCCGACACCACTTTCGGCGGTTTCGTGGAGGAAACGATGATCACCAATTACGCGGCAATCGCGCGCGGCGGCGTGGCCGCCATCGTCACGGGCATGACTCTAGTCGACGGAGAGGAACATATGTTTCCCGTAGTGGCGCTTTGCAGCGACTCTTTCATTCTGGGACACCGGAAACTCGCGGAAGCCGTGCACAGACATGACGTCAGGTTGATCGCGCAACTGGCTTATATAGGCTCGTACGCGGCTGTCGGCGACAATACCTGGATAGTGGCGATCGCCCCGAGTTCGGTGTCCAATATCGTCACAGGCACACTGGCGCGGGAAATGCGCCTCGGCGAGATAAAACTGATCCAGAAAAGATTCGCGGACGCGGCCGCGCGGGCTCGCGAAGCGGGATACGACGGTGTGGAGATTCATTGCGCCCATGGGCTTCTTTTGAGCCAGTTCCTCACCCCCTACTACAACCGCAGGACCGACGAGTATGGCGGCTCCATCGAAAATCGCTCCAGGATGATTATCGAGACCTACACACAGATACGGAGCGCCACCGGATACGATTTCCCGGTCTGGGTGAAGCTGAACTGCGACGACGGCATAGAGGATGGAATCACGGAAGAAGACTTCCTTTACGTGTGCGGGCTTCTCTCGAAAGCCGGGATCGACGCCATAGAAGTGAGCGGCAATTGGACGCCGCATATTTTCAAGGTCGGCCCATATTTCCGCGCCGCCGCCACTGCCGCCGCCGATAACAGCGCTCCGACAATCATCACCGGCGGCAACAGAAGGGTATCGACTATGCACGAGATACTGAACAAGACGAATATAGAATTTTTCGGAATAGCGCGCCCCTTCGCGCGTGAACCGGACCTTATCGACAGATTCAGGCGCGAATGTGAAAAACTTCCCGCGGGAGATGAGAAATTCCGCAAGTCCTCCTCGTTTTGACGGATGCCTGCGGAATGATTGCCCTCACGCGGCTCTATTTGTCAGATGTCCCGGATGAAATTCGTCGCAATGCGCGTTTCGCGTTCCGGGGGGGTAATTGAGGCGTGTCCGTTTTGAAGGTTCTTCAGCATCCACGCCATGTTTTTGCCGAGCGTCCGCATGACTTGCAGCCCCTCTTCGTCGCGCGCTACTTCCTCCGGAGTGTTGCCGTGGACTGAGTTCCAGTATTGCGAGGATACGACGGGCAT
>JAISXR010000070.1 GCA_031270375.1 Synergistaceae bacterium | reverse complement strand
GTTTTCGTTCGCCGCCCAATGTACCCTATACTCTCTGACATTGCAAGTGAGCAACTTTTGCCCCTACATGACAGTACGTCTGAGCAATTTCACGACAGGTCGCGCGCCCAGAAACACTCCAAGCCGGACTACCTTTCGATTTACGGATTCGGGTTGAATTATGCAAATATACCCTTAAACTATTGTATTATACTATAACGCATGAAATCAGAGGAAAGATTCTGCGTTTCGAGGCTGTACCGTCCCGGCCCGAACAGGGTACAGCGCCGATCAATAACAAGGGAATCGCGCCTCGGAGGTCAAGGCTTGGTCGCCGAAGATCGAAAAAGCGGTATGCCTGCCTTATTTCGGCGCAAGATTCAAAGACAAGAGGCTGTCAATGTTCACTAGATTGATCATGCGGGGCGGCGATTATCTGGGACGGACGAAATTCGTCCGTGTGATATGGTCGGAGGAAGGTTTGAAGGAACGCGCGGTCAAAATCACAAAAGCCTACAATATTTCAGACGATCTTCCTGCACTCAAGATAATATCTCTTGTCGCGCGACTCCCCTATTGAAAAGCTCTTTCTCGGGAATACGCCCCTCGACAGGACAGTGCCGAAGAAATCCGACTTGCCCATGGCGGGCATGATTATCCCTACGGTGTCGGGCGCCGATGAGAGCGATTCCAGAACATCGTCGCCGTGTATGTAATCGACGCGGCATCCCGTCTTTTCGGATATGCCGTCTACGAACGACTGCACGGCCTCTATCGCGTCCCCTATACAGGAAGCCGCCACGGAAATTTTCCCGCCCTCGCCCGACGAGCGCCACTCCGCGCCGCACCGTCCGGGACCGCCTATCGCGCGCTCCATATCCCTCACGAACGAATGGGCGTTGACGCCGAAAACCACCCTGTGAATGGCTTTGAATTCGACGGCCGGGTCGTACACGTTGTTCAGTTCCACCAGCGCGTAACGCGCGGCGGCATCCTCCGGACCGTTGCGTTTCAGTCCGTCCCAATGGGTCTTGGCGGCAGCGAGCGAGTGATTGCCGTCGCCTATTATCATCGCGGCCGCGCCGCGCAGCCCGTTCACGAGTTTGGCGACGCGCGCGGCTTCGCCGCCCGTGACGCGCCACCCCGTGATATGCCCTCCATCCTCCATCAGGTCGAAGTCGTAGAGTTTTTCGAACGAGTTTTTTTGCCCTTCGAGGGGTTCGATGACCGACATTTCGGCGTCGTCTATGAGCGCGATGACGTGAGGCAGTTCGAGGGCGGCGGACGCACGGGCGGCAACGCGCGGGGGCAGCCTGTCGGGGACGGTCATCTCGCTCGCTCGGACGGGTGCTCTCGAATCCGGCGAATAATCGTAACGGTCGAGGTCTATGGCGCCGACGAGCCCGCGTCGCGTGCGTCCATTTGAAAGCCTGCGCTCCACGTACACGAGTGAGTCCTTATATTCGCTAAAAACTCCCGTGCCGAGATAGCTTCGCATCGCAATCGATATCTCCCGCGCGAAATGTTCGTGCGCGCTGCCTCCGAGATACGCCTCGGGAAGTATCATGCGCAGCGTCGACGGCGCGTCCCCGACGCGCGATGCGACGCGATCCCAGTAATCCCGCTCAGACGAAAACTGGTCGCACGCGATAACGCTCCACGCTTGCATATCCGTGACATCCGGCAGCAATATATCAGCCGGTCTGAAAATCTCTTCGCTCATCGGTCATGCCTCCTCCGCGATCGGACGCGGATATTTATTATTGCCATGCCATCACGGACGCGCGATGCGCGCCCCTACGCCGTTATAAAAACAACATTATTACAACGCTCAAACCAACCAGAAAAACACCTAACGTCAAATACACAATCCTGGCCCCCTTGCGGCCAAACAGCCAGACGAACGGCTTTGCCTTGCGGTTTTCAAAAAACCAGTTGTAATTTTTGATCGAACAGAGGATGCAAAAAAGACCGATCAAAGCAACAATCACGCAGGCTATAAAATTTTCTCCCATACTCGACACACTCCAGTCACTAATGATTTTTATCAGACCCAGTCCTCTACGCGGACGCCTATCACCTGCGAGAGGCCGGGTTCTTCCAGAGTTACGCCGCAGAGGGCATCAGCGCGTTCCATTGTGAGGCGTCTGTGGGTCATCACCAGTATCTGGCGTTCCTTTGAGGCGTCGCGCGCCAGCTCCGAGAAGCGCTTCAGGTTCACTTCGTCGAGAGCCGCGTCCACCTCGTCGAGAACGGCGATGGGGCAGGATGCCACTTCCAGCGACGCGAAAAGCAACGCTATCGCTGAAAGCGACTGTTCCCCGCCGGAAAGCTGGTTTATGCTGGCGGGGTGTTTGCCCGGCGGGCGGGCTATCACGTCCACGCCGCTGTCCCAGAGGGATTCCCCCTCGACCATTTCCAGCCGCGCGTCGCCGCCGACGAAAAGTCGCTGGAACAGATCGTTGAATTTTTTGTCGATCTCGACCAGGGCGTTGGTGAAAATAGTCCTCGCCTGTTCGTCGGCGTCGGATATCAGGCGTTCCATTTCCTTCATGCCGGCGCCGACATCGTCGAGCTGTTCGCCAAGGAACGCCAAGCGGTCTTTGAGGCTGCGTTCCTCCGAGAGCACCCCCATGTCGACTTCCCCCATGGCCTTGAGGCCGCGCTCGCATTCCCTGATGCTGCGCCGGATTTCGTCGGGGTTTTCCAGTTTCACGGTCTCCGGACCGGGATACGGGTATTGTTCTTCCCACGTCTGGATTATCTCCTCCCGCTCCCTCGACAACTCGACCGCCTTCATGTTCGTGCCGGAGAGCGCCTCAACGGCGGCACGGGACGCCTCGCGGGCGGCATCTACGCGGGCTGTCCGTCGCTCTCGGCGCCTGGTTATCGCGTCGTACCGCTCCTTGAAATCCTCCATGCCATCCGCGGCGCGGCGTCTCGATCGGGCGGCCTCGGCGTAGCGCTTGCTGAGAGCGCGCAGCCCGCTCCGAGCGCTCACCATATCGCGGTCGCACGCGTCACGCTCGGTCTCCATCTCCGCTATCGATTTCATCACCGCACGCGTCTCAGCGGCCACACGTTCGGACAGCACGAAACCGGAGCGCAGTTTCTCCTCCGCTATGGCCACTTTGCCCTTGAGTTGTTCTATCTCCTTGATCAGGCTCATGTCGGCCTCTACGTGGGACGTGGCCGCCGTCTGCTCCGCGAGCGACTTTTTTCGCTCGAACAAGGCGAGGTAAACCTTCCCGCACTCGCTGAGCGATTCGAGGGTCGATTCGCGCTCGTTTTTCGCGCGCGCGCGCTCCCTCGTTATCGCTTCCTTGCGTTCGTCGCAAGCGCTGCGGCGCGCGGACAGCTCCCTTATCTCGGCCGATACGGCGTCCTTCGCCGCGGAAGCGGCGGCCTCATCCTCTTCCAGTCTCGTGTAGCCGGCGGAGAGCGATTCCACCAAACGCCGGGCGGCTTCGGTCTCTTTTTCGAGGCTCGCGATGGCGCTCATCATCTCCATCGACTTGCCCGATTTCGCGGCGCGCCCGCCGGATATCGTCCCACCGGGCTGGAAGACGTCGCCGTCTAGAGTGGCGACGGGCAGCCTGAAACCACCGCGGACGAGTTCCGCGCCCGTCTCGTAATCCTCGGCGATCAGCAGGTCGCCCATTATGTGTTCGAGCGCCGGACGCCAGTGTTCCTCGGATTTGACGAGGTCCATCACCCATCCCACTATTTTTTTCGCGGGCACGCCGCCGTAAGCGCGCGTCCTGGGCCTGCTGCGTTCCAGAGGGAGGAACGTGGCACGCCCCAACTGGCTCTTTTTGAGAATGTCGATACAGATGCCGGCCTCGTCTATCTTATCGGTTAGTATCATAAACTGGCGTCCGCCGAGAAACGCCTCCATCGCGACCGCGAGTTCCGGCGGACAGGAAAACGCGTCGATCACGGCCCTTAAATTGGCCTTGAGCTTTCCGAGTTTGACGGCCGACAATATGTGCTGCACCGGGCGGGGATAAATTTCCGTGGCGGCGCGTTCCTGAAGTTCTTCGAGGCGGTTCGTCATCTTCGACAGCTCGCGCCTGTTGCGCTGGAGGTCGGCCGACGCGCCCTGCAATTTCGCGAACAGATCGCGGTGACGCGACGCAGCTTCGTCCTGGGCGAGCAGCAATTCCGCGTGTTTTTTTTCGAGGCTTTCCATCTCGGCTTTCACGGCCTTGAGCGGGTCGCCGGCGGAAACCGATTCTTTCCTGCGCAAATCCGCCTGGGCAAGAGACGCGCCCAGCGATTTCATGCGCCCAGAAAGCGCCGTCATCTCGCCTTCGACCTCTCCACGCTCCCGATTCAGCCGCTCGGTGTTTTCGTGCTCCGCGCGAAGGCGGCTTTCCAGGAGCGCGTGCTTCCCTTCCGCATCGGCGAGCGATTTTTTGCATACCTCGTGTTCCTCGCGTATGGCATGTTCCGAATCCCTGTGTTTGGCGGATTCGCGTTTCAGCTCGTCCAGTTTCTCCATCATCGCCGACAGTTCCTCGCTCAACTGCGAAATCCTCCGAGCGGAGGACGCGAGCGACGTACCGTATCCGTAGGCGGTGCGCGTGAAACCGGCCATGATATCCTTCGCGGCGTCCAGTTCTCTTATCTGAATCTGCCGCGAGTTCGACAGCTCCGCGACATCGCGCTCCATTTTTTCGAGGCTGCGTCCCCAAGCGGCGAGAAAAGCCCCGCGTTTTTTCGAGCGTTCCTCCAGCAGGGCGCGCACTGTCTCGTTGGCGGCAGACGCCGCTTCGTTGGCGGCCCGGCGCGTCCAGTAATAGAGACGCCTGTATTCCTCCAGCGCGTCGAGCAACTCGCGCGCGGCGCGCGCGCGCGCCACCTCCGGAGCTATCTCGTCGAATCTCGCTTTCAGCTCGGCCGAAAAGGTCCTGAGTCTCAGATATTCCTCGTTCGCCTCCGTCAGGCGAGACGACGCGTCCTCCCGGCGCTTGCGGTAAGAGTCTATGCCGAAGAGCGATTCGAGGAGTATTCTGCGTGCCTGCGGGCGCTGCTGGATGACCTCGGCCACCTCGCCCTGCCCGATGAAGGCGAACTTGTCCCCGCCCAACTGCCACAACCGTTTGGTCTCGTCCAGCTCCGTCAACGTCACGCGGTTTCCGTCGACCGTGACGGCCGTCCCAGCCTCGGAAGTCACCTTGCGCCGGATCGTGCAGACGCGCGTTCCCTCGCGAAACTGAACGGAGACCGAGGCCTCCGTGCTCTTGGGGCGCGACGCCGATCCGTTGAATATCAGCCCGTCCTGCCTCGTCACCCGCAGTTTCGAGGAGTGGGAGTCGCCCAGCACCCATCTCAGGGAGTCGAGTATGTTGCTCTTGCCGCTGCCGTTGGGGCCTACGATGGCGGTCATTCCGGCGTTCAGCGGCAGATCGTGCGAACCTCCGAAGCTCTTGAAGTCCTTAAGCTGAAGTCGTGCTATGTACAACTACGGTGGCCTCCCGGCGCTCCATGACCTCTACGCGATGAACCACGCGGGAAACCGTGCCCTGGAAATCTATTTTGAACTTGTCCCACGCGTATTCGGGATATTCGGCCAGATAAAACCTGCGTCCGAACTCCTCCTCCCATATTGACAGATATGTCTCGGATATATATCGCGCTATGGCCGGATGAAGCTCCACCAGAAACGCCTCGGATGCCGACCCGTTGACGGCGCGCCGCAGAAACCGCTTCACCTTCATTGCCACGGTCTCCTCTTTCTCGACCCAGCCGAGACCGCCGCAGAAGGGACATCCCCTGCTGATTATCGAACGCATGTCGAGGCGCGCGCGCTTTCGGGTGATCTCCACCAGACCGAGTGTGGTCACGCCGTATATCCTGGCCTTACACCTGTCGCCCTTAAACAGCTCCTGAAGCGATTCCACCAGTTTATTCCTGTCGGACGGGCTCTCCATGTCTATGAAATCTATGACGACGATGCCTCCGATGGCCCTCAGCCGAAGCTGACGCGCTATCTCCTCCGCGGCCTCGAAGTTGGTGTGATAGACCGTATCCTGTAAATCCTTGGAACCTATGTATTTGCCGGTGTTCACATCTATTACGGTCAAAGCCTCCGTCTGGTCGATCACGAGGTATGCCCCGCTCGGCAGCCACACCTTTCGCTCGTGCATCTCCTCTATCGCGCGCTCGATGCCGTAGACGTCGAATATCGGAAGCCCGCCCTTGTAGAGCGACAGTTCCGGCCTCGCGTCGGGAGCGAAACGCTCCACAAACGAAGATATGTCCTCGAATTCGTCGGGCGAATCGACCACGATCTCCCCGATGCTCTCGGTCAGCTCGTCGCGCAGTATCCGCTCCACCAAGCCAATGTCCCTGTGCAGAAGGCACGGGGCCGCGATTTTTTTGGCCTTGCGCTCGACCTCCAGCCACTCATCCATAAGTTCGCCCACGTCGCGAGCCAGGCTTTCCTCGTCGCAGCCCTCGGCCATGGTACGAACTATCAAGCCGCACCCCTCGGGCCGCAGTTTTCGGACGAGCGAGCGGAGACGCGTGCGTTCGTCGGCGTCCTCTATGCGCTTCGACACCCCCACGTCCCTGTTCGATGGGACGAGGACGAGATACCTGCCGGCGAGCGACACTCTCGGGGAGACGCGGGCCCCTTTGCCCCGGTTCGGGGTTTTGAGAACCTGCACGAGCATGTCCATGCCCGACTTGACCGTCACGTCCCTGACGTCGTTCAGGTACAGAAACCCGTTTCTGCCGTCGCCCAGGCTCAAGAAAGCCGCGTTCATCCCCGGCAGTACGCTGTCGACCCTCGCCTTGTATATCTCGCCCGCCCGCTG